>CAZPTD010000329.1:0-4832 GCA_964588915.1 uncultured Neomegalonema sp. | reverse complement strand
GAAGCCGCGCTCGATGCCGATGGCGTTGTTGAGCACATAGGCGATCGGCGCGAGGCAGTTGGTGGTGCAGGAGGCGTTCGAGACGACGAGGTCGTCGTTCGTGAGCGCCTCGTGGTTGACGCCGAAGACGACGGTCTTGTCGGCGCCGTCCGCCGGCGCCGAGACGAGCACGCGCTTCGAGCCGTTTTCGAGATGCATCGCCGCCTTGTCGCGGGCGGTGAAGATGCCGGTGCACTCCATCGCGACGTCGATGTCCGACCAGGGCAGCTCCTTCGGGTCGCGGATGGCGGTGACGCGGATCGGGCCGCGTCCGACGTCGATCGTCTCGCCGGAGACCTTCACCTCGCCCGGGAAGCGGCCATGGACGCTGTCGTAGCGCAGGAGATGCGCGTTGGTCTCGACCGGGCCGAGATCGTTGATCGCCGCCACTTCGATATCGGTCCGGCCGGATTCGACGATGGCTCTGAGGACGTTCCGTCCGATGCGTCCGAATCCGTTGATCGCCACCCTGGTCGCCATGCGCGCCTCCTTCTCAGCGGTCTTGGTCAGCCTTTTCGCCCTCGGTATGATCGGGCCGCGTCAATGCGTTGCGGCCGTCATGCGGCGTTCCGAAACGAAAGGCAACGCCCTTGAGGCGGAGGGCGGCGAATCGGTCCTCGGAAGCTTGGCCGCGGCGCGCGTTCGGGCGCCGGATCGCCGGAGCGCGCCGTCTATTGCAGGCGGCAGGCGAGCAGACGCTTGTTGTCGCAGTATCGTCCGCTGCATATCAGCGCCGCCGCGACCTGGCCGGCCTCGAGCGTCTGACGGCCGCCGCCTTCCTCGGAGAACCAGGCTGTCTCCGTGCAGCTGGCGACGCGCCGGCCGCCGACGGGCGCGCAGAGGATCGAGAGATTGTCGCAGTTCGTTCCGTCGCAGGCGACGCCGGCCATGGCCGATCCGCTCGGGCAGTCTCGGCGCCCAGCCCCCTCTTCGGAGATGAAGCGCTGAAACGCCGGGCGTCCGACCCATGTCGCGCCCGCGATCTGGCGGCAGGTGATCTCGACGCTCTGGCAGTAGCCGCCGGTGCAGCGCATGCCGCCGACGAAGTGGTCGACCGGGCAGATCAGCGGCGGCAGCGAGTCGTTGGTTCTGACGCCGAGACTGACGTCCTGCGCCGACGCGGGATCCGCGGCGAAAACGAGGATGAGCAGGGCGGCGAGCTTGTTCAGGATCTTTCGCATGCTGTCGGCCTCCGATGACGCGCGTCGATCGAAGGACGCGCCGCCGACATCAAAGCACGACGCCGACGTCTCTCGGAAGCCGGACCGCGCCTCAGGCGGGCCAAGCGAACGCGGCGAGATCGGCGGAGCAGGCGTCGCGCTGAGGGCAGCTCTCGAGATGGTCGTTCACCATGCCCATCGCCTGCATGAAGGCGTAGGCGGTGGTCGGGCCGAAGAAGCGCCAGCCGCGCTTCTTGAGGTCCTTGGCCAGCGCGGCGCTCTCCGGCGTCGCCGCCGGCACGTCGCAGAGCGCCGTCGGCGCCGGCCGATCGCCTTCCGGCGCGAAGGACCAGAGATGCGCCGCCAGCGAGCCCTTCTCGTCGATCAGCCGCCGCGCCGCTTGCGCGTTGTTGATCGCCGCGCGGATCTTGCCCTGATGGCGCACGATCCCGGCGTCGCGTCCCAGCCGCGCGACGCCCGCCTCGCCTAACTCGGCGACCTTCTCGATGTCGAAGCCGGCTATGCCGGCGCGGAAATGCTCGCGCTTGCGCAAGATCGTGATCCAGGAGAGCCCGGACTGGAAGCCCTCGAGGCAGATCTTCTCGAAGAGACGGGTGTCGTCGGCGACCGGCCGGCCCCATTCGTCGTCGTGATAGGCGACATAGAGCGGATCCTCGCCGCACCAGGGGCAGCGCGCCTGCGCGTCGGTCATCGATCGCCTCCCGAAACGTCCGGCGCGCGCGTCCGCGTCGCGCGGTTTGTTCCTTCTATGTTCGTTCGTCCGCTCCGGTCAAGCGCCGGCGACTCCGGGCGCCCGATCAGCCGCCGAAGACGAGCCCGCCGAGCAAACGATCGGGCGAGAGAGCGAACGCGCCGGCGACGACCAAGCCGAGATAGGCGCCGACCATCCAGCCTTGATGCGCCGGTCGGTTTCCGCGCCGCATCGCATGGGCGCCGACGAGGACCGAGATCACGATCCAGACCGAGAGGCCGTGGATCCAGCTGAACGAGCCGTCGTCGCGGAGCCAGAACGACGACGCGGCGGCGACGAGCATCGCGGCGACGTAGACGCGTCCGAGCGCGCGATGCCGCGCGCCGCCCTTGCGTTTCAGGAGCTGCGCCGCGCCGAGCGCGAGCGCGACGACGGCGGCGGCGAGATGCGTCCAGAGGATGATTGGCGCGTTGACGATGACCGTCTCCTTTCTTCTCGACGGGCCCGCGCGCGGCGGTCGGCGGGCTCGAGGGTGGACCTAAGCAGGGACCGCGGAAGATGAAACCGCCGCGCCGCGCGGAGCCCGAAACACGCGGCGGCGCCGTCTTCCCGCGGCCGTCTTTCGCGCCGCTCGTCGCCCTCTTGACGGGCGGATGCGCTCTTCCAATCTAAAGGGCGGGACGCCGCTCAAGGGTCTCGACCAGAGTATTCGCCGAGCGCAGGACGACGCGCCGCCCAATTCGGGGGCCGGCTTCTGGCGCGATGATCGACGAATTCTTAAACGGCCGACGCAAACGCCTTTGCGTCAGCTCAGGAGAGACTTGCGCGTCCCTGACGTCGCGGTTGCGGCGTCGCGAGTGAAGTGAACTCGTTTCTAATGGGAGCGGAACATGCTTGTATTCTCCTCGCGCCGGCTCGGGCGAGACCCGTTCGCCGATCTGCGCCGACTCACCTCCGACATGGATCGCCTGTTCTGGAACGTCGACCGACGTTCGGGCTCGGCGGTTTTCCCGCCCGTCAATCTCTGGGCCGGCGACGACGGCGTGGCCGTGACCGCCGAGATCCCGGGCGTCGACCCCGAGGGCATCGACGTCTCCGTCGAAGGCGACGTGCTCCGGATCTCCGGCGAGCGCAAGGCGCCGGAGGCGGAGGGCGCGAGCTGGCACCGCCGAGAGCGCGCCTTCGGCGCATTCGCCCGCACCGTGCAGCTGCCCTTCCGCGTCGATCCCGACGCCGTCGAGGCGCGGTTCCGCAACGGGCTTCTGGAAGTGCTTCTGCGCCGGCCGGCCGAAGACCGTCCGCGCAAGATCGACATCAAGGCGAGCTGATCGGAGGAGATCGAAATGGCGACTGAAATCACCAAATCGGGCGGCGACGTCGCCCGCGAGAGCGACGCGCCGGAGCGGACGCGCGACCGCGTCGTCTACCGGCCGCTCACCGACATCTACGAGGCCGGCGACAGCGTCTACGTCGTCGTCGAGATGCCCGGCGTCGAGCCCGACAGCGTCGACGTCACGCTCGAGAAGGGCGTCCTCACCATCCGCGGCCGCGCGCCCGAAACCCCGCGCGAAGGCTTCCGCCGGGTCCACGCCGAATACGGCGAAGGCGACTACGAGCGCGCCTTCACGCTTTCCGACGACATCGATCGCAACGCGCTCAGCGCCGAGTTCAAGCACGGCGTGCTGACGCTCCGCCTGCCGAAGGCGGCCGCGGCGCAGCCGCAGAAGATCGAAGTGCGCGCGAGCTAAGGACAAGGAGCGAAGCTATGCAAATCCGAGATCTCATTCCCGAGATTCATTGGCCGTGGTCGAGCAAGGACGAGGAGTCCCGGCGCCCGACCGAACGGACGGGCGAGGACGAGGGCCATCCGGTCGTCGCGCTGCAGCGCGAGATGAACCGCGCCTTCGACAGCTTCTGGCGCGGCCTCGAGCGTCCTTTCGCCGGCGGCTTGGCCGCGCGGGCGGACGTGGTCGAGACCGACAAGGCCATCGAGGTGTCGATGGAGCTGCCCGGGCTCGCGGAGGAGGACCTCGACGTCTCCGTGACGCGCGAGGCGCTGACCATCCGCGGCGAGAAGAAGATCGAGCGTCAGGAGGAGAAGCGCGGCGTCTATCTCTCCGAGCGGAGCTACGGCTCTGTCTCGCGGACGATCCCGCTGCCGAGCAATGTCGAGACCGAGAAGGCCGAGGCCGTCTTCAAGAACGGCGTCCTCACGGTCACGCTGCCGAAGAGCGGCGAGGCGGCGTCCGCCGCGCGGCGGATCTCCGTCGCCTCGACCTGACGTCGGGTCTGACGCCGCCGGCGCCGTTCGCGCCGGCGGCGGCTCTATCGGAGCAGCGCCTTCGTCTTCTCGACCACCGCCTTCGCGGTGACGTCGAAATGCTTGTAGACGTCTTTGTATTTGCCAGAGGCGCCGAAGCTCTCCATCCCGACGAAATCCGCCTTGCGGAAGTCGCCGCGCTCGCCCGACAGCCAGCGGTCCCAGCCGTCGCGCACGCCCGCCTCGATCGCGACCCGGACCGGGCCGCGCGGCAGCACGCGGGCGCGATAGCGCTCGGATTGCGCGGCGAAGCGCTCGAGGCAGGGCGCCGAGACGACGCGCGTCGGCACGCCGCCCTTTTGCAGCTTCTTGCGCGCCTCGAGCGCGATCTCGACCTCGGAGCCGGTGGCGATCAGCACCGCTTTCGGCCGCGCCGAGCCCTGCGTCTCGGCCTCGGCGAGCACATAGGCGCCGTACTCTGTCATGTTGCGGATCGTGTGCTCGGCGCGCGCGAGCGGCAGGTCTTGGCGCGAGAGCGCGATCACCGACGGCCGCTTGCGGTCGCCGATCGCGAGCTCCCAGGCCTCGATCGCCTCGACCGCGTCCGCCGGGCGGTAGACGGCGAGGTTCGGGATCGCGCGCAAGGCGGCGAGATGCTCGA
>CAZPTD010000328.1:0-4837 GCA_964588915.1 uncultured Neomegalonema sp. | reverse complement strand
GCGGCGCTCGCGCTCCTCGTCGCGCCGCTCCTTCGCGGCGCAGGCGTCGAGATAATCCTGATAGCCCGCGACGGTATTCGCCCATTCGCCGCCCGCCTCGGCGAGCGACAAGGCCTCCGCCAAGCGAGAACCTCGATGCATGAGGAGCTCGTCCCGCTGCGACTCGTCGGCCGCGCGCCAATCCAATGACGCTTGCGCGACGCTTTCGAGCAGCAAGAGGCCGTCGCGCTCATCCTCCAAGATATCGTGGAGCAGCCGCCATCGGCGGAGCAGCGCCTCGTGAGCGACCTCGACGGTCGCGGCGTCGCCCGCGCCTTTGCGCACCAGCAGCCTCGCGTCGACGAAGGCGTCGATCAGACGCTGCGCGTCGCTCTTATCGAACGCGGCGAAAACGGCGATGCGACGCTGAAACGCGCGGCTTTCCCGATCGACGCGCGCCAAACGCGGCACGAAAGCGCTCCGGATCGCGGCTCGGCGCGCGTCGGCGTCCTCCGAAACGCCCGCCGCTTCGAGCGCCGTCGTCGCAGCGGCTTCGATGGCGGCTGACACGCCTCCGGTCTGCCGCAGCTCCGCCACGCCGATCTCGCCGCCCGCCCGGTGCTCGCGCATGAGCCGTTGCAGTGCGAATGCGAGCAAAGGCAGCGCGTCCTCCTCGCCCTGCATCTCCCTCTGCAGCGCTTCGACGACCTCCTTGGAAAAGGTCGGCGCTTCCGGACCGATAAGCGCGCGCAACACCTCCGCGGGCTGGCGAATGATCGCGCCGACCTCGCCGCCCGGCGTCGGACCGAGGCTGAAGGGCGTCTGGCGCGCGCCCTCGAACGCCGGCGCGGTCTGCAGCGCCGCGTAGGCGTCGGTGCGGATCGTGGCGATGATGAGCGCCTCGCCGCTGTCGGCCGCGCTCCGCGCAAGGCGCAGGAACTGCTCGGCCTCCGCCCCGGCGTCCGCGGTGAAGAGCTCCTCGGCCTGATCGATCGGCATGACGCAGAGCGGCGCGGCCTGATCCTTCTCGCGCAACGCGCGCCGGGCGGCGATCCTGCGCAGCTCCTTTAGTTGCGCGACGAAGTCCGCCGGCGTCGCGAGTCTCTGGCGCAGCGTGGCGCGGCTGCGCGGCTCGCCCAACCGCTCATAGAGATCTTCGAGCGCGCCCAAGAGGCCCTCCGGCCCTTCGATCGCGCCGCCGCCGCCATGTCGGATCGGAAGGAGCGGCGCCGAGACGGCGTCGTCTCGCTCCAATCGCGGCCAAAGACCTGCGCGCAAGAAGGACGACTTGCCCGTGCCGCTCGCGCCCAAGATGACGAGCAAGCGCGGCGGCGGACCCTCGGCGAGCCCGCGCAGCTCGTCGATCCCGCGCACGATATCGGCGTCGCGCCCGAAATAGACGGCGGCGTCCTGGATCTGGAGCGCGTCGAGCCCGCGATAGGGCGCGCGCCAGCCGAACGGCCCCGACGGATCTCTGACGAGCTGGAAGGTCTCCGGCGCGACGCCCGCCTTCCGGAGCCCACGCTTCAGCCGCACCAGCCCGTCCTCGCGGAGATAGGCGGTCACCGGCTGGTTGGTGATCGGATGCGTCGCGCTGAAGCGCTCGGCCGGCTCGCCGAAGAAGCGCACCACTTGCCAGTGGGCGGTGAGGCCTCCTGGCAGATCGTCGAGCGGGATGTCCTCGAGCAAGAGCGCGAACAGCTTCTTATTCTGCCGCCGCGCCATCTGGTATTCATCCATGCACCAGCGCGACGCGAGCCAGGCGCGGGATATGAGAAAGACGACGGCTTCGCAGCGCGTCGCCGCGTCCTCGAGGGCTTTCAGCCAGCGCTCGCCGGCCGAGATGCCGCTCTCCGCTTGGATATCGAGGAAGACGTCATTGTCGGCGCTCCAGCCTTCGCGCGCGAGCCACTGATGGAGCGCGAGCGCCTCAGCGTCGTTCTTGCTGGAGTGAGAGAGAAAGATCCGCGCCATGACGCCGCCCCGCCGAACTCCTGCCGCCTCTCTGGCGAGCATGCGGATATGGCGGACAGGCGCAAGATCCTTAGAGCCGGCGACAGCGGCCTTCACGTCATGCGATCGCTTCCGCGTTCTTTGACATCCATCCCCTCCAGCCGAGCGCTCCTCCGCTTCAAGAGAGCGTTCACTTCCCGCCCAATTCTGGCTAGCGTTAATCCCGAGACAGGGGGCTCTGATGGCGCGAATCTTCATCTCGCATTCTTCGAAGGACAATCTCGAGGCGATCGCGGTTCGGGAATGGCTGCTCGGGCTCGGCTACGCGCCCGACGACGTTTTTCTCGATCTCCACTCTCTCGGCGCCGGCGAGCGCTGGCGCGACGCGCTTCGGGCCGCCAATCGGCGCTGCGAGGCGGTGCTGCTCCTCGCCTCGCCGGCCGCCCTCGCCTCGGAGGAGGTGCGCCGCGAGATCCTCCTCGCCGAGGAGTATCACAAGCCGATCCTGGTCGGGCTGCTCGCCGGCCTCGACATCGATGATCACGCCGATAGCCGCCTCACGGCCTATCGCCATCTCCAGCTCGTCGATCTCGCCGCCGCGCCGCGCGACGCGACCTTTATGGCGGCCCATGACGAGGAGCGGCGCGAGATCCATTTCAACCGGGCGGCGCTGGCGCGGCTCCAGGCCCGGCTGACCGAGCTCGGACTGGAGGCGAACAGTTTTGCCTGGGCGCCGGCGGATCTCGACAGCGCCAATCCCTATCCCGGCCTTAAAGGTTTTACCGAAGCCGAGGCCGGGCTTTTCTTCGGGCGCGATCCGGACATCGCCCGCGGGCTCGCGAAGCTCCGCGAGCTGCGGGCGACGGAGGACGGGCGGATCCTGGTGATCCAAGCCGCGTCGGGCGCCGGCAAGTCGTCGTTTCTGAAGGCCGGGCTCTGGCCGCGGCTGCGGCGCGACGGCGAGTTCGAGCCGATCGCGATCCTGCGGCCGGCGGGCGGCGTTCTGTCTGGACCTCAGGGCCTCGCGCGCGCGCTCTCGTCCTGGCTGGCGGCGGCGAACGCCGAGGCGCAACCGCCCGCCGTGCTGGCCAAGGCGCTGACCGGCGATCTCGACGTCGCTGCCGCGCATCTGGAAACGCTGATCGACCGGATCGCCGAACGCGCCGCCGCCGCACGCCGCGTCGCCTCCGAGACCGCGGCCGCGCCGTCGCTCGTACTAGGCGTCGACCAGGCCGAAGAACTCTTCGCCGCCGCCGACGCCGAGGAGAGCCGGCGGCTGATGATCCTGCTCTCGCGGCTGGCGGCGCGGAAGGCCGGCGCGAAACCGATCGTGGTCGCGACGCTCCGGGCCGACAGCGTCGGCGCGCTGATGGCGGCCGCCGAGGATTCCCTTTTGCCGCCCGCGGAACTCCTGCCGCTGCCGCCGATGCCGCGCGAGGAGTACGGCGCGATCATCCGCGAGCCGGCGCGCGTCGCCTCCGAGGCCGGGCTGCAGCTGACGATCGCGCCCGAGCTCGTCGAACGGCTGATCGAGGACAGCGCCGGCGCCGACGCGCTGCCGCTCCTGTCGGTGATGCTGGAGCAACTGGTCGAGGACAACCGCGTCGGGCGGCGGATCGACCTCGCGCTCGCGCCCTATGTCGACGCCGGCGGCGTCGCCGGCGCGCTCGGCAGCCGGCTGGCGGCGGCGCGGCGGTCGGCGGGCGCGGCTCTGCCCAAGGCGTGCTCGGACGCGGCGCTGAAGCGGCTGTTCCTGCCAGCGCTCGCGACTTGGGACGCCGAGGCGAGCCCGCCGGGCGCGAAGCGGCTGATCGCGGCGGAGGCGGCGCTGGTCGAAGGCGATCCGGCAGTAAGACTGCTCGCCGATCAGCTGGTGGCGGCGCATCTCCTCAGCCGCGGCGCGGACGCGGCCGGCGCGACGCTCGAGGTTTCGCATGAGGCGCTGCTGCGCCAGCCGCCGCTCTCGGAATGGCTCGAAGCGGATAAGGACTTCCTGTCCTGGCGTGAGAACGTCGATCGCGCGCGTCGGCTCGACGACGTGAATATCGGCCAGCTCGTCTTCGGCGCGCCGCTGGACGAGGTCGAACGCTGGCTGGTCGAGCGCGCCGAGGAAATTCCGGAAGAAAACCGCGCCTTCGTGCGGCGGTCGCTCGACGAAGCGGTGCTGCGCCAGCAGAAGGAGCTGGAGGAAGAGCGCCGCAAGGCGGCGCTGGCGCGGGCGGAGCAGGAGGCGGCGTCCGCGCGGGCCGAGGCGGCGCGGCGCGTGGCGCGGCGCACGCGGTTCGGGCTCAGCGTGGCGTTGGTTCTGCTGGTGGCCGCCGCAGCGGCGGGCTGGTTCGCCTATAGCGGTCAGCAGGAAGCAGAGCGGCAGGCGGCGTTGGCCGACGAAGAGAGAGCCCGCGCAGACGCCGCAGCTGAAAACGCGATCGCCGAGGCGCAACGCGCGGACGCCGCCGCCTCCGAAGCGCAGCGCGCTGCGCAAATCGCCGCTGCCGAAAGAGACGCGGCGCGTATCACACAATCTAGGTTTTTGGCCAGCGTGAGCGATCAAGCGCGCGAGCGCGGCGATGCGGTGAGCGGCGTCTTGCTTGCGCTTGCCGGCCTTCCGGATGCGCGCTCGGGAGCCGAGGGCGACCGTCCCTACACGTCCGAGCCGGAGCGCAGCCTGAACACCGCTCTCGCCGAGCAGCGCGAGCGGGCCGTGCTCGGAGGCCATTCCGACACTGTGCGCTCGGCCGCGTTCAGCCCCGACGGGACCCGGATCGTCACCGCCTCCTCCGACGACACGGCGCGGATCTGGAGCGCGGCGGACGGGGAAGAGATCGCCGTGCTCGAAGGCCATTCCGACCCTGTGCGCTCGGCCGCGTTCAGCCCCGACGGGACCCGGATCGTCACCGCCTCCGAC
>CAZPTD010000327.1:0-4849 GCA_964588915.1 uncultured Neomegalonema sp. | reverse complement strand
CCTCGCCAACGATCGGGTGTTTGTATTGCGAGATCTGATAGCCCTGCGGCAGGTCGGGATAGAAGTAGTTCTTGCGGTCGAAGACCGAGCGCAGATTGATCTCGGCTTTGATCCCGAGCCCGGCCCGCACCGCCTGCTCGACGCAGAATTCGTTGATGACCGGCAGCATGCCCGGCATGGCGGCGTCGACGAGGCTGACATTGCTGTTCGGCGCGGCGCCGAATTCGGTCGAGGCGCCGGAGAAGAGCTTCGACTTGGAGAGGACCTGAGCGTGGACCTCCATGCCGACGACCACCTCCCAATCGCCGTCGACGCCCTCGACGAGCTTCGGCTCGGGCTCTTTGAAGTCCAGGATCTCGGCGTCGGTCATGGTCGGCTCTCTCGCAGGCGTTCGTTCCGGCGACCGACATAGGCGGCGCGGCTTCCTGGGCGCAAGCCTCTCGGCGCAAGCGCCGGAGAGCCGCGCCGACGCCCGCGTCCTCTCCTAACGACGCGGACGGAGGTCTCCTCGGGCGCCGGCGCTTGCCCGGGCGAAATGTTCTTAGTTTGTTCCGAATGTCAAACGATTCGTCGGCCGGTTCAGCCGACCGCCGCGTGGCGGATCCGGCCGATGAGGTTGAGGAGCAGCTGCGCCGCCAGGATCGCCGTCGTCCCTGTCCGGTCGTAGTCGGGCGCGACTTCCACGAGATCGACGCCGACGATCGTCCCGCGCCCGGCGAGGCCGGCGAGAAACTCCAGAATCTCGTCATAAAGAAAACCGCCATGGCTCGGCGTGCCGACGCCGGGCGCGATCGACGGGTCGAAGCCGTCGATGTCGATCGTCAGATAATAGCGCGCGCCCTCGGGAACGCGGGCCAACGCGCCCGCAGGGCCGAGTTTGCGGAATTGCCGCACCGAGAGGATGTCCGAGCCCATCGCCCGCGCGGCGTCATAGCCCTCCTTCGCCGTCGACGAGACGTTGCGGACGCCGAACTGGCTGAGGCCGGTCACGTAAGGCTTCTCGGCGGCGCGGCGCATCGGGTTGCCGTGGCCGAAGCGCACGCCATGGCGCTCGTCGACGAAATCGAGATGCGCGTCGATCTGGACGATATGGATCGGCTCCTGGTCCGCGAACGCGTTCACGCACGGGATGTTGACCGAGTGATCGCCGCCGAGCACGACAGGCAGCGCGCCGGCGGCGAGGATCTTGCGCACGCCGAACTCGATGCGGGCGTGGCTCTCCTCGGTCAGCGTATGGACGATGTCGGCGTCGCCGAGATCGACCATCCGCGTCTCCGGGCCGAGATAGACGACGTCGTCCTCATGGTCGTAGGCGCCGGCGTGGCCGAAGGAGAAAAGCGTCGAGGCCTCGCGGATCGCACGCGGGCCGAAGCGCGCGCCGGAGCGCCATTGCGTCCCGCCGTCGAAGGGCGCGCCGAGGATCGCGACGTCGGCGTCGATCGCGTCCCAATCCGGCCGATAGGGGCTCTTGGCGAAGGTCGGGATGCCGACAAAAGGCAGGTCGAGCCGCCCGCTTTCGTAACCGTGGCTCATGCGCGGCGTCCTCTCCGGCGCTGCTACCCGCCGAGGCGGCGTTCGAATTCGGACCGCGCGCCCGGATAGCGCCGGTCGAACTCCGCGAGCGTAACCGCGCCGTCCTCGATGTCGAGGGCGCGCGTGGCGCCGTCGCTGTGGATGAGAACGCCGAGCGGGCGCTTGCCGCCGAGAAGCCGGACGCCGCCGCTCCGTCCGCCGCCGCCGCCGCGGCCCTGGATCCAGCGCTCGGCGACCGCGGCGATCGCGGTCGATCCGACCCAGAGGATTTCGTCGAGCTCGGTCTTGGCCAGCTTCGTCATCGCCGCGGTCCGTAAACGCGCCACGCGAAGCGCAGGAAGGGCGGTGCGAAGGCGAAGGGCGTGAAGCTGATCTCCGCCGCCGCCTCGCCGTCGAGCCGCTCGCCGGCGAAGTCCGGGCGGATGTCGACCCGGAACTTCTCGGTCTCCGGCCGCGCGTATTTGACGCTCGCGATCCAACCATAGAGCTCGCCGGTCGCCGCCGGATCCTCGAAGCCGATATCGGCGTCGACGACGCAGCGCGTCAGGCGGAAGACGCCCAAGAGCTCGGCGAGCAGCCGCGGCGCCGCCGAGACGGCGCGCAGAGCGCGCCTCCGCCCCGGGCGCGCCGTCGGGCGTCGCCGCTCCTTGCGGCGCTTGCGTTCGCGCCGTCGCCTCTTGCTCGGGCGCGCGCTGTCGAGGACCGTCAGCGCCGGCGTCAGGCCGCCGAGGAGACGCGCCGACACGACGAAGCGCCGGACCGGATCGAAGCGGAGCGCGAGGCCGAGCCGAACCGGCGTCGCCAGGACCACGACGACGAGGGCCAGGAGCGCCGCCAGCGCGTAGGCCAGGCTCGAGAGGACGACCGACATGCGCCGTCGCCGCTAGGAGGCGCCGCCGCCCGCGGCTCCGCTTTCGGTCTCGCTGCCGTCCGAGCGCTCCATCGATTTCGCCGCGATCTGGCCGATCGCGTCCGCGAGGCCGCTCATCGCGCCCTTCACCGCTTCGATCCGCGCGCCCTCGGCGTCGATGATCACCGCGCCGACCGGCCTGATGCCGCCGCCCGCGCCGGCGCCGCCGCCTTGGCCGCGCTTCGGATCGTTGCCGCCGCCGGCGCCGAAGCCGAAGCCGTAGCCGACGAGCGGAATGATCGTCGCGCCGTCCTTCTCGATCGGCTCGGCCAGCACGTTCTTGGCGCTGAGCAGCCGGTCGAGCTCCTCGACCGTGGACTTCAACAGTTTCTCGACGTCTTCCATGGGTCTTCTCCGAATTCGAGCCGCGTCTCGACGCGCGAACATAGCCGGCGCCGCCGACCCGGCCTTGACCTCGGTCAGGCGTCGGGCGGTTGCCGGGCGCCGCCGCGCCTGTTAGGCGAGAGATCCGACCTCAAACGGAGCCTCGCCCATGTCCGTCGACGCCGCCGACGTCCGCAAAGCCGCCAAGCTCGCGCGCATCGCCGTCGCCGAGGAGGAGATCCCGAGCCTGACGGCGGAGCTCAACGGCATCCTCGCCATGGTCGAGCGGCTGCAGGAGGTCGACGTCGAGGGCGTCGAGCCGATGACGTCGGTGACGCCGATGCGGCTGAAGCGGCGGGCGGACGTCGTCACCGAGGGCGGCGCCGTCGAGGCGATCCTCGCCAACGCGCCCGAGGCGGCGGAGGGCTTCTTCGTCGTGCCGAAGGTGGTGGAGTAGCGGCGTCGGCCGCCGCTGCGGCGGCGAATTCCGTCGAATCTTATCTTTAACCTTCTCTCTTCGCGTCCGTTTAAGCGCGCTTCGGCATCGTGGTCGGGCGATATCGCGCTCCGTCCGAGAGAAGCTCGGCGGCGCGCAACAGGGGAGGCTCACGATGCGTTCGGCAGCGAGAATCATCGGCGCGGTCTTCGCCGCGAGCGCGACCGCGGCGGGGCTCGCCTCGGCGCAGCCGGCGGACGATCCTTTCGCCGGGCTCGACTTCAGCGTCGGCGCCGGGAGCGTCGCGCAGTTCGACATAGAGGGGCCGGAGGCGGACTGGGCGCCGGCGCCGATGGCCGACGCCGCCGCCTTCGACGTCGAGGTGGACGGCCGCGGCCGCCGCGTCCGCGAGGAGGATCCGGGCGTCGTCGGCGCGACCCTCGGCGCTCTGAAGTCCGATCTTCTCGCGCGCTAACCTCTTTACTAAGCAATCCTGATTTCGCGGTTTTTCGGACACGGCGGCGTGATGCGCGGCTCGGACCGCCGCCTTTGCCTTTGAACGCTCGCGGCGAAGCGCCTACGTACAGAGGGCATTCGAGGTGGAGGGTGACGCCATGACGCGAATCGGGACTTTCGCCGCAACCGCTCTTCTCGCGGGAGCGGTTTCGCTCGCAAGCGGCGCGGCCCTCGCGCAGAGCGACGGCTACGAGCTCGCGCCGGGCTATATCGGCCCGAACGGCTTTTTCGAGCCGGAAGAGCGGATGCTGCTGAACGGCTACGGCAACGCGGAGGGCGACTTGCCGGAGGTCGTCACGGTCGACGAAGGCGACGGGCCGTTGACCTCGTTCGCCGGGCAGCGCCGGAATTACGATCCGGGCGTGATCGGCGGCGTTCTCGGCCGCGTGAAGCAAGGCATTCTCGGCGAAGACGAGTAAGACCGTCTCGGAGCGGTCGCGCGCGGCGCCGTTTCGCGCGCCGCGCGGCTCGGCGCGTCTGGCGGGTTGAATTTCGCCGACCGAACCTTAGAGAAGTGGGCTCCCGAAATCGACGCAGCCGGCGCCGCGCCGGCGGAGGAGTCCGCACCCGATGGCGACCGCCGATCACGAGACACTCGCCAAACTGACGCTCGCCGAGGCGCGGGACGGGCTGCGCAAGGGCGCGTTCACCGCGGCGGAGCTGACCGAAGCGTGCATCGCCGCGATCGACGACGCCGACAAGCTCAACGCCGTCGTGCGCAAGACCCATGAGCGCGCCCGCGCCCAGGCCGCCGCCGCCGACAAGCGCCTCGCCAAAGCCAAGAACCCGCCGTCGCTCTGCGGCCTGCCGATCGGCGTGAAGGACGTCTTCTGCACCGACGGCGTCGCGGCGCAGGCCGCCTCGCGCGTCCTCGACCGCTTCACGCCACCCTACGAATCGACCGTGACCGCGAAGCTCTGGGGCGCCGGCGCGGTCCATATCGGCAAGCTCAACATGGACGAGTTCGCCATGGGCTCGTCGACCGAGCATTCCTGCTACGGCCCGACGATCAGCCCGTGGCGCGCCGAAGGATCGAACGCGGGCCTGACCGCCGGCGGCTCCACGGGCGGCTCGGCGGCGGCGGAGGCGGCGGATCTCTGCCTCGCCGCGCTCGGCACCGACACCCGCGG
>CAZPTD010000326.1:0-4863 GCA_964588915.1 uncultured Neomegalonema sp. | reverse complement strand
CCGGGATCCAGGGCCGGTTCGCCGCACGCTCAGCCGCTTGGCCCTGGATCCCGGCGCTGCGCGCTTCGCGCTTGGCCGGGATGACACGGGCGAGGTCGGCTCCATCAGAACCGATCAGACTGTAGCGGAGCCACTTCCGGCGCTCGCTTCACGTTCGGCGATGCGCGCGTCTCGGCGCGGTCGCGGACGCCGGCGCGTCTACCCGCCATCGGCGGCCGTCGCGTCGCGCTCGGGCGCGAGATCGGCGAGCTGCTCGGCATGCGCCTCCTCCGCCGCTTCGATCGCGACCGACGAGGCGCCGGTCGGCAGCGCGACATAGGGTCCTTGCGCGTCCTGATCGAGCGGCGCGCGTTGGGTCATGCGCCAGATCGCGAAGAGCGAGAGCGCGACATGAGTAAGCGCGAGGAGCAGAAAATAGCCTTCTGCGCCGAACGCTCCGATCGCCAGGCCCGCGAGCAGCGGCCCGATCACCGAGCCCAATCCGAGCACCAGCACCAACACGCCGCTCGCGCCGACCATCTCGGTCGGCTCGAGATAGTCGTTCGTGTAGGCGAGCGAGAGCGTGTGCAGGCTGAGCGACGCGCCGCCGAAGAGCGCGACCAACGCCCAGAAGGCGGCGCCCTCGCCGGCCGAGTTCGCCAGCAAGGCCAGCAGCGCGGCGGCGAAGGACACGCCGGTCATCGTGCGGCGGCGGTCGATCGTGTCCGAGAGCTTGCCGATCGGCCATTGCAGCAGCGCCGCGCCGGCGATGAGCGCGCCCATGAAATAGGCCGCGCCCTCGACGGAAAGTCCGCGCTCGATCGCGTAGACGGCGCCCATGCCGAACACCGCGCCGTTGATGACGCCGCCCGCAAAAGTG
Organism: uncultured Neomegalonema sp.; assembly: GCA_964588915.1. GTDB lineage: Bacteria > Pseudomonadota > Alphaproteobacteria > Rhodobacterales > Rhodobacteraceae > JALEGB01. The sequence continues at coordinate 4,004 of CAZPTD010000326.1, read as the reverse complement.
CCGACGACGCCGAGCGGCGAGGCGGCGTAGACGCGCCGCAGCATGTCGGTCTGCGGCGCCGTCGGCGTCGGATCGAGGCGCGAAGCGGTGGGCGTCGGCGCGGCGATGAGGAGCATCGGCACGACCGAGAGCGAGATCAGCGCCGAAACCAGAATGAAGAGATCGATCTGTTCCGGGTCGGCGACGTTCAGGAGCAACTGGCCGCCGCCCATGCCGGCGAAAGAGCTGAACATGTAGAAGGAGAGCAAGCGTCCGCGGGTTTCGTTGGTCGCCGAATCGTTGAGCCAGCTCTCCGCCACCACGAAGACGCCGGCGAAGCAGACGCCGGTGACGAAGCGCAACGCCGCCCAGACGATCGGCGAGACGAACAGGCCGTGCGCCAAGATCGAAACCGAAGCGATGGCGGCGAGCGCGGCGAAGACGCGGACATGGCCGACGCGGCGGACGGTGCGCACGGCGACGCTCGCGCCGACGAGAAAGCCGGCGAAGAAGCTCGCCATCACCCAGCCGATCACGGCGTTCGAGAAGCCCTCGGCGGCGCCGCGCAGGCCGAGAAGGCTGCCCTGCAGCCCGTTGCCGAGCATCAACAGCGCCACGCCGATGAGGAGCGAGCCGATCGACGCGGCGCTCCGGATCGGCGCCTGCTCGGCCTCCGCGCCCTCTTCGATCGCCGCTGGTGAATTCGCCGACACGCCGTCTCCGCCGCCGCGCGCCTCCTCGCCCGCGGCTCCGTCGCGCCTCGGCGACGAACGCTCGCGTCCGGAGAACGGGCGACCCTTCAGGCCGAACGCCCGCGGATCGCGCCGCTGCAAGGAATGAACGCCATCGAACGCCGCCAGCTTAGTCTCGGGGCCGAGGCGCGTCGAGGCGACAGATCCGGGGGCGGCGCGCGCCGATGGAGCGGAAATCGCCGGCCGCGCCGCCATCCGAACTCGAAAGGCGAGCGCCGCTCCAACCCGAAGCTCGACACGGCGTCTACGTAAATTTGGCACGCCCTACGGGACTCGAACCCGTGTTTCCGCCGTGAAAGGGCGGCGTCCTAGACCGCTAGACGAAGGGCGCGTCGCGGAGACTGGGTAATAGGGTTCCCGCGCCGCGCGCGCAAGAGCGGAGTCGCGAAATTCCGCTGCCCGAGCCGCTCTGCGCACAGCGCATTACTTGGGCTCCGCCGCGTCCTCGAGCCGGAGTTTCGGCCGCCGCCGCCCGCCATAGTCGTCGATCTCGATCCGGCCGGCGAGATGCAGCGGCGCCTGCCCGCGCCGCGTCAGCGCGTCGCCGAGCGGCCCGTCCATGACGTTGAACGCGACCGCCTCCAGCCGCCCGCCGAACGCGTCCTCGGCGGTAAAACGCAAATGGTTCGAGCCCATCGGCTTCGCCCATTTCACTTGAGCCGACGGCACGGCGAAGCGCGGCGCCGGCGCGCCCTGGCCGTAGGGCCCCGCCGCCTCCAGCAGCTCGACGAGCTCGAGCGTGACGCCGCCCGGCGCGACGGCGCCGTCCAATCTCAGATCCCGCGGCCCGACCTCGGCGGCGCCCTGGCGCTCGAGCAGCGCCGTCAGCCGTTCGATCGCCGCCGGCAGCTGCGTCTGCGTGACCGTCACGCCCGCCGCCATCCGGTGCCCGCCGCCCTTCTCGATCAGCCCCTCGCGCGCGCAGGTCGCGACCGAGCCGCCGAGATCGACGCCCTCCACCGAGCGGCCCGATCCCTTGCCGATCCCGGCCTCGTCGAAGCCGATCACCAGCGCCGGTCGGTTGTAGCGCTCCTTGAGCCGGCTCGCGACGACGCCGACGACGCCCGGATGCCATCCCTCCGCCGCCGCCCAGACGAGCGCCGCCTCCGGCCCGCCGGCGCGCGCCTCGACCTGCTCGACGGCGCCTTCGAGCACCGCCGCCTCGATGGCGCGGCGCTCCTCGTTGTGCCGATCGAGCCGCTCGGCCAGCGCCTGCGCCTCCGCGGGGTCTTCGGTCGTCAACAGCCGCGCCCCGAGATCGGCCGCGCCGACGCGGCCGCCGGCGTTGACCCGCGGCCCGAGGACGAAGCCGAGATGATAGGCCGTCGGCGCCGTCGTCAGCCGCCCGACATCGGCCAGCGCGCGCAGCCCGACCGCCTCGCGCCGCGCCATCACCTTGAGGCCCTGGCGCACGAGCGCCCGATTGACGCCGATGAGCGGCGCGACGTCGGCCACCGTGGCGAGCGCCACGAGATCGAGCATGCGCCGGAGATCGGGCTCCTTCCGCGACGCGAACCAGTCCGCCGCGCGCAGCCGCTTCTGCGCCGCGACGACGAGCAGGAAGACGACGCCGGCGGCGCAGAGATGGCCTGTCCCGCTCTCGTCGTCCTGCCGGTTCGGGTTCACCACCGCCTCGCAGTCGGGCAGCGTCTCGCCCGCGAGATGGTGGTCGGCGACGATCACATGCGCGCCGCGGGCGCGGGCGGCGGTGATCGGCTCGAAGGCGAGCGTGCCGCAGTCGACGGCGACCAGCAGCTGATGCGCGTCGGCGAGCGCCTCCATCGCCGGGACGTTCGGGCCGTAGCCCTCGCCGTTGCTGGCGGTAGGGGATATCGCCGGCGCCGCCGCCGGCGCGTCGGCGACGGCGCGGAGCCAGCGCGCCAGCACCGCCGAGGACGCGGCGCCGTCGACGTCGTAGTCGCCGAAGATCGCGACGCGCTCGCCTCTTGTCACGGCGGCGGCCAAGCGCTCGGCGGCGCGGTCCATGTCGAGGAGCGTCGACGGATCGGGCAGAAGCTCGCGCAGGGTCGGCTCGAGATAGGCGCGCGCCTCCTCGATCGGCACGCCGCGCCCGGCGAGCACGCGGCCGACAATCTCGGGCAGATCGTGGGTCTGGGCGATGGCGAGGCCGAGCCGATCGGCCTCGACGTTGCGATGGGTCCAGCGCCGGCCCGTCAGCGAGCTGGCGACGTCGAGAAAGGGCGGCGGCGATTCGATGTCATACATACGAGATGCGTGAACCATCGCCGCTCAAAACGCAATATCTAGATTCGCGACGTCGGCCCGCCGCTCCTCTTCTTCGGATTGATCGGTTGGCCGGCGACGATTCTGAACAAAAAGCGAACCGCGATGATCCATCCGAAGATCGCGAAGGCGAGCCAAATCGCGAGAAAAAACGCCGGGCCGTCGCCGCCGAACATCGCCGACGCGGCGAAGTAGATGCCGGCGGACCAGCCGATGAGCCAGACGGTGAGAAAGAGGCCGAGCAGGAGCCGGCCGACGGCCGACATCCCGTCCTTCTCGCGCGCCGGCGCAGGCGCTTGCGGCCGCTCCGTCGCCGCACGGCGCCGCGCGGCGTCGGCCCGGCGCTCTTTCTCGCGTTTCTCGCCCTCGCCGAACCCGATGCGCCGCGTCATCGGCCGCTCCGATCCGCTCAGGCCTTAGGATGGCTGATGAGGCGGCTGTAATGGATCCGCCGGACCGAGCCCGTGGCCGAGCGCATCAGGATGGTCTCGGTCTCGAGCCGGTCGCCGACGCGTCGCGCGCCGCGCACGATCGAGCCGTTGGTGACGCCCGTCGCCGCGAAGACCACGTCCGCGCGCACCATGTCCTCGAGCTCGTAGGTGCGGTCGAAATCCGTGATGCCGGTCCGACGCGCGCGCTCGCGCTCCTCGTCCTTGCGGAAGAGCAGTCGGCCCTGGATCCAGCCGCCCATCGACTTGAGGGCCGCCGCCGCGAGCACGCCTTCCGGCGCGCCGCCCGAGCCGAGATACATGTCGATCCCGGTCTTGTCGGTCTCGGCGCAATGGATGACGCCGGCGACGTCGCCGTCGGAGATGAGCATGATCGACGCGCCGGCCGAGCGCACCTTCTCGATCAGCTCCTCGTGCCGCGGCCGCTCGAGAATGCAGACGGTGATGTCCTTGGGCCTGCGGCCCTTCACCTTCGCGAGCTCGCGCACGTTGTCGGCGGGATCCATGTCGAGATCGAGCGCGTTCCGCGGCACGCCCGGGCCGACGGCGAGCTTGTCCATGTAAACGTCCGGCGCATGCA
>CAZPTD010000325.1:0-4911 GCA_964588915.1 uncultured Neomegalonema sp. | reverse complement strand
GCCAACTCGGCCACGCCGGCCGCCGGGCCGTGCATGCCCGGCTTGTCCGGCGTCAGCCCGGTCGCGTTGGCGATTGCGGCCATCTCGACCATCGTCTTCGAGCCGTCGACGAACTCGACCAGCATCCGCGGGTTCATGTTCCGCCGCGTCGCCTCCTCGACATAGGCGTCCGGCGTCGCGTCGACATTGAGCGGGTTGTTCTTGCCCTTGCCGGCCGCGGCGATGGTGTAGCCCAGCGCCGAGACGAACTCGATCAGCTCCATGCAGGCGGAAGGCTCGTCGCCGGCGCCGAGCGTGTAGACGACGCCGAGCCGCTCGGCCTCGGCGGAGAGATAGGCGCCGATGGTGACGTCCGCCTCGACGTTCATCATCACGAGATGCTTGCCGCGCTCCATCGCCGCGAGGCCGATCTCGGCGCCGACGGCGGGCACGCCGGTCGCGTCGATCACGACGTCGACGAGGCCGTTCTCATAGGCGACGGCGGCGTCGAGAGAGAGCGGGATCGCGCCGCGCTCGACAGCCGCCTGCGCCGCGTCGGCGGTCGCCGCTTCGGGCGCGTCCACGCCGGCGCCATAGGCGATTTCGATCGCCTTGCGGGCCTTGTCGAGGTTGTGCTCGATGACGGCGCCGAGGCGAAGCCCGGGCATATGCGCGACCTGGGTGACGATGTCCGTGCCCATCTCGCCGGAGCCGACGAGGCCGATGGTGACGGGGCGCCCGCCTTCCGCGCGCGCCGCGAGGTCGCGGGCCAATCCGTTCAGAACGACATTCGACGCCATCGCCTCCTCCTCTTCGTGTAATATCTGTCGTAGTGAACGCCGAAACGCCGGTCAACGCACTATGAACACATTGTTCTTTGTGGGCGCATCTGTTCCGAGCGCTGCCGCGCGCCTCTGCGCAGTATAGCGTCATTCATTCTTGACAAGCTATAGAAATGATGAACACGATAGCATTGGAAAAGACAAGTGTTCGGAAGCTTCGGGGTTGAGCAAGCGCAGCCAACCTCGATAGCCTATCCGGGCCGGAGCGGGCGCGCGCAGGGCGCGGGCTCTAACACGGCGCAGCCTTCGGCCCAGGCGCGCCTCTCTTCGACAGGGCCGCGTGGAGGAAGTGCTATGTTCAAGAAGCCCGCCGTCTCGCGTCGCGATTTCCTGAAAACAAGCGCCGCCGCCGGCGTGGCCGGCGGCGTCTCGGCGTCTCTCGGCGCGCCGGCTCTGGCGCAGAACAACCTGCCCGATCCGGCGGACGTTCTCGCGCGGATCTCGGTGCCGAACTACGTCCGCGAGGACTATCGCCAGCTCTACGGCATGAGCGACGCGCCGCTTTGGGATCCGAACAAGGACTGGATCCGCACCGTCGACTGGGAAGCGGTGCGCGCCGAGCAGGCCGGCAAGAGCGTGCGCTTCCTCATCGGCGCGGCCGACACCGACAGCGCCGCCGAAGGCCTGGCGCCGTTCGAGCAGCTCTCCGGCATCAGCGTCGAGCTCGTGCCGGTGCCGGACGACTCGATCTACGACAAGGCGATCACCGAGTTCACCGCCGGCGCCGCCAGCTTCGACGCGATGCAGTTCTTCTCGCCCTGGCTCGGCGACTTCGCCGCGCCCGGCTTCCTGGCGCCGCTGCAAGGCTACGCCGAGAAATGGGGCCTGCCGCTCGACGATTTCTACGACACCTATCGCCTCAATTACGGCTATTTCGGCGATCAGGGCCTCTACGGCATTCCGTTCGACTGCGACATCCAGATGGTGCATCTGCGCAAGGGCTTCGCGGAGCAGGTTCTCGGCGGTCCGATCGACAAGTGGCGCTCGGTGCCGACCTATGACGAGCTCATCCGCCTCTCGGCCGAGCTCAACAATGTCGAGCCGGGCGTCGCCGGCGTCGGCATGATGGTCGGCCGCGGCTTCTGGGCGACCTACACCTGGGAGCACATCGCCGCGCAGTGCGGCATGGAGCTCTTCGACGAGGACTGGAACCCGATCTTCAACTCGGACGCCGGCGTCCAGGCGATCGAGATCATGCTCGCGCTCCGCGACAACGCCATCGAAGGCGCGGCCGGCGCCGGCTGGCCGGAGAACCGCGGCGCCTGGCTCGGCGGCCAGCTCGCGACCAACATCTCCTGGCAGGACAGCGGCACCCAGGCGATGCGGCCCGATCAGTCGAACATCGTCGACGACTTCGTCACCATCTACGAGCCGCGCGTCGCCGGCGGCCGCTTCGCGCCGCCGAACATCGCCGGTTCGACCTCCTGCGTCACCGCGACGTCGGAGAACCCCGAAGGCGCCTTCCTGATGCTCGCCTTCCTCACCACGGCGTCGATCATGGCGATGAACGAGGCGAACGCGAACGGCGTCGCGCCGGGCTATCGCTCGGTGCTGACCAATCCGGAGCTCGAGAAGGTGTCGCAGCCTCTGGAAGTCTGGGCGACGAGCCTCGACTACGCCTGGTGCTGCCCGCGCCTGCCCGGCATGTTCCAGATGGAGGATCAGCTCGGCACCGAGATCAACCGCGCCTTCACCGGCCAGATCTCGCCGAAGGAGGCGCTCGACAACGGCGCCGAGGCCTGGCGCCGGATCCTGCGCCGCAACCGCTTCACCGGCGACAGCGCGCCGTTCCCGTATTCGGTCGCGGCGCCGGGCGTCTGGGTCGGCGAGGGCAAGGACCTGCCGTTCTAATCGGCCTCGGGCGAAGGAAAGACGCCGGTGACCGTATCGACACGGCCGGACCCGGCGTAGGCGGTTTTCACCGCCTCCGCCGCTGGCGGCGCATCCGCGACGACGGCGAGGCCGCGCCGCCGCCGCTCCGCCTTTCGCCGCAAGCTCTTTCCGTATTTGCTGGTGCTTCCGGCGGTTATCTACTTACTTTCGATCACGCTTTTTCCAGGCGTCTACGTCGTTTACCAGAGTTTTTATGACGTCTATTTCGGGCAGTGGACGCCGGTTCAGTGGGACCAGTACGAGCGCCTGTGGAGCGACCGCGTCTTCTGGGAAGCGCTCTGGAACACGATCCTGATCGGCGGGACGTCGCTCGCGGTCCAGACGTTCCTCGCTCTGCTTCTGGCGTTCTTCGCCTATCGCGACCCGCTGGTGCGCGGATGGCGCATCCTCTTCCTGCTGCCGATGCTCTTCATGCCGTCGGCGGTCGCCTATCTCTGGAAGCTCGCCTTCACCGACGCGCAGGTGATCTCGGACCTCCTGATGCGCGTCGGGTTCATCTCCGAGCGACTCGACTTCACGAACGACTCGTTCCTGGCGCGCATGACGCTCGTCGTCGCCGACGTCTGGCAGTGGACGCCCTTCCTCTTCATCATCTTCGTCGCCGGTCTGCAGGCGCAAGGCCAGGAGGTCGAGGAGGCGGCGCGGCTCGACGGCGCCAGCTGGCCGTCGATCTTCTGGAACATCTCTCTGCCCTTGATGCGGCCGGTGATCGCGATCGCCGTCATCCTGCGCGCGATCGACATCATCGCGCTCTTCACGACGACGAACATCATCACCCGCGGCGGACCCGGCAACGACACGGTCACGATCAGCTTCTTCATCTATAAGCAGGCCTTCACCAACACCGATCCCGGCTACGCCTCGGCCGCCGCCGCGGTGATGCTCTTCACGCTCGTCATCGTCTCGCAGCTTCTGCTGAAGCGTTTCTTCCGATCGGATCGCGCATGAGCCGGACCGCCCGCCACCATGCGCGTCAGCGATCGATGCGGAGGGCGTCCTTGGCGCTCCGCTACGTCGTGCTCGGCGCCTGGGCGCTCTTTTGCCTGGCGCCGATTCTCTGGTTCCTGACCATCGCCTTCCGCGACGCTGTCGACGTGCGCACGCCGGTGCCGGTCTATTGGCCGGAGTTCTCGCTCGACGCGCTGAGCCGCCTTTCCGACGACTGGCCGACGCTCACCTATCTCCGGAACTCGGTGCTGGCGATCATCGGCTCGGTGCTGATCGACCTCGTTCTCGGTATTCCGGCGGCCTATTCGCTGGCGCGCTACCGCTATCGCGGCCGCGACGACATCGGCTTCTACATCCTCTCGACCCGGATGATGATGCCGGCGATCGTGGTGATCCCGATCGTGTCGCTCTTCCAGTATTTCGAGCTCATCAACACGATCTGGGCGCTGATGCTGGTGTTCGCCGCGCTCAATCTGAGCATCGTCACCTGGATCCTGCGCTCCTACATGCTCGACGTGCCGCGCGAGCTCGAAGACGCCGCCCGCACCGACGGCGCCTCCGATCTGCGCATTCTCTGGTCGATCATCATTCCGATCTGCCTGCCGGGCATCGTCACCGCGGCCGCGATCGCGTCGATCTTCGCGATCAACGAGTTTCTGCTGACCTTGCAGCTCGCGCAGACGGAGGAGGCCTACACGCTCTCGGTGGCGCTCAGGTTCTTCACCGGCGGCACCGGCGGCATCATCTACAATCTCATCGCGACGGTGGCGTTTCTCGCCTTCATTCCGGTCTTCATCATCATCCTGCTCATCCAGCGGCACCTCTCGCGCGGCCTGAGCATGGGCGCCGTCAAAGGGTAGGGGGCCGAGGACCCGTGGCTGAGATCCGCTTGAACAACATCCGCAAATCCTGGGGCGCCGTCGATGGCGTCAAGAAGGTCTCGCTCGACATCGCCGACGAGGAGTTTCTCGTCCTCCTCGGCCCGTCCGGCTGCGGCAAGACGACGACCATGCGCATGATCGCCGGGCTCGAGGAGCCGACCGAGGGCGAGGTGGTCATCGACGGCGAGGTGATGAACGAGGTCGACGCCCGCGACCGCGACGTCGCCATGGTGTTCCAGAGCTACGCGCTCTATCCGAACATGACCATCTACGAGAACATCCGCTTCCCGCTCCGGATGCGCGGCGTGCCGCGGTCCGAGCAGGACGCGCAGATCAGGCGCGCCGCCCGCATGGTCGAGCTCGAGGAG
>CAZPTD010000324.1:0-4933 GCA_964588915.1 uncultured Neomegalonema sp. | reverse complement strand
CCTCGCGACTGACGCGCGGCGCGCCCTGATCCTTCGCCCAGGCGGCGCGGTAGACCAGGAGCGCCGCCGCGTCGACGCCGAGCGCCATGTCGGCGATATGGCCCTGCACCATCTGCAGCTCGCCGAGCGGCGCGCCGAAGAGCTGGCGGCTCTTGGCCCTGGTCAGCGCCTCGTCGAGCGCCCGCCGCGCGAAGCCGAGCGCCGCGGCGCCGACCGGCGAGCGGAAGACGTCCAAGACCGACATCGCGATCTTGAAACCCTCGCCGGGCGCGCCGATCAGCGCCGAGCGCGGCAGGCGCATGTTCTCGAAGCGCAGCCGCGCCAGCGGATGCGGCGCGATCACCTCTAAGCGCTCCACGACCTCGAGGCCCGGCGTGTCCGCCGGCAAAAGAAAGGCGGAGAGGCCCTTGGCGCCCGGCGCCTCGCCGGTCCGGGCGAAGAGCGCGTAGAGATCGGCGATCCCGCCATTCGAGATCCAGGTCTTCTCGCCGTCGATCACGTAGCCGTCGCCCTCGGCGACCGCTCTCGTGGCGATGTTGGCGACGTCCGAGCCCGAGGCCGGCTCGGTGAGCGCGAAGGCCGAGATCGCGCCGCCCGACCGCGTCTTCTCGAGCCAGGCGCGCTGCTCCGCCGTCCCGAAGAGCGAGACCGCGCCCATGCCGAGCCCCTGCATGGCGAAGGCGAAATCGGCGAGGCCGTCATGGCGCGCCAGCGTCTCGCGGATGAGGCAGAGGCTGCGCACGTCGAGCGTCTCGCCTTCGGCGGCGCCCGAATGCCGGAGAAAGCCGGCGGCGCCGAGCCGGACGACGAGGGCGCGGCAGGCGGCGTCGACATCCGAATGGTCGACCGGCAGGTTCGCGGCGCACCACGCCTCCAGTTCCTCGGCGAGCGCGCGATGGCGGTCCTCGAAGAAGGGCCAGGTCAGGAAGGACTGGTCGGCCATCGTGCTCTCCTCGTTTCGGGCGCCGCGACGGCCGCGCCGCCCTCCGCCTGTCTCGCGACGCGCGACGACGGCGCCTTTCCCGAGCGCACGAATGTCGCGATCTCGGGCAGGAATAAGCCTGGACCCCGATCCGATGGTCAACGCGTAAAACGCGTCCGGAGCCCGCGCCTCGGCCGGCGCCCCAGAGTCGACGCTCGCCGCCAGAACACGAACGCCTATTTCGCGGCCAACCGACGCGATCGTCGCGACTTCGCGGATATCGACGGGTCGATTGCTGAAGTCACCGCGCCTGTTTGTCGAGCGCCCGACATCCAGGCGCAGCGTGCGACTCGTTCGTATCGAGCGCGTTCCGACGTTTAGACGCCCAGAGCCCCGCCAGACGAGACCGGACCATGACCGAGCAACCGCAAATCTAATCGTCTACGGTCTCGCGCTGGCGCGCCATCGCAGGCTCAAGGGGCCGGCGCGGTGAACACCGCTGGTATGTCCCACGCTTCGGTGAATTGGCCGTTCACGATGCGCCAGACAACGACGGCGTCTGTGGCCAGCGAAACGCCTTCGAGGTCCATCGTGTCCCGGACGTGAACGACGAGCAGCTCGTTCCCGACAGGCGTGACGGAGACCGGCTGCACGTTGAAGGAGCCTTTGGTCTTGCTCGCCATGGCTTCGAAAAACGCCTTCAGTCCGTCGAGGCCGATATAGTCTCCCTGCAAGTCCGGAAGTTTCGGATTGAAGAAGCGCCAAATGAAATCATCGGAGAAGAGCGCCGCAGACGCGTCGAGATCGCGAAGGTTCAGCTTCGTCAGCAGTTCGATGTTCGGGTGAGGATTGGCCATCGTGTTTCCACCGTATCTATCGTCTGATCTGTTCTGATGGAGCCAACCTCGCCCTTGTCATCCCGGCCAAGCCTGCGGCTTTCCGGGATGACGGCGTCATCGGCGTTGCATCCACCTACACAGATCCTGCTCCAATTTGGGTTGGCGTCGATCGAGCGATGCGTTCTGAGCCGCCGACAGAGCTTCTCCCCAGAGGCCCGGGCGTTGAGCGAGCCGGAATAGAGAGAAAGAGAGGGCTGCGGCGATTTCCTGATCACCAATGATCAGAGAACGCTGTCCTGTGATGGTTTCGAAATCCGCCCGATCTCTCTGCAAGCGCCGGAGCGAATTTCAGATCCAGGACGCCAGCCGCGTAGATCTGAATCCCGCCTCAGTCCGTCTCGTGCGCCGACATATGGCGGAGTTCACGCTCCGTCAGTGCGTCAAGAACCTCGGACTTATCCGCCAACAGGTAGACGCGCGCGCCATGCAACGCGACCGCAAACCCCCAGCCGATCAAAGGCCAGAAGAACCAGATCGTTTCGGGCGAGGTCAGCACGTCGATGAGCGCCAACAACACCATCACCGCCGCGTAGACGGCTGCGTGCATGAAAAAGGCGTACTTGGCTTCGGCGCGCCTACGAGCCTTCGCGTAATCGTCGGTTTTTGTCACGGCTGGCAGCTCCCGCTCCGGCAGTCCCCACTCCATGCGTATGGAAGACGCTTAGCCTATCCGACCGCATGGGCTCGTTGACGAACGTCAATCGCGCCGCGACGATCGCCGACATTCGGGAGCGTTCAGTTTGGTCAGGTCGGTTCGACATGCGGAAGTCAAACAGGTCCGGACAGACCAGCGCTGTTGGCCCGCTGCTGAACAACCGCTCGTCTCGGCGCATGTCGGCTCGCCGGGGCGGCGGCGGCGAGCGTCGCCTCAATCGCCCTCGAAGACCGGCTTCTCCTTGGCGACGAAGGCGCGGTAGGCGCGCTCGAAATCCTTGGTCTGCATGCAGATCGCCTGCGCCTGCGCCTCGGCCTCGATCGCCTGCTCCAAGGACATCGACCATTCCTGATGAAGCTGCGTCTTGGTGATCCCGTGCGCGAAGACCGGCCCCGAAGCGAGCCGCCGCGCCAGCGAAATCGCCTCCTCCTCGAGCGTCTCGGCCGGATGGAGCGCGTTGAAGAAGCCCCAGGCGGCGCCCTCCTCGGCCGACATCGAGCGCCCGGTGTAGAGGAGCTCCGCCGCCCGCCCCTGGCCGACGATCCGAGGCAGCATCGCGCAGGCGCCCATGTCGCAGCCGGCGAGCCCGACGCGCGTGAAGAGGAACGCCGTCTTCGCCTCCGGCGTCGCCAGCCGCAGGTCGGAGGCCATGGCCACGATCGCGCCGGCGCCGACGCAGACGCCGTCGACCGCCGCGATGATCGGCCTGCCGCAACCGATCATCGCCTTGACGAGATCGCCGGTCATCCGCGTGAAGGCGAGAAGGCCCTTCATGTCCATCCGCACGAGCGGCCCGATGATGTCGTGCACGTCGCCGCCGGAGCAGAAGTTGCCGCCGTTCGAAGCGAAGACGACGACGTCGACGTCCTCGGCGTAGACGAGCGCGCGGAACGTGTCGCGCAGCTCGGCGTAGCTCTCGAAGGTGAGCGGATTCTTGCGGTCCGGGCGCTTGAGCCGGACGGTCGCGATCCTGTCGGCCCAGGCCCATTCGAAATGCGCCGGCCGATACTCGGCGAAGCGTGGTCCGATCGCGCCGCTCATCGCCCGGCTCCTCTCTTGTCGTCGTCGCCTTCGCGCCGGATTCGCGTCAGCGCGTCGATCATGAACTGCGCCTCCTCCGCGTCGATCTCGGCGAGAAGCTGATCGACCCAGCCCTCGTGCTCCGCCGCCATCTCCGCGAAGGCGCGCGCGCCCTCCGCCGTCAGGCGCACGCGGGTCGCGCGCTTGTCGCCCGGCACCGGCAGGCGCTCGACGAGCCCGTCGACGACCAGCCGCTCGATGATGCCGGTGACGTTGCCGTTCGAGACCATCCGCCGCTGCGAGAGCTCGCTCAACAAGAGCCCGTCGCGCGAGAGGTCGAGCGCCGAGCGAACGTCGAAGCGCGGCAAGGTCGACCCGTAGGCCTGACGCATCTCCTCGCGGAGCGCCGCCTCGACCTTGCGCGTCGCGCGCAGCAGGTTGAGCCAGAGCCGGAGCCGCTGCTTCGACGGGCTCGCTTTCATTTGGCGATGCGGCGCGTTCATGTCTCGCCTCCGGAGATTGCGACAGCCTGGCCGGTGACGCCGGCCGCCGCGTCTTGGCACAGCCAGAGCGCCGCGGCGACGACCTCTTCGGGCGCGATCAGGCGCCCTTGCGGATTGTTCTCGGCGAGGCGCTTCGTCGCGTCCTCGGCGCTCATGCCGGTCTTCTCGACAATCGTCGCGACGCTGCGCTCGGTCATCTCGGTGTCGAGAAAGCCCGGGCAGAGCGCGTTCACGGTCACGCCGGTCTTGGCGAGCTCGAGCGCCAGCGACCGGACCAGCCCGAGGACGCCGTGCTTCGCCGCCGCGTAGGGCGCGACATAGGGATAGCCCTTGAGGCTCGCGGTCGAGGCGACCGCGATCAGACGGCCGCAGCCGCGGCTTCGGAGGCGCGCGAGGCCGGCCTGGAAGGTCAGAAAGACGCCGGTGAGGTTGACGGCGAGCGTCCGATCCCAAAGGGCGCGGTCCGTCTTCGCGAAGGGCGCGCTCTCGGCGGCGCCGGCGTTGGCGATCACGATGTCGACCGGCCCCGCCCGCTCGAAGAGCGCCGCCAGCGACGCCTCGTCGGTCACGTCGGCCGCCGCCGCGCGGATCCGCTCATGGCGCCCGGCGCTGGCTTCGAGCGCCTCTTCGCGCCGGCCGGCGATCCACACCTCGGCGCCCGCCTCGGCGAGCCCGAGCGCCAGCGCCGCGCCGACGCCCGAGCCGCCGCCGGTCACCACCGCCGTCTTGCCCGCGAGCGCGCCCGTCATACGCGCAGGCCGAAGCCTTCGCCGCGCTCGGCGAGCCGGCGGATCTGGTCGCGGCCGGCGTAATAGGGCGCCGGCCAGTCGGTCTCCTCGTCGCCGAGCGCCGCGGCCGCATGAAGCGCCCAATACGGATTGGCCAGATGCGGCCGCGCCAGTAGACGTTGTCGTGGAACGCCGGATCGTCGCGG
>CAZPTD010000323.1:0-4945 GCA_964588915.1 uncultured Neomegalonema sp. | reverse complement strand
CCTTGGCCCTGGATCCCGGCTCTGCGCGCTGCGCGCTTGGCCGGGATGACAAGGGTGAGGTTGGCTCCATCAGAACCGATCAGACGAAAGGGCCGTTTCGCCGCACGCTCAGCTCCTTGGCCCTGGATCCCGGCTCTGCGCGCTGCGCGCTCGGCCGGGATGACAAGGGCGAGGTTGGCTCTCCGTCAGAACCGATCAGACGATAGCAGCCGTCGCCAGACGCGCCGTCATCCCGGAAAGCCGCGTCGCGGGCTCTGCGACGCGCCCGGTTCGGGTGATCGGCGCCGCCACGGGCGATGAAGCGGGCGACGAACAGGTTCTCGCTGTCGGCCAACACGTAGATCTCGGCGTCGCATCGCCGCTTCACCGCCAGCGCCTCGCCGACGGACGCGCAAAGCACCGCAATCGCCAGGGACGGCGTCGCGCCGGACATGGCCGGCGGCGAGCATCGTCGCCGCTACGGAACCACTGCGCAACATCTTCCTTCCCTCCCGAAGCGATCCGGCGCGGCGATAGAAACCGCGGGATCGCGGGCGGCCGGCGGCCGATCAGACGGGTGGAGCGCCGGCGCCGCTCATGCGCGCTCGGCGGATCGCGTCAGCGCACCTTGCGGCGGCCGAAGGTGGGCTGCACTTCCGGGATCGGCGGCATCTGCCAGGTGCCGGTGACCGGCGTCGCCGTGTCGCGGTTGATGATGACGTCGAGCACCGTCGGCCTGTTCGACCGAAGCGCCTCCGCATAGGCGTCGCCGAACTGGTCCGGATGCTCGATCCGGACGCCCTTCGCGCCCATCGCCTCGGCCATCGCGGCGAAGTCGGGGTTGTAGAACTCGCCGGTCGACTGCCGCACGAAGCTGGTGCCGAGCTCCCTTCCCTCGAGATAGACGAGCTGCAGGTCCCGGATCGTGCCGATCGCGTAGTTGTTCTGCACCACCCAGACCGCCGGCAGGTCGTACTCCACCGCGGTGGCGACCGCGTGCGACCACATCGAGAAGCCGCCGTCGCCGCAAAGCGTGACGCAGGGCGCGTTCGGGCGGGCGAGCCGCGCGCCGAGCACGCCGTAGACGCCGAAGCCCATCGCCGCGAAGCCGCCCGCCGTCATATGCGTGCCCGGAACCTTGGTCTGCCAATACTGCTCCGACCAGACCTGGCAGTTGCCGATGTCGTCGACCATGATCGTGCCGGCCGGCGAGATCCGGTTCATCTCCGCCAGCATCCGGCGCGGCTCGATCGGGACCTCCGAGCTCTCCTCGAACGGCCGGCAGAAATTGCGCCACTCCGTCTGCCATTCGGCGATCTCGCGCTTCCACGGGCCGACGTCCTTCACGCGCAGATTGCCGCCGCGCGCGATCTTGACCGCTTGCCCGAGAAACGCCTTGGCGTCGGCCACGATCCCGATCTCGACAGGATAGTTGCGGCCGATCTCGCTCTCGTCGATGTCGACCTGGACGAGCTTGGTCGGCGGGATGTTGTAGACGTAGCCCGGGATCCACGAGCCGGCGTGCAGATCGTTGAACCGCGCCCCGATCGCCAGGATGACGTCGGCGTTGCGGCAGGCCTCGGTCGCCGGATAGTCGCCCCAGACGCCGCCGACGCCGAGATGGAGCGGATGGTCGAAGGGCAGCGCGCCCTTGCCCATGAAGGACGTGTAGACCGGGATCCCGAGCTGGTCGGCCAGCGCCCTCAGCTCCTCGAACGCGCCCGCGACCCGGATCCCGCCGCCGGCGAGGATCAGCGGCCGCTCCGAGGAGCACAGAAGGCCGAGCGCGCGCTCGACGTCGTAGTCCGAGAGGCTCCGCGCGAAGCCGCCCTGCGCCTCGTCGCGGATCGGCTCCGGCGCGTTCACCGGCGCGGTCTCGATATAGAGATTGTAGGGCATGTCGAGATGCGTCGGGCCGGGCCGGCCGGTCCGCATCAGATGGAACGCCTCGGGCAGCGCCTGGCAGAGATCCGCGACCTCGCGGATGCGGTAGGACTTCTTCACCACCGGCGTGAAGATCGCCGACATGTCGCCGTTGTAGCGATAGTCGTCTTGCAGCGCGCCGCTGTTCACCTGCGTCGTCGGCACCTGGCCGGTGATGATCAGGAACGCCGAATTGTCGTAGAAGGCGTTGGCGACCGAGATCATCAGGTTCATCGGGCCGGGGCCGGTCGAGGCGTAGACCGCGAGCGGCTTGCCCGTCAGCCGGAAATAGGCGTCGGCCATGAAGCCGGCGCCCTGCTCGATCCGCGGCGAGATGTGGCGGATCTTGTCGGTGTGCTTGTGGACGCCGTCGAGGAGCCCGATCGCGCCGTGGCCGGCGTAGCCGAGGATATACGGCACCTGCTCCTTCAGAAGGTATTCGGCGATGATGTCGGTCCCGCGCGTCTCGTTGCTGCCGGGCATGCCGCTGTAGCTCGGCGCGTAGGACGTCGAATAGGGCTGGGAATAACCGCCCGAGCCGTATCCGGCGCCGAATCCGTTCGTCGGGTAGGGTCTTCTGCGCTCCATCGGCAACCTCCCTGTGCGTCGGATCTCGTGCGCGCGTCGGCGGCCGGCGTCTCGGAAGCGGACGCTTCAGCCGGTTCGCGCGATCCGTTCGCGGTTTTGGCGATCGCATTCTCGGTCGATCGCGTCTCTGCCGATGTGAGCCCGCCGCCCCGCCGCCCGTCAAGTCGCGCCCGCGCCGCGTCGTCGGTTCGGCGCGCGCGGAACGCCGGCCGGCGTTTGACCGATGTCATTGCGCGCGCGGCGCGACCGCCCCAATTTATTCCAATGACCGATGAAGCCGCCCCGCCGAATGACGGCCGAACGGGCGTGGTCGCGTCCTTCGCCGTCGCCTTCACGCGCTGTCTCGCCGCGGACGGGACGCTGTTGCGCGAGCCTGGCGGCCTGCCGCCCGGCTTCGCCCGCGATCCCGAGGCGCTGGCGCCGCTCTATCGGGCGATGGTCCTGACGCGGGTCTTCGACGAGAAGGCGATCGCCCTCCAGCGCACCGGCCGGCTCGGCACTTTCGCCTCGTCGCTGGGGCAGGAGGCGGTGGGCGTCGGCGTCGCGAGCGCGCTGCGCGACGAGGACGCGCTGCTGCCGTCGTTCCGTGAGCACGGCGCCCAGCTCTGGCGCGGCGCGACGCCGACCGAGCTCTTCCTTTATTGGGGCGGCGACGAGCGCGGCAGCGACTTCGCCGGCCCGCGCGAGGACTTCCCGATCTCGGTGCCCGTCGGCGGCCATTTTCCGCATGCGGCCGGCGTCGCGCTCGCCTTTCAGCTGCGCGGCGAGCCGCGCGTCGCCGTGGCGTTCGGCGGCGACGGCGCGACCTCGAAGGGCGATTTCTACGAGGCGCTCAACATCGCCGGCGCCTGGGGTCTGCCGACGGTGTTCCTGATCGCCAACAACCAATGGGCGATCTCGGCGCCGCGCGCCCGGCAGACGGCGGCCGAGACGCTGGCGCAGAAGGCGATCGCCGCCGGCGTTCCGGGCGAGCAAGTCGACGGCAACGACGTCATCGCCGTCCGCGACGCGGCCGAGCGCGCGCTCGAGCGCGCCAGGAGCGGCGGCGGCCCGACGCTGATCGAGGCGCTCACCTATCGGCTCTCCGACCACACCACCGCCGACGACGCGCGCCGCTACCGCAGCGACGCGGAGGTGTCGGCGCATTGGAAGGAGGATCCGATCGCGCGGCTGAAGGCGCATCTCGTTGCGCTCGGGGCGTGGTCGAAGGAGGACGAGGAGACGCTTCTGACCGAGGCGGCGGACCGGATCGCCGCCGCGGCGGACGCCTATCTCGCGACGCCGCCGCAGCCCGTCGAGGCGATGTTCGATCATCTCTACGCGACGCCGCCCGAGGATCTCGAGAGCCAGCGCGCCGCCGCGATCGCCCGCGCCGCGGAGGAGAGCGACGATGGCTGAGATCACCCTCGTCGAGGCGGTGCGCCTGGCGCATGCGCGCGCGATGACCGAGGACGAGCGGGTGGTGGTCCTCGGCGAGGATGTCGGCGTCGACGGCGGCGTCTTTCGCGCCACGGCCGGGCTCATCGAGCAGTTCGGCGCGGCGCGCGTCCGCGACACGCCGCTCGCCGAGACGGCGATCGCCGGGCTCTCGGTCGGCCTCGCGGCGCAGGGCTTCCGGCCGGTCGCCGAGATCCAGTTCATGGGCTTCATCCTGCCGACCATCGACCAGATGCTGAGCCACGCGGCGCGGCTGCGGAACCGCACGCGCGGGCGGCTCAGCTGCCCGATGGTGCTGCGCGCGCCCTATGGCGGCGGCATCCGCGCGCCCGAGCACCATTCGGAGAGCATGGAGGCGCTCTTCGCGCATATTCCGGGCCTGCGCGTCGTCGTTCCGTCCTCGCCGTCGCGCGCCTACGGGCTCTTGCTGGCGGCGATCCGCGATCCCGATCCGGTGGTGTTCCTCGAGCCGAAGCGCCTCTATCGCGCGGTCTCCGAGGCGGTCGCCGACGACGGCGCGGCGGCGGCGCTCGACCGCTGCTTCACGCTCCGAGAGGGCGGCGACGTCACGCTCGTCGGTTGGGGCGCGATGATCAAGGAGACGCTCGAGGCGGCGCAGACGCTCGCCGGCGCCGGGATCGAGGCGGAGGTGATCGACGTCGCGACGCTGAAGCCGCTCGACGCCGCGACGATCCTCGCCTCGGTCGAGAAGACCGGGCGCTGCGTCGTCGTCCACGAGGCGCCGCGGACCGCCGGCTTCGGCGCGGAGATCGCCGCGCGCGTCGCCGAGGGCGCGCTCACCAGCCTCCTCGCGCCGATCCGACGGGTCGCGGGCGACGATACGATCATGCCGCTGCCGCGGCTCGAGCGCGCCTATATGCCGAGCGCCGCGCGCATCGTCGCCGCGGCGCGCGAGGTCATGGAGTACGCATGAAGACCTTCGCTCTGCCCGATCTCGGAGAGGGCCTCCAGGACGCGGAGATCGTCTCCTGGCGCGTCTCGGTCGGCGACCGCGTGG
>CAZPTD010000322.1:0-4947 GCA_964588915.1 uncultured Neomegalonema sp. | reverse complement strand
GCGTCGCCCGCCGCCAGCGCCGCGCGCGCCGCCGCGATCTCGCGCTCGGCCGCGGCGACCGCCTCCGCCGCCGCGTCGGCCCGCGCGGCGGCGGCCGTTTCGCGCGCCTCGGCCTCGTCCGCCTCCATCTTCGCCGCGACCGCCGCGGCCCGCGCCTCTTCGGCCTCGCGCGCCGCCGCTTCGAGATCCTCATCCGCCGCCACGACCGCGGTCGCAACGGCCTCGGAACCGACGCCCGGCGCCTCGACCGCGGCGTCCGGCGCATCCGCCTCGGCGGCGGCCTCGATCGCCGCCGCGCGCTCCGCGACCACGCGCTCGGCCCGCCGCGCCGCCTCGGCGGCCGCTTCGGCCTCGGCCTCCGCGGCGCGGCGCGCCGCCTCTTCCGCCTCGGCGCGCGCCACCGCCGCCTCGCGCGCCGCGTCCGCCGCCTCGAGCTCGGTCGACGACGCGGACGCCTCGTCGCGCAGCCGCGAGAGCTCGTCCTCGAGCGCCGCGATCCGGTCCGATCCGTCCGTCCGCGCGCGCTCGAGCGCCTCTTCGGCCGCCTCGAGCTCCGTCGTCAACGACGCCCGCTCCGCGTCGAACGCGTCGCGCGCCTCCGTCAGCGCGGCCCGCGCGGTCGCCAGCTCGGTCTCCAAGGTCTCGAGGCGCCCCTCCGCGACGATCCGCGCCGTCTCGACGTCCTCGCTCAGCGTCTCGTCCGCGACGACGCCGGTCGTCATCGCCACAGTCGGCTCCGAGAGGCTCGCCAGGACGCCCGCGCCGAGCGCGGCGCCGCCGGCGAGCGACGCGACCGCGACCGCCGCGGCCGCCTTGAGCGACAGGCGCGTCGGCTCCGGCCTCAGCGCTTCGGCGAGCCGCTCGACCAGCATGTTGGCGTCGTCTTCGGCGGTCTCCAGGCGGAACCGCGCCGCCGGCCGCAGGAAGACCGGCCAGAGCTCGTCGGGCAGCCGCGCGACCGAGAGCGGATTGGCGCCGTCGACGACGACCGGGACGATCTCGATCTTGCGCTCGATCGCGGCGAGCAGCTCTCGGCGCATCGGATCGTCGGGCGTCTGCAACAGGCGCAGGCCCGTCTCGCCGCGCTGGTCGATCAGACTCTCGGAGGCGAGAACGAGCATCGCGGCCTTGCCGGGCTCGAGCTTGCCGATCTCGCCCGCCCAGGCGCTCGCCGGCGTCTCCTGGTTCGTGTCGATGAAAATCGAACCGCGGCGCATCCGCTCGGTGAGCGCGTCGCGCAGGCGCTTCGCCTCTTCGAGATGCAGCCCCTTGCGGTAGCTGATGACGACCTTGCTCCCCATCGAAACGCACCTCATGAAGATCCGCGCACCCGGCGCTCCTTACCGACCTGTGGAAAAACAGTCTAGAGCAAGCGGACCATACTGGGACGACCGCCGGCGGGCTCGACCGAGCGCGCGATGAATTCTGTGGATTGACAGGACCTTGCGTTCCATTTCGGGTCAGATCTTCAAGCGACGGGCGAATGCGGCCGAATGTCCGACCTCGTCGATGGCGCGCTCGCCGTAGGTTCGAGATCGGCGCGCGGACGAGAACGACGGAGAAAAAAGATGAGCGACGGCGTTCGAGAGAAAGACGGCTCCGCGCGGCGTTGGCGGCTCGGCGCCCGCGCGAGCCTGCTGGCGCAGGCGCAGGCCGAAGAGGCGGCTTCGCGCCTCCGCGCCGCGCATGGGCTCGACGAGGCGGCGGTCGAGATCGCGGCGCTCTCGACCCGCGGCGACGAGGTCCAGGATCGGCCGTTGGCCGAGATCGGCGGCAAGGGCCTCTTCACCAAGGAGCTTGACGAGGCGCTGCTCGACGGGCGGATCGATCTCGGCGTCCATTCGATGAAGGACGTGCCGACGCAGCCGCCCGACGGCGTCGTCCTGGTCGCGGTCCTGCCGCGCGAGGATCCGCGCGACGCGTTTCTGTCGCCGAAAGCGGCGCGGCTCGAAGATCTGCCGCAAGGCGCCGTCGTCGGCGTCTCGTCGCTGCGGCGCCAGGCGCAGACCTTGGCGCGCCGGCCGGATCTCGAGATCGCGCCCATGCGCGGCAATGTTCAGACGCGGCTGAAGAAGCTCGCCGACGGGCTCGTCGACGCGACCTATCTCGCCATGGCCGGCCTCATCCGGCTCGGCCGAGCGGACGTCGCGACGCGGCCCCTCGAGCCCGACGAGATGCTGCCGGCCGCCGCTCAAGGCGCGATCTGCGTCACGGCGCGGGCGGGCGACGACGCGGCCGAAGCGCTCTGCGCCGCCGTCGACTGCCCGGAGACGCGGGTCCGCGTCGCGGCCGAGCGCGCCTTCCTGGCCCGGCTCGACGGCTCCTGCCAGACGCCGATCGCCGCGCTGGCCCGGATCGAGGACGGCGTGCTCGACTTCCGCGGCGAGCTCCTGGCGTCCGACGGCGCCTGGGTCGCGCGGGCGCGGCGGCGGTTGACGCTGTCGGACGCGGATCGGCTCGCCGAGGCCGAGGCGCTCGGCCGCGACGCCGCCGACGAGGTGCTGGCCGCGCGTCCATGACGCGGCCCGTTCTCATCCTGCGTCCCTCGCCCGGCGCCGAGCGCACCGCAAGGTCCGTCGCCGGGCTCGGCCTCCGGCCGATCCTGTCGCCGCTGCTCCGCTTCGAGCGGACCGGAAGGCTGGAGCCCGCCGATCTCGACGGCGCTCAGGCGCTCGCCTTCACCAGCGCCGCCGCGGTCGACGCCGCCGCTTGCGACATCCGATCCGGCGCGGCGCCCGTATCCGCGTTCGCCCTGCCGGCCTTCTGCGTCGGCGACGCGACCGCTGCGCGGGCCGACGCGGCCGGCTTCGGGGCGGTCCGCTCCGCCGCGGGCGCCGCGGCGGCGCTTCGGCGCACGCTCGGCGCGCTCGATCCGGCGGCGGGCGCGGTCCTGCATCTTCAGGGCGCCGATCTCGCCGCGGCGCTCGACGCGCCCGGCGCGCCGCCGATCCGGACGCGCGTCCTCTACGCCGCGCGCCCGGTCGACGCTCTGACGGATGAGGCCGCGGACGCGCTCGGCGCCCCGGCGATCGCTCTTGTCCATTCGCGCCGCATCGCCGACGGCCTCGCCGCCGCGCTCGCGCGACGGGCGCCGGCGGCGCTCGACGTCGTCGCGATCAGCGTCCGCGCCGCCGCGCCGCTGACCGCGCCGCCCTGCCGAGAAATCGCCGTGGCGCGCCGACCGACCGAGGCGGCGCTGCTCGATGCGCTCGCGGCGCGAAGCGGCTAAGCTCCTCTTCCGGTTAATTTTGCGGCGCAAGGTGTGCGAAACCGCAATTTGAAAATATTTATTAAGATTTGGCGCGCTTGTTCAGCGTGGGATCTCGGCGCGACTGCGCCGCCGGCGCGGCGAAGCGCCATCGCAGATGCGGGTGAGCGAAAATGAGCGAGAACGACAAGAGCGACGGCAAGCCCGGCGCGCGGGAGAAGGGCGACGCGGCCGCCAAGAAGGCCGCCGCCGAAGACGCCAAGATCGTCTCCGAGGGCGCGGCGCAACCGACCGAAGGCGCCGCCGAAGGCGAGGAGACGCCGAAAGAGACGGCCGAGACGCCGACGGGCGGCGCCGGCGACAAGACCGCGGAGAAGGCGAAGAAGGCGGAGAAGGCGGAGACGCCGTCCTCGGCCGAGCCGTCGATCGAAACCGCCGCGAAGGTCGCCGCCGCGCGCGGTCGCGCCGCGGCGAAGGCGGGATCCGCGGGATCTTCTCCCCGAAAGATCGAGCCGACCGTCGCCGGCGGCGCGTCCGGCGCGTCCAGCGCGTCCGGCGCGGACGCGGGCGCTCCTGACGCGGCCGCGTCCGAGCGCGAGACGTCGGAAGCGGCCGATCGCGCCGCGGCGCGCTCCGAAGCCTCCGCCGCGCTCGCCGGCGCCGGTCTGGCCCGCGGCGCTCAGCAGAAATCGTCGCAAGACACCGCGCTTCTGCCCTTGGCGCAAGCGCAGCCGATCCTCTACGCGCTCGGCGGCGCCGTCATCGGCGGGCTGATCGTGCTCTTCGGCGGCGGTCTCGGCGGCTCGACCGACGGGACGCTGGCGCCGCGGATCGACGCTCTCGCCGAGCAGAGCGAAACGGCGGAGGCCGGCGCGCTTCGCGCCAGCGCCGAGGCGCGGTCCGCTCTCGATCAGCTCGAGGCGCTCGAAGCCGGGCGCGCCGAGGTCGACGCGCGCGTCGCCCGCCTCGCCGACGAGATCGGCGGCGTCGCCGGCGAGATCGACGAGCTCAAGGCCGCGATCGCGGAAGGCGCCGCCGCCGAAGGCGCGCCGGCCTCGGCGCAGGCGACCGCGCTGCGGCTCCAGGTCGAGGAGCTCTCCAGCGCGATCGAGCGGATCGAGCAGGAGCTCGCCGCCGAGACCGGCGACGCGGAACGACTCGCCGCGCTCGACACGCGGATCGCCGGTTTGGAGGGCGTCGATCAGGAGCTCGAAGCCCGGATCGGCGAGTTCGACTATGCGGTCTCGGAGCAAACCGCGCTCCTCAACGGCGTCCTCAGCCGTCTCGACCAGCAGCGAACGGCGCTCGAAGGCGCCGATCAGGATCTCGAGGCGCGGATCTCCGAGCTCGACCACGCGGTCTCGGAGCAGACCGTCCTCATCAACAGCCTCGCCGCGCGGCTCGACGAGCAGGAGGCGGCGGCGCCGGCGCTCGGCGTCGCGATCGCCGGCCTCTCGAGCGACGTCGCCGGCGGCGAGCCCTTCGCGGCGACGCTGGCGGCGCTCGCGGCCGAGAACGACGCGCCGGTTCCGGCGGCGCTCGCCGTCGCGGCGGAGACCGGCGTGACCACAGAGGCCGAGCTCGCCGCGCGCTTCGACGACGCCAACCGCGCCGCTCTGCGCGCCGTCAGCCGCGGCCGGGCCGCCGCCGGCGGCGCCTTCGATCCGCTCGGCGGCCTCATCGACCATCGACCCCGCGACGCGCCCCAAGGCGCCGCGCCCGCGCCCCTGCGCAACCGC
>CAZPTD010000321.1:0-4955 GCA_964588915.1 uncultured Neomegalonema sp. | reverse complement strand
CACCGGCGGGCTCGACATCAAGCCGGCCGCCGCCATGCGCAACATGAAGAAGGACATGGGCGGCGCCGCGGCGGCGGTCGGGGCGGCGATGATCCTGATGCGCCGGCGCGCCGCAATCCGGCTCCGCGTTCTCGTCCCGGCGGTCGAGAACGCGGTGGGTCCGCGCGCCTTCCGGCCAGGCGACGTTCTCGGGAGCCGCGCCGGGCTGACCGTCGAGATCGACAACACCGACGCGGAAGGTCGGCTCGTCCTCGCCGACGCGCTCAGCCTCGCCGCCGAGGCGGCGCCGGCGCTCGTCATCGACTTCGCGACCTTGACCGGCGCGGCGCGGGTCGCGCTCGGCCCGGAGCTGCCGGCGCTCTTCACCGACGACGACGCGCTCGCCGCCGAACTCCTGGCCGCCGGCGACGCGGCGATGGATCCGCTCTGGCGCCTGCCGCTTCACCAGCCCTATGCGAGCGAGCTCGCCTCGAAGGTCGCCGATCTCAAGAACGCCGCGTCGAGCGGTCTCGCGGGCGCGATCACCGCGGCGCTTTTCCTGAAGCGCTTCGCGCATGGTCGGGCGCCGGAGGCGGACGCCGCCGCGCCGACGCCGACCGCTTGGGCGCATCTCGACCTCTTCGCCTGGAACCTGAAGACGCGTCCCGGGCGGCCCGAGGGCGGCGAGGCCCAAGGCGCGCGGGCGGCGGCGCGGATGATTCTCGCGCGCTCCGGAGCCGCCGAATGAGCGGCGGAGCCGCCGCGCTCGATCCGCGCCTGAACGCCGCGCGTCCGGATCTGGCCGACCGCCGCCGCGAGGGCCGCGTCGAGGCCGAGCGTTTCGTCGCGGGCGCGCTCTATCGGGTGGTCGCCTCGACCGCGCCGTTTCACGCAAAGCCGGATCCGTCGGCGACGCGGATCGCGACGAAGCTTCTCGGCGAGACGCTACGGGTCTTCGAGATCGAGGACGGCTGGGCCTGGGCGCAGTCCGAACTCGACGCCTATGTCGGCTATGTTCGGGCGTCTCTGCTCGCTTCGGGCGGCTTCGACGAGAGCGTCGCCGAGCGCTGCGAGACCGCGATGGCGACGGCGCCGCGCACGCCGGTGTTCCGAGAGCCGGGCGTCAAGAGCGAGGTCCTGACCTGGGCGCCGATGGGCGCGCGCCTCGCCCTCGACAGGGGCGCGCCGCCGCAGCGGGGCTTCGCGCTGCTCGGCGGCGACAAGGCCGGCGGCTGGGTCTTCGAGCGCCATCTGCGGCGCGAGACCGCCGAGCCGCCGTCGGATTGGGTCGCGTCCGCCGAGGCGCTCTTGCGCGCGCCCTATCTTTGGGGCGGCGACACCGTCGAGGGCGTCGACTGCTCCGGCCTCGTCGCCGCGGCGCGGCGGAGCGCGGGGCTGAGCGCGCCGAGGGATTCGGACCTTCAGGAGCGGGCGCTCGGCGCGCCGCTCGAACGGGATGCGCCGCTCCGCCGCGGCGACCTGATCTTCTGGCGCGGTCATGTCGGCGTGATGACCGACGCGACGACGTTGCTCCACGCCACCGCCCATGCGATGGCGGTGATCGCCGAGCCGCTCGACGGCGCGGCGGCGCGCATCGCGGCGTCGGAGCACGGCGAGCCCACCTCGTTTCGGCGGGTCTCGTCGGGCGTGGGTGTGAACTCATGAATCCAGCTGTCGTCAGCTCGGTTCTGGGGTTCGCCGAGCAGGAAGCGGCGTGAAGGCGGCGCCGATCCGCCGTCGAGCGTCGCTGACGGGCTCCCATCGGATCTCGCGTGCGAAATCCGATGGGAGCCCGTGACGCCGCTGGACTCATGAGTTCACACCCTAAGGCGCGGCGCGGGGAAGCGGCTCCGGTTTCGGCGGCGGCGGCGGCGCGAAAACTCAAAACTCTGGACCGCGAGAATGGTTCCATTAACCATCTGCGCGGATTAGGACCCTCGGAACGCGCCTCAGGGCGACGGAGATCTGGGAGATCGGGCGATGGGCGACGCGACACGGCGCGAGACAGAGCGCGCGCGGGACGGGCGTTTCGGGCGGAGAGCGGCGCGCGCGCTTCTCGCGGCGGCGCTGCTGACGACGGCGCTCGGGGCGGGCGCCGGTGGGCCGGCGCAGGCGCAGGAGGAGATCGACCTCTCCGGATACGACGCCTGGCGCGACGGGTTTCGAAATCGCGCCCTCGCGGCCGGCGTCTCGGCGTCGGTCTTCGACGGCGCCTTCGACGGCGTCGAGCCGAACCGAAACGTGATCGAGACCGACCGCAATCAGGCGGAGTTCAACCGCGCGATCTGGGAGTATCTCGGCAGCGCGGTGTCCGAGCGGCGGGTCGAGGACGGCCGAGCGGCGCTTATCGCCCATTCCGCGGCGCTCGGGCGGATCGAGGCGCGCTACCGCGTGCCGCAGGAGGTCGTCGTCGCGATCTGGGGCGTCGAGAGCAACTACGGCGCCGTCCGCGGCGATTTCGACGTGATCCGCTCCATCTCGACGCTGGCCTTCGAAGGACGGCGCCGGACGCGGTTCGAGGCCGAGCTGATCGCCGCGCTGATGATCCTCGAGGCGGGCGACGTCGAGCCGCGGCTGATGGTCGGCTCCTGGGCGGGCGCCATGGGCCACACGCAATTCATGCCGTCGAGCTATCTCGAGCTCGCGGTCGATTTCGACGAGGACGGCAGGCGCGACATCTGGTCGGAGAATCCGGTCGACGCGCTCGCCTCGACGGCGCAATATCTGGAGGCGCGGGGCTGGAAGCCGGACGAGCCCTGGGGCGTCGAAATCTCCTTGCCGGCGGAGTTCGACTACCGTTTGATCGATGGCGGGCCGCGAACGACCGCCTATTGGGCCGAGCGCGGCGTGATGACCGCCGATGGCGGGCCGCTGCCGGCGGGTCTCGAGGGCGCGGAGATCTTTCTGCCGGCGGGCGCCGAGGGGCCGGCCTTTCTCGTGCTGAACAACTTCCGGGTGCTGCTGAGCTACAACCCGTCGAGCGCCTACGCTCTGGCGGTGGCGCTCCTTTCCGAGCGGGTCGCCGGCGCGCCGCCGCAGGCCTACGCCTGGCCGGTCGACGATCCGCCGCTCCCGCGCGAGGAACGCGAGGAGCTGCAGGAGAAGCTGACCGAGCTCGGCTTCGACACCGGCGGCGTCGACGGCATCATCGGCGCCAACAGCCGGGCGGCGATCCGGCGCTTCCAGGCCTCGAACGGGCTGATCGCCGACGGCTACGCCTCCGAAAAGCTGCTCGACTATGTGCGCCGGACGCAGGAGGCGCGGACGGCGCGGATCCTGAGCGTGCCGCCCGAGCCGACGCCGATCGACGAGGCGGGCGTCCGCGAGATCCAGGTCTTTCTGAAGGCGCTCGACTATTATTCGGACAGCATCGACGGCAAGGTCGGCCCGAACACCAACGCCGCGATGCAGGCGTTCGTCCGCAGAAACGGGCTCGACATCGAGCCCGAGCCGAGCCGGGCGATGCTGGAGGCGCTCAGGGCGGCGGCGCTCGGCGGGTGAGCGGCGGGCGAGCGGTGGGGCGGTCGCGGAGTCGGCGCTCGTCGGCGGTCCGCCGCCGATGTCGCAACCAGCCCGCCACAAGTCGCCCAGACCTGGCGCATCGCGTCGCGCCGCGTTCTAATCACCGGAGAGAGAAGCCACCTCCGGGAGAAGCGCCATGGCCGCCGACAACACCCCCACCCACGCCCGCGCGGTCGTCGTCGGCGGCGGCGCGGTGGGCTGCTCGATCCTCTATCATCTGGCCAAGGCCGGCTGGAAGGAGCTCGTCCTCCTCGAGCGCGACGAGCTGACGAGCGGTTCGACCTGGCACGCGGCCGGGCTCCTGCCCTATTTCAACATGAGCTACGCCGTCAGCCACATCCACGACTACTCGATCCGCACCTACGAGGCGCTCGAGGAGGAGACGGGCCTCTCGGTCGGCTTCAAGCGGGTCGGCAACCTGCGCATGGCGCAGTCGCGCGAGCGGATGGACGAGTTCCAGCTCTACGCGTCGACCGCGGAGACCGTGGGCGTGCCCTATGAGTGGCTTTCGCCGGCTGAGATCAAAGAGCGCTGGCCGCTGGTGCGCACCGAGGATCTCGTCGGCGCGCTCTTCCATCCGACCGACGGCTACGTCAATCCGGCGGACCTCACCCAGGCCTACGCCAAGGCGGCGCGCGACCGCGGCGCGACCATCATCCGCCGCGCCCAGGTCGACGCGTTCGAGCAGACGCCGTCCGGCGAGTGGATCGTCAAGGCGACGAAGATGGTGGAGAAGGGCGGCCGGCTCGAGCCCGGCCCGGACGCTTTCGAGATCCGCGCCGGCCTGGTGATCGCGGCGACCGGCAACCACGCCCAGCGCACCGCCGCGATGATCGGCTGCAAGATCCCGGCGATCCCGGTCGAGCATCAATACATCGTCACCGACGTCGACCCGGCGCTCGCCGCGTATCGCAAGACCCATGGCGAGCATCCGGTGCTCCGCGACGCCAACGCCAAATGGTATGTGCGCGAGGAGCGCGGCGGCTGGATCCTCGGACCCTACGAGAAAGGCGCGCCGGCCTGGGCGACCTGGGGCGTGCCGGACAGTTTCCGGGCCGACCTGCTGCCGCTCGATCTCGACCGGATCGAGGAGGAGTACGCCTCCTTCATCCACCGCATCCCGAGCGCCGAGGAGGTCGGACTCAAGGACGACTACAACGGCCCGATCTCCTACACGCCCGACGGCAATCCCTTGGTAGGACCGGCGCCGGGCGTCGAGAATTTCTATTTTGCGGAAGGGTTTAGCTTCGGTATTACCGCGGCCGGCGGCACGGGCTTCTACATGGCCCAGATGCTGACCGAGGGCGACGCCGAGATCGACATGTACTCGCTCGACCCGCGGCGCTTCGGCGATTGGGTGACGCGTTCCTACGCCGCGCGGAAGAACGAGGAGGCCTACGAGCATGTCTACATCCTCCACCACCCGGACGAGGAGCGCCCCGCCTGCCGGCCGC
>CAZPTD010000320.1:0-4965 GCA_964588915.1 uncultured Neomegalonema sp. | reverse complement strand
GATTGCGCGCGGGCCGCGCCGCCGAGGGCGAGCGCGCAGGCCGCGACGGCGCCGACGCGCGCCATAGGCGTTCGCCGGTCGCCGCCGGCGCGCCGAACATGCAAAGTTGAATGCGCCATCGCTGATTAGGCCCCATCGCCGGCCCTCGCGTCCGGCTCCTCGTCTCTCGCATCGCTGCGCCTCCTTAGTGCTGCACTTTCGTCGGTGGTCAATTGGGCCTACGGTCCGTCGGCCCGATCGCCTGCGCGACGGCGCGCGCGCGCCCGGGCGCGCGCCGGCGACGGCGCCAAATAGAGCGAAGAGGCGGGGCGAAGCGAGGGTCGCCGCGAGAGGGAGCGCCGCTGGTCCGATCGGGCGGCGGCGGTACGGGTGGCGCGATGAACCGAGGTTGGAGCCAGGCGGCGGGCGGCGACGGCGAGGGACCGGGACGCGAAATCCTGAAATGGATCCTCGAGGGCGACGCCGAGCGCGTCGAAGGCGACGCGGGGCCGGGGCTCGTCGACGAGATCGCCGCCCTCGCCGATCCGGCCTGCGCTCTGAGAGGCGCGTCGCCGCCGGAGGACGGACGGGCCTATATCCTGCGGCCGGCGCGGATCGGCGGCGAACCGGCGGTGCTCCTCGCCTGCTACCAGCAAAAGGGGGCCGGCGTCCGGGTCGAGGCGCAGCTGTTTTCGCCGCACTATGTCAGGGACGAGGGGCGGCGGTTCTTCGAGAACGCGCCGGCGCGGTTCCATCCGCTCGAGGTCAAGCCCGCGTCCGACGACGACGTCGAGGCGGCGCGCGCCGCGCTCGCCGCGCTGCTCTCGCCCGAGCCGGACGGGCGGCCGCGACGTCTCCGCGCTCCGGACGCGGCCGCGTTCTGGCGCCGGGTCGCCGCGCTCGTCGGCCTTCTGCCGAGCGGCCTGGCGCCGCTCGTCTCCGCCGCTTGGGGCGTCGAGGACGGGGCGGTCGCCGCCTTCGTCGCCGACGCGGAGCAGGGCGAGCCGCCGGCGGTCTCGCAGCGCGCGCAGGCGGCGCTCGAGGCGCTCTCGCGCGCTGAGCCGGATTTCGCGCCCTCGGCGCGCTGGCCGGAGGATCCGCAGGACGCGCCGGCGCATTTCGTCGCCTGCCTGCACGCCGCGATCGAGGCGGCGGGCGCCGCGCCGGAGACGGTCCGCGCGGTCGGCGCTTTTCTCTCGAACGACGACGCGCCGCCGCCCGATCCGGCCGAGGATCCGACCGAGCGGGCGCTCCAGGTCGCGCGGGCGGCCGCCGCCGCCGAGGACGCCGCGGCCGGCGGACCCGACCTCGCCGCCGAGCTGTCGCCGATCGGCTGCGCGCGCGCGATCGGCCTGCTCGCGATCGAGGCGGAGCCCGAGTCGGTCGCGGCGTGGCGCGCCTTCGCGGCGCTCGCCCCGAGCCGCGCCTATTGGAGCGCGGTGGCGATCGCCGATCCGGGCTTCGACGAAAGGCTCGGGATCCGATCCATTCGCGAGCTCGCGCATGTCTTCACGCTCGATCATCGCGCCCGCCAGGCGTTGCCCGAAGGCGCCCCGACGCCGCTCGACGGCACGCGCTTCCATCGGCTGGCGCTCGAGTTTCTGAATACGAGGGGCGCGCCCGGGCTCGCGGCCGATCCCGAGATCCTGCTCGACCGCTCGGGGCGGCTTCCCGCGGCGTGGATCGAGCGGGCGGCGAAGCTGTGGTCGGAGGCAGAGTACAAGAAGAAGCTGCGGCTCGACGAGCATCTGGAGGCGATCGAGGCGGCGGCGGGCTATACGAGAGACGCGCGCGTCTGGTCGCTTGCCGCCGAACGGCTCCGCGCCGGCGTGTTTCCGGACCGCAGGCCCAGCCCGCAAGCGCAGCAGGACGAACACGAGACGTCGTATTTCGGGCTCGCATTCGGGCGCAGAATGGCTCTCGCGTTCGAGGCCGGCGCTTGGCGCGGCGTCGTTTTCTGGCGCCGCGCGCTGACGCGCTGGCTCCAGGAAAGCTATGACGAGGACCCGAACAGCGCCGGGCAGATCGTGCGCGCCGTGAGCCAGGCGTTCGACAAGGGCAAAGGGCCGATCGAAGCGGCGGTGCTGCGGCTGATCGCCGGCGAGCTCGGTCGATCGTCGGACGGCGCCGCGGCGGCGCCGACGGCGGAGGAAGACGCGCCGAAGGAGCTTCGCCCGCCGCAAGAAGAGGAGCCTAGGGAGCGGCGGCGGCCGAGCAAGATCGGCGACATGATGAGGGAGCTGAGGATCGGCGCCGGCGCGGCGCCGTCGACGGTCCGGTCGGAGGACGAGCCTTCGGAGGCGCCTTCCTCGGATCCGGCGCCCGACGACACGCCGGCAGAGGCCGAGAGCGCGGTCGAGGAAGAGGAAGAGGCGCGGAACGTCGAGCAGGTCGGCGTCGGGGCGACCGAGCCTCTGGAGATCGAACCGGAACGGGCGGCCGAGGCGGAGGCGTCCGGACCGCAGGAGGAGACTTCCGCCGAGCCGCCGCTCGGGGCGGCGGAGGCGCTCGACGTCGCGCGGGCGGCGGCCGCTCGGTGGCGCGCGCGCTACGAGAAGACGCTGCGCGCGCGCCAGAAGGGCGAGATCGCGCTCAGCCTCGCCTTCAGCGCGCCGGGCGAGGAGGCGGCGGATCTCGACGCGCTCGACGCGCTCGCGGCGATCACCGCTGGCGAGGCGCGCCAACCGCCGGAGGACGTCGACGCGGCGATCGGCGCCGATCTCGGCTGGACGGCGCGCCAGCTGCTCGGCATGCGCCACGACTGGAAGGAGCGCGCGCCGCACGAGCCGGCGCCCGAGATCGTGCGCACGGCGTGGCGCACGATCGCCTACGCCGACGCGGACGCCGATCTTCAGACCGACGACATGTTCTTCCTGTTTTTCGCGAGCAAGCTGCTGCAGCGGACAGATCGCGACGGCTATGATCCGGATCCGATCTCGGAGCCGTTCTTCAAGCTCCTTCAGAGCCCGACCAACCCGGTCTCCTTCGGACGGCGCGAGCGCGTCACCGTGACGCCCTACGACGTCTGGCTCCGCGATTACGTCTATCTTTCGCGACGGCGCGAGACGGAGGCCGATCTCGACAAGCTCGACGACGACGCGGTCCGGGCGCGGCTCGACCGGGTCATGTTCTTTCTCGCGCTGATCACCTGCGAGCAGGAGAATCCAGAGAAGGCGCCGGCGGCGCGGCTTTGGGATCCGATCTTTCGCTCGGCCCAAGAAGAGGCGCGCTCGGTCGACGCGCCCGGGCTCTTCCGCAATCGCCTGACGCTCTATTTCCGATCGGACGACCCGACTCGCCTCGCCTATGCGCACGCCTTCGAGAAGATCACCACGCGCCACGTTCAGTACCAATTGGCGGACATCGCCCCGCTGAATCGGATGACCGTGCGGCTCAGAAAAGAAGCGAGAGGAGGAACGCCTTGACGACTCTGCGCCGCATCGGCCGTCTGCAAGTCGCCGAAGAGCTGGCGAGGTTTGTCGAGGACGAAGCGTCGCCGGGCCTCGCGATCGGCGCCGACGCGTTCTGGTCCGGCCTCGACGCGCTGATCCACGATCTCTCCGAAGAGAACCGGACGCTGCTCGCCAAGCGCGCGGCGCTGCAGGCCGAGATCGACGCCTGGCATCGCGAGCGCGCCGGCGCGGCGATCGATCCGGCCGAGTACGAGGCCTTTCTGCGCGCGATCGGCTATCTCCTGCCCGAAGGCCCGCCCTTCCAAATCGAGACCGAGAACGTCGACGCCGAAATCGCGTCGATCGCCGGACCGCAACTCGTCGTGCCGGTAATGAACGCGCGCTACGCCTTGAACGCCGCCAACGCGCGCTGGGGCAGCCTCTATGACGCGCTCTACGGCACGGACGCGATCCCGGAAGAGGGCGGCGCGACGCGTTCGGGCGGCTACAATCCGGCGCGCGGCGCCGAGGTCGTCGCCTGGGCGAAGGATTTCCTCGACCGCGCCGCCCCGCTCGAGACCGGCTCGCACGCCGACGCCGCCGGGTATCGCGTCGCGGCCGGCGCGCTCGAGATCGAGCTGAAGAGCGGCGGGTCGACCGGGCTCGCCGATCCCGCGCGCTTCGTCGGCTCTCTCGGCGCGCCCGATGCGCCGAGCGCGGTTCTCGTCCGCCATAACGGGCTGCACGCGCATATCGCCATCGACCGGAGCCATCCGATCGGCAAGGACGATCCGGCCGGCGTCGCCGACGTGATCCTGGAGAGCGCGGTCTCGGCGATCATGGATTGCGAGGACAGCGTCGCCGCCGTCGACGCCGAGGACAAGGTCGCCGTCTATCGCAACTGGCTCGGCCTGATGAAGGGCGACCTCGAAGAGACCTTCCGAAAGGGCGGCCGGCCGATGACGCGCCGTCTCGAAGGCGACCGCCTCTATACGGCGCCGGACGGCGCGCCGCTCCGGCTCCATGGTCGGGCGCTGATGCTCGTGCGCAATGTCGGGCATCTGATGACGACGCCTGCGGTGCTCGACGAAGCCGGCAGCGAGGCGCCCGAAGGGATCCTCGACGCGGCGGTGACGGCGCTCATCGCGCTCCATGATCTCTCCAAAGGCCCGGAGGCGCCGATCCGCAACGCGCGCGCGGGCTCGGTCTATGTGGTCAAGCCGAAGATGCACGGGCCCGAGGAGGTCGCCTTCGCCGACAAGATCCTCGGCCGCGTCGAGGCGATGCTCGGGATGGCGCCCGACACCGTCAAGATGGGCGTGATGGACGAGGAGCGCCGCACGACCCTGAACCTCGCCGAGTGCGTCCGCGCCGCGCGACGACGGATTTTCTTCATCAACACCGGCTTTCTCGACCGCACCGGCGACGAGATCCACACCTCGATGGAAGCCGGCGCGATGGTGCGCAAGGCCGACATGAAGGCCGAGCCCTGGATCGCGGCCTACGAGGATCGGAACGTCGATATCGGCCTCGCCTGCGGGCTGCCCGGCCACGCGCAGATCGGCAAGGGCATGTGGGCGGCGCCGGACCGAAT
>CAZPTD010000319.1:0-4986 GCA_964588915.1 uncultured Neomegalonema sp. | reverse complement strand
ACCGGTTACGCATGCCTTTGTCGACTCGGGCGGCGGCCAGGCGGCGTTCGACGTGATGCTGGGCCAGTGTGTGCCGTGCGCTTCGCCGCGGACAGGCTGATCTGCCTGTCCGCGGCAATCGGCGCGATCGGACTGGCGACGCAGCTCGTCGTCATTGTCGCCGACGTGATCCTTCGCGAAGTCCACAAGCCGATCTATGGCGGCAACGAGATCGTGACGATGTCGATGGTCGTCGTCGTCTTCGGCGCGATGGCGATTTGCGATCGCTCCGGCGGGCATATCTCGGTCGACCTTCTCGAGCGGTTCATGCCGTCCTGGCTCAATCGGACGGTCGACGTCCTCTCGGCGCTCCTCGGCGCGGCGATCTTCCTGACCCTCGCCTGGGCGCTCTACGATCTGGTCCAGCTCACCGTGATGCTGCGTCAGGATTCGACCAATCTCCTCGCGCTGCCGAAAGATTGGTTTCAGTGGTCGATGGTCGGCTTCGCGATCTTGACGGCGCTCGGCATGCTGCTTCGGGCCGTCGAGCTCGCCTTCGCCGGGCGCGACGTCCGCACCGAGAAGGAGAGCGCGGCATGAGCAACGAGACCGTCGCGCTCGTCGGCGTCATCGCGCTCTTCGTCATGCTGTTCTTGCGCGTGCCGGTCGCCTTCGCGATGTTCGTCGTCGGCTTCTTCGGCGTCGCGATCGTCGACGGCTTCAAGCCCGCGCTCAGCAACATGGCGACCGAGACCTTCTCGCTCGCCTCGTCCTACGAGCTCGTGGTCGTGCCGCTCTTCATCCTGATGGGCAACATCGCCTCGATCACCGGGATGAGCCGACGGCTCTACGACGCCGCCTACGCCGTGATCGGCTCGATCCGCGGCGGCCTCGCCTCGGCGACGGTGATCGGCTGCGGCGGCTTCGCGGCGCTCTCGGGATCGTCGGTCGCCTCGGCGCTCACCATGGGCAAGGTCGCGATCGCCGAGATGGACCGCTTCAAATACGATTCGCGGCTCTCGACCGGCGTCGTCGCGGCCGGCGGCACGCTCGGCATCCTGATCCCGCCTTCGACCGGCTTCGTCATCTACGCGATCCTGACCGAGCAGTCGATCGGCCGGCTGTTCCTCGCCGGCGTCTTTCCCGGGCTCCTGCTTCTCGGCCTCTTCGTGCTCGCCGTGACGGCGCTCTGCTATCTTCGGCCGAATTTCGGCCCGAGCGGACCGAGAACCTCGGGCTCGCAGAAGCTGCGCGCGATCGCCAACGCCGGTCCGATCGTCGCGATCATCGTGCTCACGATCGGCGGCATCTATGGCGGCGTCTTCTCGCCGATCGAGGCCTCGGCCGTCGGCGCCGGCGCGGTCACGTTGCTCGGCCTGATCGGCGGCTCGCTCGGGATCCGCCAATTCTGGAAGGCGGCGCGGGACTCGGTCAGGACCACCGCGACGGTGATGCTGATCCTGATCGCCGCGCATATGATCAATCCGTTCCTCGCGCTCAGTCAGATCCCCGAGGCCGTCGGGACGTTCCTCAACGGGCTCGAGCTGTCGGCCATCGGCCTGCTCGCGCTCATCTTGGCGATCTACATCGTGCTCGGCTGCTTTCTCGAGGGCTTCGCGATGCTCGTCCTCACGCTGCCGATCTTCTTCCCGATCGTCACCGGCGCCGGGATCGATCCGATCTGGTTCGGCGTTCTCGTCGTGCTGGCGCTCGAGATGGGGCTGATTTCGCCGCCGGTCGGGCTGAACGTGTTCATCGTGAAGTCGGTCGCGCCCAAGGTGTCGCTCGGCCAAATCTTCAACGGCGTGATTCCGTTCTGGGTGATGATGCTCGTCGCGTTGGCGATTCTCATCGCGTTCCCGGACATCTCGCTCTACCTGCCGAGCACGATGATCCAATGAAGATCCTCCGCTGCGGCGGCGCGCGCCTCAGAGCGGCGTCAGCGTGTGGCCGCCATCGGCCACCAGAACCGAGCCGGTCATGAAGGCCCCGGCCTCGGAGGCGAGCAGAAGGAGCGCGCCGTCGAGCTCTTCCGGCCGGCCGAGCCGCCGCTGCGGGATGCGCCGGATCATCGCCTGGCCGGCCTCGGTCGCGAAGAAATCGCGGTTGAGGTCGGTCTCGACATAGCCCGGCGCGAGCGCGTTGACGCGGATCTTGCGCCGCGCCCACTCCAAGGCGTGCTGACGCGTGAGCTGGATGAGCGCCGCCTTCGACGCCGCATAGGCGGTGACGCCCATTCCTTGGCGCAGGCCGAGGATCGACGCGACATTGACGATCGCGCCCGGGCGCTCGGCCGCGACGAGGCGGCGGGCGGCCTCGACCGACATCCGCCGCGCGCCGTCGAGATTGACGGCGAAGACGCGCGCCCAATCGGCGTCGGACTGCTCGAGCGCGGCGCCGGGCTCGGCGATCCCGCTGTTGTTGACGACGAGATCGATGGGTCCGAGCGCCTGCTCGGCGGCGTCATAGGCGGCGGCGACGGAGCCGGCGTCGGTCACGTCGAGCGGAACGACGGCGACGCGCGCGCCCTTGGCGGCGAGGACGTCGCGGAGCGCCTCCATCGGCTCGATCCGCCGCGCGGCGAGCGCGACCGCGGCGCCGGCGCCGGCGAGCGTCTCGGCGAAGCGCGCGCCGAGCGCGCCCGAGGCGCCGGTGACGATCGCGTTGCGGCCGTCGAGCGAAAAGCGGGCGGCGAGATCGGGCGTCATGGCGCAGTCTCCTCGATGAAGCGGGCGCGCTCAGGCGCGGTCAGCGCGTCGGGATCGGCGACCCAGGCGCGCCGCGCCGCCTGCGCGAGCAGTCGCCCGAAAAGGGCGTCGTCGGCGTCGCGGCGCCGCGCGCGGATCGCCGCGACGAGCGCCGCGTCGTCCTCTTCGCCCGCCGGGAACGCCGCGCCGAGCTCCGCTTCGCGGCGCGCGGTCGCGATGGCGTTGGCGGTCAAGAGCGCGAGATAGCGCCCTTCGCCCGAAAGCTGCGGCGCGAGCCGTTCCCGAAGCGTGGCGATCGCCTCGTCGAGGAGATCCAGTCCCTCCGACGTGGTGGCGCGCGCCGGCGAGGGCGCGGGCTCGGCGGTCGTCTCGGCGACGGCTTGGTCGCCGTCGCAGCTCTTCAGGATCTTGAACTCGAGCGGATCGGCCATGCGGCCGGTGAGCGCGAGATGGAGCGAGCGCTCCCTGCCGCGCGCATGCCGGTCGCCCTGCTGGAGCGCGATCACCGCCCAGCGGATATGGGCCATCAGCTCCCACCAGCGCACGCGCGCGGCGTCGATCCGCCGCCCGGACTCCGCCTCGTAGCCGGCGTAGAAATCCGCGCGGCCGCAGACGCCGCCGCCTTCGAGATCGGGCCGCGAGAAGCGCCAGCATTCGGCGCAGAACCAGCCGATATCCGCCATCGGGTCCGACCAGCCGGCGAACTCCC
The DNA here is from genome assembly GCA_964588915.1 of uncultured Neomegalonema sp. Lineage (GTDB taxonomy): Bacteria > Pseudomonadota > Alphaproteobacteria > Rhodobacterales > Rhodobacteraceae > JALEGB01. The sequence continues at coordinate 1,590 of CAZPTD010000319.1, read as the reverse complement.
AGTCGAGCACGGCGGTGAGCCCGCTCTCGTCGACCATGAAGTTGCCGGTGCGGTAGTCGCGATGGCAGAAGACCGCCTCCGCCATCGAGGGCGCGTTCCGCTCGGCCCGGCGCAGCGCCCATTCGAGGCCCGGCCGCGCCGCGCCCATCGCGTCGAGCCAGTCGCGCGTCAGAGCGATCTCGGCCGCCGCCGGATCCTCCGGCTTCGGCCCGAGGAGACCGGCCAGCGCCGCGTCCGGCCGGAGCCCGTGAATCCGCGCCAGCTGCCGTCCGAGCTCGCGCCCGAGCGCCGCGCGATCGCCGCCGAGGCTCCGGTCGCGCACCACCTTCGGGCCGTAGCCGACGCCGCCGGCGCGCTCGACGAGCGCGAAGGGCGCGCCGATCACCGCCGCGTCGGCGCAGAAGCCGATCGGCCGCGGAACCATCACGCCCGCCTCATGCGCGGCGGCGAGGAGCGCGTGCTCCTCTTCGCGGCTGCGGCTCGCGTCGATCGTCGCCGGCGCGTCGCGGCGCAGCACCAGCCGGCGCGTCTCGCCCTCCGCCTCGACATCGACCGCCCAGTTCTCCTGGATCGCGCCGCCCGAGAGCTTTTCGGCCGAGACGACCTTGGCGCTGGACGCGCCGAGCGCTTCGGCGAGCCAGGCCTCGAAAGCGGCGTCTCCGATCAAGCGCGTCACAGGCCCCACCTCCAGAAGTCGCCCTCCTCTCGGGCGAAGGCGTCCGCGAGCACCATCTTGTGAACCTCCGAGGCGCCGTCGACGAGCCGCGCCTGGCGCGCGTAGCGGTAGATCCACTCCACCACCCGGTCCTTCGAATAGCCCTCGGCGCCGCAGAGCTGAACGCCGACATCGGCCGCGCGATGCAGCGCGTCGGCGACATGGATCTTCGCCATCGACACCTCCTTGCGCGCGAAATCGCCCTGATCGAGCTTCCAGGCGGCGTGCATCACCAAGAGCCGGCCGATCTGGATCTCGTGCGCGACCTCGCCGAGCATCAGCTTGACCGACTCGCGCTCGGCGAGCCGGACGCCGAAGCCTTCGCGCGCGCCCGCATAGTCGAGCGCCTCGTGCATGCAGCGCTTGGCGAGGCCGAGCCAGCGCATGCAATGGGTCAGCCGCGCCCGGCCGAGCCGAATCTGTGTGAGCTTGAGCCCGTCGCCGACGGCCATCAGCCGGCGTTCGTCCGGGATCTCGAGCCCGTCGAAGCGGAGCTCGCAATGCCCGCCATGCTCCTCGGGCCCCATGATCGGGATGCGCCGGACGATCTCCCAGCCCGGCTGGTCGCGATGGAAGAGGAAGGCGGTCAGATGCCGGCGGCGCTCCTCCGGGTTCGGATCGGTGCGCGCGATCAGGATGAAATGCTCGGCCTCGCCGGCGCCGGTGATGAACCACTTGCGGCCCGTGACCCGCCAGACGTCGCCCGCCTTCTCGGCGCGCGTCCGGATCATGCCCGGATCCGAGCCGCCGCCGGGCGCGGGCTCGGTCATGGCGAAGGCGGAGCGGACGGCGCCGTCGACGATCGGCTGGAGCCACCTGTCCTGCTGCGCCGGCGTCGCGACCTTCGCCAGCACGTCGATATTGCCGTCGTCGGG
>CAZPTD010000318.1:0-4994 GCA_964588915.1 uncultured Neomegalonema sp. | reverse complement strand
GATCGCGGACTGCGCGGCGTGAAGCTCGTGATCGGCGACGATCATCGGGGATTGAAGGCGGCCGCCGCCCGCGTCTTCTGCGCCACCCAGCAGCGCTGTCGGGTGCATTGGACCCGCAACGCGCTGGCGCACGCGCCGGCGAAGAAGCGGCCCGCCGTCGCAGCGCTTCTCAAGACCATCTTCGTCGAGCGCGACAAGACGGCGGCCGTCGAGCAATGGAACGCCGTCAGCGACCGCCTGCGCGATCAGGCCCCCAAGCTCGCTGATCTCATGGACGCGGCGCGCGAGGACGTGCTGGCGTACATGGACTTCCCGGCCCAGCATTGGCCGCAGATCCATTCCACCAACCCGCTCGAGCGCCTCAATCGAGAGATCAAGCGCCGCGCAGACGTCGTCCAGATCTTCCCGAACGAGGCGGCCGCCCTGAGGTTGGTCGGCGCGCTGATGCTCGAACAAAACGACGAATGGGCCGTCCAGCGCCGCTACATGAGCCTGGAGCATCTCGCCCAGTTCGGCGATGGTGCTCCCGTCAAGCTGCCCGGCGTCGGGAGCTGACCGGCCAGAGGCCGCTGGCGCAGGCGAGAGCTGTTACACCACGCATTGGGACATGATCTAAACGAGGAACTGGCGGAGGGAGAGGGAGAGAGTGCGAACCCGGGGGCTCTCGCACATTCCTGGCGGAACGCGCTGACGCCCTTTCAGGTCAGAGAAATCTTCGCGCAATCGCTTCGCAATTGCGCTGATGTGGCGGACCCGAGAGGATTCGAACCTCTGGCCTCTGCCTTCGGAGGGCAGCGCTCTATCCAGCTGAGCTACGGGTCCCGAGGCGCGATAGGTAGCGCTTTCGGCCTGGGGATGCAACGTCGCGGCGCCGCTCTCGCGCCTATTCGCCGCCGCCCTGAGCGGGCGGATAGGGCAAGAGGTTGCCCGCCTCGATCATCGTCGGGCCGAGCAGCGGCCGGACCTCCGGCGCCGCGCGCTCGACCGGCGCGTCCTCGACGCGGTCGTCCTCGGCCGTCAAGAGGCGCGCGCCGGGCGCGAGCCGCTCATAGAGCTGGAAGGTGAACAGCATCTCCTCGCCGCTCTCGTTCTCGAGCGGCGCGCGGAAGGTCTTGATGCCGCGCTCGGGCGCGAACCCTTCCGGCGCGAGGCTCGTCGGCGGATCGCCGCCGCCGCGCCAGAGCAGGATCACCCGATCCTCGAGCGGCGCGCGGGTCGGCGTCGTCGCGCCCGGCCAGTCGAGCGCCAGCACCATGTTGGCCGCGTCGTCATGGCGCTCGGCGACGATCGGCGTCGGCTCGCCGCCGACCTCGCGCGCGATCTGCGCCGCGATCCTGGGATAGGGAATCGCGTAGCGGTGCTCGCCGTAGCGCACCGTCAGCCAGAACGCGACCGGCGCCGCGACCATGGCGAAGGCGCCGACGCCGGCGACGGCGTAGGCGGAGCGCCGCAACGGCCAGGCGACGGCGAGATAGGCCGGAAACGCCGCGAGGAGCGGCGTCAAATGGCGCACTTCGATCGTGCGGACGTCCGTCACGAGCGCCAGCGCCGCGCAGCCGGCGAGTCCGTAGAGCATCGCCCGGCCGATCACCGGCGCGAAGGGATGCGCCGGCCCCGGCGGCGGCCCGTAGGTGCGGTCGAAGGCGCGGGCGCCGAGCCAGACGAGGGCGGCGAGGCCGGCCCAGGCGATCGCGGCGCCGATGAGCGCGACGAGGCCGTCGACGCCGAGAAACGGCGGATCGATCGCGCCGACCCAGCCGGGATCGCCATAGAGCGCGTCGGCGCCGCCGGCCGCGTCCTCGAATTGGACGATCGCGCCGACCAGCAGCGGCAGCGCGAGCGCGGCGAAGGCGCCGACGGCGAAGAGCGCCTTTCTCGTGAAGGCGTAGCGCAGCTCCGGCTCGAGCGCCGTCGCGGCCACGAACGCGATCAGGAAGATCGGGAAGGCGAAGGACGTCAGAACGCCGAGGCCGGCGACGAGCCCGAAAATGACGTAGTTGCGCGGCGTCGCGTCCTCGAAGGCGCGGATCATGACGTTGAGCGTCGCCGCGGCGAGCGCCATGGCCAGCGTGGTGTGCGCGAGCGTCGCCACCGACATCCATGCGATCTGCGGCAGGAGCGCCGAGGCGGCGACCGCGAGGAGCGCCGCGCGATGTCCCGCGAGGCGGCGCGCGGTGTCCCAGACCGCGAGATGGAAGAGCCCGAGCGCGCCGTAGCGCAGGATCGCGAGCGACATCGCCCAATCCCATTCCGTCGCCTCGAGCGCGGCGCGCGTCAGCCAGTGGAAGAGCGGCGGATGGCCGTTCGGATAGATCAGGCGAAGATCGACGAAGCCGACCATCTCGGCCTCGTCGACCTCGAGATAGGGCGAGAAGCCGATCCGAAGCGTCGCGAGCGCGATGACGTAGACGATGATTCCGTAGGGCGCCGCCTGACCGATCCGATGCAGGAGCTGCGCGGCCGCGTTCGGTCGCGTCGGTCGGGGCGGACCGGAGTGATAGACGTCAGGCGACATGGGATGCGCCCTCCGGCTTCGCCGCCTCGCCCGTCGCCTCGCCGCCGCTCTCCGTCCGGCCGTCGGCGGCGCGGGTCAAGGCGACGAAGACGTCCTCGAGATCCGGGTCGACGGTCGAGAGATCCGCGATCTCGACGCCGGCCTCCGAGAGCGCGGCGAGGATGTCGGCGAAGGGCGTCCGGCGCGGCGCGTAGGTGACGGCGAGGCTTGCGTCGTCGCGTTGGGCGACCTCGGCGCGGCCGGCGAGCGCCGCGGCGACGCGCTCGGGGCGCGGCGCGCCGTTCGCGACCTTGACGAGCGCCGTCTTCCGGTCGATGCGCGTCAGCATGTCCGCGGTCGGCGCCTCGTCGACGAGCCGTCCGTGATGGATGATGGCGATCCGGTCGCACATCTCCTCGGCCTCTTCGAGGTAGTGCGTGGTCAGGATGATGGTGGCGCCGGAGGCGTTCAGCTCGCGGATGAAGCTCCAGAGCGAGCGGCGGAGCTCGACGTCGACGCCGGCCGTCGGCTCGTCGAGCACGATGATCGGCGGGCTGTGCACCATCGCCTTGGCGACAAGGAGCCGGCGCCGCATGCCGCCCGAGAGCGTCCGCGCATAGGCGTCGGCCTTGTCGCCGAGGCCGAGCGCGTCGAGCAGCGCGTGGGTGCGCCGCTCCGCGCGCGGAACGCCGTAGAGGCCGGCCTGGACGTCGAGCGCTTCGGCCGGCGACAGGAACGGGTCGATGTTGAGCTCCTGCGGCACGACGCCGATCGAGGCGCGGGACATGCGCGGGTTGACGTCCTGGTCGAAGCCCCAGATCAGCACCTCGCCCGAGCTCTTCAGCACCGTGCCGGCGAGAATGTTGATGAAGGTCGACTTGCCGGCGCCGTTCGGGCCGAGCAAGCCGAAGATCGAGCCCGTCTCCACCGAGAGATCGAGGGAATGCAGCGCGATCTTGTCGCCCTCGCTCGAGCGATAGACCTTGCGCAGCGCGCGGGTCTCGATCGCCGCGTCGACCGTCCGCTTAATCGTCGAAGTCCTGTCGGACATGCCTTCCACCCCGATCTCGCCCGCCCTCCGTCGGGCGCCGTCAAAGCTGGCGCCGCGCCGCAGCGTCGCTCCGCCGCGCCGCCGGCCCGAAGTGCGCGGTTGCTCGACGCACCTTCGTCAGTATCATCCGCCCCGCCGCAATATAAGGCGACGAGGAGGAGCCGCGTCCATGATCGAAGCGCCGGAAACGATCGAAATCGACGAAGATCACGTCGCCTGTGACGGCGGCGGCGGCGCGCTCGGCCATCCGCGGGTTTTTCTCACGCTCGGCGAGAACGGCGAGGTGGTGTGCCCGTATTGCGATCGGAGATACGTCAAGCGCAGGGCGCCGGCGCCTCACGGCGATTGACGCCGCCGCCGGGTCGCGCGCGTCGCGGCGATCGCCGGCTACTGAGCCTGATTCTCGGGCGAGCAGAGCATATAGCGGCTGTCGCGCTCGCTGATGCGGAGACGGGCGGCGAAGTCGCCATCGCCGATCCGCCCGCGCGCGGCGTAGGCGTCGCCGCCCGAAGAGCCGAGCTCCGCGCTCATCTCACGCTCGACGCCGTCGGCGCCGACGCAATCGCCTCGGAGCGTGAAGTCGCTTCCCTCGGCCGACGCGAAGTCGCCGGCGCAAACGGCGCCGGTGTCGAAGACGACCTCGAATCGTCCGTTTTCGATCCCGATCGCGCGCCCTTCGAACACCTGGTCGGGCGCGATGCAGCCGATCACGCGCACGCAGTATGCGTCCGCGACATCCGGCGCGTCGCATGTCGGCGCTTTCGCCGCGGCCGCCTGCGCGAGGGTCGTCGCGGCGAGAGCGAGGGGCGCGAGGAGGCGCGCGCGCTGTGGAAAGGTCATCGGATCGGCTCCGGCCTGGGTTGATTCTCCGAAGGCTCGCGCAGGAGTGCGGCGTCAAGGCGACCGATCGGGGCGCAAACGGCGCCGATCGCGGCCGACGCGGGGAGGCGCGGCGTTGCGCGCGATCGATCGGACATGATCGACGGCGTCGGGGCGGTCGCCAGCCGGCCAAAGGCCGGCGCGCCGTCATCTCCTATCGTCTCTGCTGCGTCACCCGACCCTCAAGACGCATTCGTCGGGATAGTCGAGGGACGCCGGATCGTCGCCGGCGCTCCGGCCGACGGCGAACCAGGCCATGACGATAGAGCGCGAACGGCCCGCGTCGGCGCCGTCGGGAACGACATAGACGGCGGCGTCGAAATGGAGGGCGCTTGCGTCGTAGAGATGGTAGAGGCCGCTGAAGTCGACGCCGCCGCCGTCCGGGGCCACGCAGACGCCGGCGACATGCGCCTCGCCGGCGCGGCGCAGCCGGAACGCCGCGTCGCATCGGGCGCCGTTGTCGAGATCGAACCGCGCGACGCCCTCCTCGACGCCGCTGACATAGCCGACGAAGCGCGTTCCGTCGCCGAGGCAGCCCTTGAGCGGCGCGCAGGCGGCGCCGCCGGCGGC
>CAZPTD010000317.1:0-5037 GCA_964588915.1 uncultured Neomegalonema sp. | reverse complement strand
CATGTTCTTCTATAACTCCGCCCTTCTGATGCAGGGCGAGTGGTACGAGATCATCCGGGCGGCGGCGACCGCGTTCGTGGGCGTCTATTTCCTCGCCGCCGCCGTCGAGGGCTTCGTGCTCGGAAGGCGGCTCAATCCGGCGTCGCGGGTCCTGCTTCTGGCCGCCGCTTTGCTGATGATCGAGGGCGGGCTCGTCTCCGACGGCCTCGGCGTCGCCGCGGCCGCAGGGGCGGTCGCGCTGCAGCGCGTTTTCGCCGCGCCGCCGCCGGCGCAGTCGTCGGCCTGACCGACGCGGCGCGGGCGGCGCTCGCCTCAGCCGAGCGCCGCGCGCATATGCTCGAGGATCATCTCGGCGCCCTGCCGGCCGAGCTCCTCGGACGCCTCGCGGGCGCTCTCGGCGTACCAGGGCGCGTCCGCAAGCCGGCTCATGTCGACGCCCTCCGGACAGAGCGCCATCATCAGCGAGGTCTCGCCCTTGCCGGCGTGATCGAAAGGATAGCGCGCGAGCATCTCCGCCGGCATCAGCGGATGGACCTTGATCCAATTGAACGGGTCGTCGCCGCCGGCCTGCTCGGCGTAGTAGTCCGCCATCTCCGGCTTGCCCCACCAGCCTTCGCCGCGGGTCGCTTCGAGGAAGGCGAAGATCGCCCGCCGCGCGCCGAGCTTGAAGGCGAGGTCGGTCGGCATGCCGGCGACGAAGTTCTCCGTCTGATGATGGATGAAGACATGGACGTTGCGAAAGCCGATCCGGAGGAGCCCGTGGAACATCGCCCGCGCGAAGGGCTCCAAAACGTCCGCGTCGATCTGGAGCGAGCCCGTCCTCTCCGGCCCGGCGACGGCGTAGCTCGCCGCGCCGTAAGGAAACGTCGGCAACCGCACGATGTCGCGCTCCTTCTCGATCCGCTCGACGAGCTTCGCGACGACGATGGTGTCGAGACCGACCGCCAGATGCTCGCCATGGTATTCGAGCACGCCGAGCGGCAGCACCGCCGGCCAATTTTCGTCGATCGCCCGCCGCAGCTGATGCGGCGTCATCCTATCGTAGCGCATCCGATCCTCCCGTCCTAAGCTCGTCCGCGCGCCGCTTCGGCGACGCTGGAACGAGGCTCGTCGATGCCTGACCCGCAAACGCGCCCGCCGCGCGGAATCGCCGTTGTCGATGTCGGCAGCACCAACACCAAGCTGCTCCTTCTCGGGCCGGATCTGCAAGTGCTGGCCGAGGAGGAGGCGCCCTCGGCGCATCCGCCGGGCCCGCCGTATCTCTCGATCGACGTCGAGCCGGCGCTCGCCCTCGCCGCGCGGGTCTTGCCGGCGTTCGACCGGATCGCGCCGGTCGACGTCGTCGTCCCGTGCGCGCACGGCTCGGCTTTCGCGCTCCTCGGACGCGACGGCGCGCTCGCCCTGCCGATCATGGACTACAACGCCGAGCCGCCCGAAGAGATCGTCCGCGCCTACGCCGCGATCGAACCGCCCTTCGACGAAGTCGGCGCGCCGACCAATCCGGGCGCGCTCACGGTCGGCCGGCAACTGCTCTGGCAGGAGACGCTCTTTCGGGACGCCTTCGCCCGCGCTCGGGCGGCGACGCCGCTCGGGCCCTATCTCGGCTGGCGCCTTTGCGGCGAACCGATCTCGCACGCGGTCACGGAAGTCACCGCGCTCGGCGCGCAGACGCATCTCTGGGACGTCCATCGACGGCGTCCGTCGTCGCTCGTCCGCGCGCGCGGATGGGCGCGGCTCTTCCCGCCGCTTCGGTCCGCTTCGGCGCCGCTCGGGCGGCTCGCGCCGGCGTATCGCGGCGCGGACTTTCGCGGCGACGGCCGCGTGCTGGTCGGGATCCACGATTCGAGCGCCAATTTCCTGCGCTGCCGCGCCGCGAGCGACGCGCCCTTCACCTTGCTCTCGACCGGCACCTGGATCATCGCCTTCGCGCCGGGCGCGGTCGTGGCCGGCCTCGATCCGAAGCGCGATCTCGTGCTCAACGCCGGGCTCGACGGCGAACCGATCGCCTGCGGCCGCTTCAAGGGCGGCGAGGAGCTCGCGATCGTCGCGGACGGCGCGCCGGCCGAGGCCGCCGACCCTTCCGCGCTCGGCTCGGTCCTCGACGCCGGTCTCCAGGCGATCCCGTCCTTCACCGACAGCGGCGGCCCGATCCCGGGAACCGGCGGCAAGGGCCGCGTCGCGACGCGCGCGGGCGATCCCGCGGGCCCGCTCGCGCCGCCCGTTCGCGCCGCGCTCGCCGCGCTCTATTGCGCTTATATGACCGACGCCTCGCTCCAAGCGCTCTGCCGCGGCGTCGCGGCGGAGGGCGTCGTGATCGTCGACGGCCCCTTCGCGACGAACGCGCTCTTCCTCTCGATCCTGGCCGCGCTCGCGCCCGGACGCGTGGTGAAGGCGGCGACCGAGACCCAGGGCGCCGCCCTCGGCGCGGCGCTGCTCGCGCTTATCGGGCCGCACGGCGCGCTTCCCTCGGCGCCGCTCGCGTCGAAGCCGGCCGCGCCGCTTGAAGATCCTCGGCTCGACGCGCATCTGACGGCTTGGAGGGCGCGAATCGGCGCGCTCCGGGGCGGGGCGTAGATCGAAGCGGTCGGCTCGGCGCGAGTGGGAGAGCGGCGAGGGCGTTCGGCGCGGCGCCTCGGTTCCGCCACCATGCGCGCCAAGTAATGACCAATCCTCGGTCGACGCAGACGGGTTCGGAAGACAGCGACATTGGTCCAGCGTGATGCTCTACCGATTCGACGACTGCGAACTTGACGTGGGGCGCCGCGAGTTGCGGCGCTCAGGCGTCTTAAGGTCCATTGAGCCTCAAGTCTTTGATCTATTGCTCTTTCTCGTCCAAAACTCGGATCGGCTGGTCAGCAAGGCGGAGCTGATCAAGGCCGTTTGGTCGGGACGCTTCGTGTCGGACGCCGCGCTGTCGAGCCGGATCATGGCCGCGCGCCGAGCGATCGGCGACACCGGCGCGTCGCAGCGTCTGATCCGCACGGTCCATAGCCGCGGCTTCCGCTTCATCGGCGATCTGTCCGAGGCGCGTCCCGATGAGCGCGACGCGGCGCTCTCGCCGGAGCCCTCCGGCGCGACGGCGCCGGGGCCGCGAGAGCCGGCGCTGGCCGTTCTGCCGCTCGAGAATCTCAGCGGCGAGCAGGATCAACAGTATTTCGCCGACGGCGTCGCCGAGGACATCATCTCGGCGCTGACCGCCTGGCGGTATCTGCCGATCATCGGGCGCGGCGCCAGCTTCGCGTATCGCCACCGCGAGGCGGCGCATGTCGACGTCGCTCGGGAGCTCGGCGCGCGCTATCTGCTGACCGGCAGCGTGCGCAAGTCGGGGCGGCGGCTGCGGGTCTCGCTGCAGCTCCTCGACGGCGGCAACGGACATCAGATCTGGTCCGGCGCCTACGACCAGATCATGAAGGACATCTTCGACATCCAGGACGATATCGCGCGCAGGGTCGCCGCGGCGATCATACCGGAACTCGAGCGGCACGAAGCGGCCCTCTCTCTGGCCAAGACCGACGACGCGCTCGACGCTTGGGACTATTTCCACCGAGGCGCGGCGCTGCTGAGCGAGTTCACTCGCGACGGCAACCGGCGCGCCCGCGCCATGTTCCAGCGCGCGATCGAGCGCGATCCGCGATACGGCAAGGCCTTCACCGGCCTTGCCTATACGTGTCATCGCGATCTCTTCTGGGCATTCGCGCCGGATCGGGCGAAGTGGCGTCGCGATTGCCTCGAAGCGGCGGAAGCGGCGGTCCGGCTGGACGGACGCGACGCTGTCGCGCGCAACGTGCTCGCTTACGGACGTCTCTGGCGCGGCGATCACGACCTGGCGGTCGCGGAGGCGCGCGAGGCGGTCAAGCTGAATCCGGGCAACGCCTTTTCGCGCATCGTGCTCGGCGACGTGCTCGACGCGAGCGGCGCGCGCGGCGAAGCGCTCGACAGCGCCAAGCTCGGCGTCGAGCTCAACGAACGCAATCCGCGCGTCCAGACCTTCCTCGGCGTCGTCGCCCGGATCCTCCTGAGCGCGCGCGCCTACGCGGAGGCGGAGGCCTGGGCGCGCAAGGCGCTCACCGTCCGGTCCGACTATCCGCATGCGCAGGTCTATTGCGCCGTCGCGCTCGCCTATCAGGATCGCGTCGAGGAGGCGCGCCGCTTGCTGAGCGCCTGCGCGCATCAGCCCGTCGGGATCGCGCTGCGCTATCGCGATCCGGAGGACAGCCGGCATATGCGCGACGGTCTGGAGATGGTTGGATGGCGAGAGCCGAAGCCGGGCGCCGGATGAGAGCGCCCGATCGCAGCCGAGGAACGCGATGACCAATGACCGCCTGCTGAAGCTCAACGCCGCCGACAACGTCTATATCGCGCTCGGGCGGCTCGAGCCCGGCCGCCATGGCGGTCTCGCCGTCGTCGAGCCGATCCCGTCCGGCCACAAGGTCGCGGCGTCGGCGATCGCCGAGGGCGCGCCGGTGCTGAAATACGGCCAGCTCATCGGCTATGCGAGCGCCGACATTCCCGAGGGCGCGCATGTCCACACCCAGAACCTTTCCTTCCGCACGACCGACTACGACTACGAGTTCGGCACCGACCTTCGGCCCGGCGAGCCGAACGCGGCCGACGCCGCGCGGACCTTCGACGGCTTCCGCCGCCCCTCCGGCAAGGTCGGCACGCGCAACTTCATCGGCGTTCTGACGTCCGTGAACTGCTCGGCGACCGCCGCGCGCCGGATCGCCGACGCCTTCGACGAGGAAGACCTCGCCGCCTATCCCAATGTCGACGGCGTCGTCGCCTTCACCCATTCGACGGGCTGCGGCATGGCCGACAGCGGCGAAGGCTTCGCCAATCTCCAGCGCGTGCTCTGGGGCTATGCGCGCCATCCGAACCTCGCCGGCGTGCTCCTGGTCGGGCTCGGCTGCGAGGTCAACCAGATCGACTTTCTCCTGGAGGCCTACGGGCTCGAGCGCGGGCCGCTCTTTCACACCATGAACATCCAGGAGACCGGCGGGCTCCGGCGCACGATCGAGGCCGGCAAGGAGCGCGTCC
>CAZPTD010000316.1:0-5078 GCA_964588915.1 uncultured Neomegalonema sp. | reverse complement strand
TCGAAGCCGAGGGCCGGCGCGAGGCCGCGTTCCGCGACGCCGAGGCGCGCGAGCGGGCGGCCGAGGCCGAGGCGCGGGCGACCGAGATGGTCTCGAAGGCGATCGCCGAGGGCGACGTGCAGGCGGTGAACTACTTCGTCGCGACCAAATACACCGAGGCGCTGCGCGACATCGCCTCGGCGGAGAACCAGAAGGTGATCATGCTGCCGCTCGAGGCGGCGAACGTCATCGGCTCGGTCGCGGGCGTCGCCGAGCTCGCCAAGGAGGCGATGACGCGGCGCGGCGGATAGGCGTCGCCGGCGGCGCGCTGGCGCTGCGGCCTCAGAGCCGCCATATCCAGGCGCGAAGATCGCGCGCGGCCGGGGCTCCGGCGCGCGCGCGAAGAGGGAGGGACCGAAGATGGAGTGGCCGATTGATCCGTTTTGGATCTGGCTCGGCGTCGGGCTTCTCTTTCTGATCCTCGAGCTGGCGACGGGCAGCCTGTTCCTGATCTGGACCGGGCTCGCGGCGCTCGCCGTCTCGGTCCTCGTCTTTTTCGCCGAGGATCTCGGGCTGCACTGGCAGCTGATCGTCTTCTCGGTCACCGCTGTCACCACGACCTATCTCGGGCGCAACTACTTCCGCGGCCGGATCGGACCGGCGGTGAGCGACAAGCCGTTCCTCAACCGCCGTTCCGAGCAGCTCGCCGGCCGAACGGTGTTCGCGCTCGTCGACTTCAAGAGCGGCGAGGGCCGCGTCCGCCTCGGCGACAGCCAATGGAGCGCGAGAATAGAAAGCGCCGGCGCGCCGCCGGTGGTGGCGAAGGACGACGCGCTCAAGATCGTCCGGATCGAGGGCGCGACGTTGATCGTCGTTCCGGCGTGAGCGCCGAGCGCTCGGCGTCGAGCGCTTAGACGCGCCGCGTCGCGGCTCCGAGCGCCGCCCGCTCTGCGCTAAGCGCCGCTGTCGAACTCGACGAGCTCGAGCGTGATCACCCGGCGGTCGATCACCTGCTTGCCGGCCTCCTCGAAGTTGACGGTGACGCGCGGTCCGATGATCGACTGCACCTGGCCGAGCCCCCAATCCGGCCGATCCGGATGGCGCACGAGCGCGCCCACCTCCAAGAGATCCATCACCGCCTCCGCTGGGCCCGCGCGCCGGATATGGCGAAAACTTCCCCAACGCCGCCGGCGCGCGTCGGCTGGTTGTTAACCGCGTTTCGCTATACTACAGGCCGTCAGCTGAAACGAGGGACGATCCGTGACACACACCGCCGCTCGCGCCGCCGGCGCCTATCCAATCGATGGCGACGAGATCGCCGCGCTCATCGCCTCGCGCGTCTGCCATGACCTCTCGAGCCCGATCACGGCGGTGATGAGCGGCCTGGACTACATGAACGGCGCCGATCAGGGCGCGCGCGACCAGGCGCTGAAGCTGATCTCGGACGGCGCGGCGCTCGCCTACGCGCGGCTGCAGTTCTTCCGCACCGTCTTCGGCGCCAGCGGCGGCCGCGGCGAGGCGGCGCAGGCGGCCGAGCTCGAGGAGCTGCTCGGCGCCTATCTCGCCGGCGGCCGCGTCAGCCTCGACTGGCAGCCCGGCGAAGAAACCGTCCCGCGGCGCTGCGTCCAGCTCCTCCTCAGCATCGCGCTCGTCGCCCAAGAGGCGCTGCCGCGCGGCGGCGTGCTCCGCATCGCGGTGATCGGCGGCCCGCGGCTCCAGCTCGTCGCCATGGGCGAAGGGCCGTCGGTGCGCTTCGAGGAGAAGACGCAGCGGCTTCTCGCGGATGGCGGCTGGGATCCGAGCGACGGCCCGCTTCTCTCCAAGGAGGCGCCGGCGCTCTGGGCGCACCGCCTCGCCCGCGGGCTGCGGGCCGAGCTCAGCTTCGGCGAGGAGCCGGGACGCGTTCTCGTCGCCGCGTCGGTCTGAAGCAACGTCCTCTTGGCCAAGCGCTTTTAGAATCGCCTAAGCGCTCGGTTTCACCGAATCCTCATCGCCGGCCCCTAGTCTTTTGCATGGGGAGACGCTCCGATGGGAAGAAGGGCGACACATCATTTTCGGAGAGAGGACGGTCGACCGGCGCTCTGGCGCCGTCGCGCGGGGCTCCCGCGACGGCGCGCGCTCGGCGCGCCGACGGCGACGTCTTTTCTGAGGTCGCAGCCATTCGCCCGACGAGCGCTTTCCCCTGCGCAGACTCAACCTCAGGAGGGCAACTTCTTGTGGAAATCCACCAGATCTTGACTCCATGCACAGAGTGTGCGTGTATGTAGAAGCGTTATGGACACGCAGAGACGCATCCTTGAACCGCCAGCGGGGAGTGCCGATCATTTACAGAGCCGTGAACGCACCAAGCCGAAAGCTGAGACCCGTCGCTCCGGCGCGGGTTTGCTTCACAGAGGTCAAGCGCGGGCGGGACCCGCGAAGTAGATGGATTGAGGAGCGCCGCCGACGTCGAAGACCCACCGCCTGGCGCCAGGCTGTCTCCGCCAACGCGGCGACGGCTGACAAGGGCCGGGCCGAAGCAGCCGCCTGATCCGACGATCGGATCCCGCGGCGTATCGACCGGCCGCAGGTCGCGTAGACCGACGGGATTTCATCGAAGGACCAAGCGAAGCGTCGAAGAGGACGCGCTCAGGGAGCAACGCGAAAAAACGCCGCAACGCAAAGACCGAAGCGTCGACCCGAGAGCGAAGCCGCATCGACGAATTGCTGCGCGAGACGGTTTGAGAGCCACCGAACCGCCGTCTGCCGCTCGGCAATCAGAGTCGTCCGACACCGCCGTCGGACGATTTTTTTATGCGCCCGTCCGGCGTCAGATCGCCTCGGCGTCGGTCTCGCCGGTGCGGACGCGCAGCGCGCTTTCGACCGGCAGCACGAAGATCTTGCCGTCGCCGATCTTGCCCGTCCGCGCCGCTTTCGCGACCGTCTCGACCACTTCCGGCGCGCGGCCGTCCTCGACGACGATCTCGAGCCGCAGCTTCGGCACGAACTCGATCTGATACTCGGCGCCGCGATAGATCTCGGTATGGCCGCCCTGGCGCCCGTAGCCCTTCGCTTCGGTCAAGGTCATGCCCTCGACGCCGAGATCCTTGAGCGCGTCGCGCACGTCGTCGAGCGCATGCGGCTTGATCACCGCAATAATCATTTTCATGGCTGTCTCCCATTCGGCGCGCGTCTCGACGCGCGTTCGACGCTTCCCGGCCTCGCCGCGAGACGGTCGATCAGTCTTCGTCATAGGAAGTCGGCTGGCAACCCTCGCCAGGGCGCCGCTCGTCAGGCGCGCGCGGCGAGGCCGGCGCGATACCGCTCGGCCTTGGCCGCGTAGCCCTGCGCAGAGGCGAGGAGGCGCTGAACCTCGTCGTCCTCGAGCGATCGGATCAACCGCGCCGGCGCGCCGACGATCAGCGAGCGCGGCGGAAAGACCTTGCCTTCGGTCACCAGCGCGCCGGCGCCGACGAGCGAGCCGGCGCCGATCCGCGCGCCGTTGAGCAAGGTCGCGCCCATGCCGACGAGCGCGCCCTCCTCGATCACGCAGCCATGCAGGATCGCCTTGTGCCCGATCGTGCAGTTCGGACCGACCGTGAGCGGAAAGCCGATATCGGTATGCGCGACGGCGCCGTCCTGGACGTTCGAGCCGCGCCCGATGTCGATCTGCTCGTTGTCGCCGCGCAGCACCGCGCCGAACCAGACGCTCGCCGCCTCGGCGAGCCGCACCTTGCCGATGACGTCGGCGCTCTCGGCGACCCAGGCGGTCGCGTCGATCTCGGGCGCGGCGCCCTCGAGCGCGTAGACGGTCACGCCGCCGCTCCGTCTTCGGAGGCGTCTTCGACGAGCGTCTGGACGAAGTCGGGCAGGCCGGTGCGCCGCTCGCTCCGCGCCCGCTCCGCCGTCAGCACGGCGCGCAGCTCCGCCTCGGCGGCGTCGAACTCCTCGTTGACGATCACGTAATCATAAGCGCCGGCGTGCCGGATCTCGTCCGCGGCGTTGCGCAGGCGCCGCGCGATGACCTCGGGCGCGTCGAGCCCGCGCTTGACCAGGCGCGATTTCAGCGCCGCCATCGAAGGCGGCAGGATGAAGACGGAGGCGAAGTCGTCCGGGAGCGCGGCGCGGAGCTGCTCGGCGCCCTGCCAGTCGATGTCGAAGAGCACGTCGCGGCCCTCGGCGAGCCAGGTCTCGACCGGCGCCCGCGGCGTCGCGTAATAGTTGTCGTGGACGAGCGCGTGCTCGAGAAACGCGCCCTTCGCGCGCGCCGCCTCGAACGCCTCGCGGCTCATGAAATGATAGTCGCGCCCGTCGATCTCGCCCTCGCGCATCGGCCGCGTCGTCGCCGAGACCGAGAGCGTCAGGTTCGCATCCGTCGCGAGCAGGCGGCGCGCGAGCGAGGTCTTGCCGGCGCCCGAGGGCGAGGACAGCGCGAGCATCACGCCGCGGCGCGGGATATGGGCGCCCGTCTTCAGGATAGGTTCGCTCACGGTCTCCTCCGCGGTCGGCTCGGCTTTCGCCGCGATCTTACAGCGAAATCCTTACTCGACATTCGCCGACTGCTCGCGCAGCTGATCGATCACGACCTTCAAGCCGAGGCCGATCTCGGTCAACGCCTGGTCCTGCGATTTCGCGCAGAGCGTATTGGCCTCGCGGTTGAGCTCCTGGGTCAGGAAATCGAGCTTGCGCCCGACCGGCGGCGCGGCCGTGAGGAGCGCCCTGCCGGCGGCGACATGCGCCTCCAGCCGGTCGAGCTCCTCGGCGACGTCGGACTTGACCGCGAGCAGGGCGAGCTCCTGGGCGAGGCGCGCCTCGTCGAGCGACGCCTCGGCGCCGAGCAGCGCCTCGACCCTTTCCCTGAGCGCCGACGGCGCCCGCGCGCCCCGCGCCGCCGCCGCCTCGCGCGCCGCCGCCGCCAGCCGCTCGATCTCGTCGAGCTGGCCGGAAAGGATCGCCGAGAGGCGAGCGCCCTCGGCCGCGCGCGTCTCCGTCATCGCCTCGAGCGCGCGCTCGAGCCCGGCCTCGACCGCGGCGACGAGCGCCTTCCTCGCGGCCTCGGCCGCCACGCCGGTCTCGGCGTCGGCGTCGCGCACGCCGCGCATCGACAGCAGCGCGTCGAC
>CAZPTD010000315.1:0-5093 GCA_964588915.1 uncultured Neomegalonema sp. | reverse complement strand
ATATCCGCGCCCGTCGCGGCGCCGCTCTCGGGCGTCATCGCCTTCACCGTCGCGGCGGTGCCGACCGGCATGAAGGCCGGCGTCCGCAGCGCCCCGCGCGGCAGCGCGAAGACGCCCGCGCGCGCCGCGCCGTCGGTCGCGTCGATCGTGAACTTTATCGTTTCGGTTGGTCTTTCCATCACGAGCTCATACGCATATCTTGACGGGGCGACGCAAGCGCGCCTCTTCCGGCGCGGCCGAGGATGCGCGGGAGGACGATGGCGAGATGGCCGACGGACTGGACATGGAGGCCGAGAGGGCCGAAGGCGAGCCGCTGATCAAGCCGTCGAGCACCGATCATCCGCTCTATGACGACGTGATCGCGGCGATCCAGACGGTCTACGACCCTGAGATTCCGGTCAATATCTATGATCTCGGGCTGATTTACCGCGTGCAGATCACGCAGGAGAACGACGTCGCCGTCGACATGACCTTGACGGCGCCGGGCTGTCCGGTCGCGGGCGAGATTCCGGGTTGGGTGGCGGACGCCGTCGAGCCCGTGGCCGGCGTGCGGCGCGTCGATGTCGAGATCGTGTGGGATCCGCCCTGGGACATGTCGCGCATGTCCGACGAGGCGCGGCTCGAACTCGGCATGCTCTGACGCGCCGATCGCGCGGGCCGTCGGATCGAGAGGCGCGTCGAGGCGCGTCGGGAAAGGATTGAGATGTTCGGCATACCAGGCAAGCAAGCGGTGAAGCTGACCGACGCGGCGGCGTCGCGCATCCGCGCGTTGATGGCCGGCTCGGACGGCAAGGTGAAGGGCCTGCGCATCGGCGTGAAGAAGGGCGGTTGCGCCGGCATGGAGTATGTCATGGAGTACGCCGAGGAGGTCGGCGAGCACGAGGAGGTGGTCGAGCAGGACGGCGCCCGCGTGCTCATCGCGCCGATGGCGGCGATGTTCATGATCGGCACCGAGATCGACTATGAGAGCGGGCTCCTCGAGAGCGGCTTCAAGTTCCGCAATCCGAACGTCGTCGACGCCTGCGGCTGCGGCGAATCGGTGAAGTTCGCCGGGCAGTAGGCCGCGCGGCGCTAAGGGATCACGATCCGCCGCAGCTGCGCGTAGAGCGGGACGAGCGGCGCAAGCTTCTCGGCGCAGGCGCTCGGCCCGTCCGCGCCGAACGCGAGCTCTTCCGCCGGGCAATCGATCCAAACCGTCAGACCTTTGCGCCTCAGAAGCGCCGCCTGCGGATGATCGGCCGCGAAGGGCGCCGGGACGCGCTTCAGCTCGGGCGCGCCGAGCCGCATGCCGGCCTTCTCCAGATCGGAGAGGCTCCGGAGCAGCGCGCCGCCCGCCTCGCCCGAGACCGCGTCGCGCCAACGGGTCAGACCGTCCTTGCTGAAGCCGAAGACGCCCATCCCGAGGACGAGTTGGCCGGGCTCCAGCCCGAAGAGAAAGCAGGGCTCGTCCGGCCCGCCGAGGACGCGCGCCGAGATATGGAGATGCGCGTTGTAGGGCGTCTTGTCCTTCGAGAAGCGGACGTCGCGGTGGATGCGGTAGATCTTGGGCTCGAGCGCCTGCCCGACGCGCGCCGACAGCGCCGCCGCCAGCGCGCCCGCGAAGGCGGCGCCCGGCTCTTTCAGATCGCGCTCGTAGGCGTCCTTCTGCGCGGCGAACCAGTCGCGGTCGTTGTTGGCCTTCAGCGCCGCCAGGAACTCGATGCAGTTTTGGCCGAGCATCGCCGTCTCCAAGGCTGGGTCGTCTCGCCATCCTACTGCGGCCGTTTCAAGAACAAAAGGAATACTTTCGGGCGAAGCATGGTCGACCGACGGCGGATGCGGTGGTCCGGCGGTCGCGAACGGACCGAGCCGGCGCGCCCGCCCGGAACGCGTCAGGCGGATCCGGGACCGGCGCCTCGGTGCGCGACCGTGGAGCGTTCGGCCCCGGATCCCGGCTCATCGCGTTGCGCGTTCCGGGAGGGCGGCGCCGCGTCGGTCCTTGCCTCCTGCTCGGATTCGCGCTGTTTCTCGCCCATGACCGTCGACCAGCCGCCCTATCTCGTCGCCGCCTTCTACCGGTTCGCCGCCCTCCCCGTCTCCGAGGCGCGGGTCGCGGCCTAGCGCGCGCGGGCCGAGGCGCTCGGGCTGATCGGCACGCTGCTCGTCGCGCCGGAGGGCGTCAACGGGACGATGGCCGGCGCGCCGGCGGCGTTGCGCGGGTTCCTGGACGAGCTCCGCCAAGACCGACGCCTCTCATCCCTCGAGCACAAGGAGAGCTGGGCCCGGGAGAAGCCCTTTCGGCGTCTGCGCGTGCGGCTCAAGAAGGAGATCGTCAGCATGGGCGCGCCCGGCCTCGTCTCGCCCGAGACCGTCGCCGCCTACACGCCGCCGGAGCGCTGGAACGACCTGATCCGCGACCCGAAAACCGTCGTCATCGACGTCCGCAACGACTACGAGATCGCCATCGGCCGCTTCGAGCGCGCCGTCGATCCGGGCACGGAGAGCTTTCGCGACTTTCCCGCCTGGGCCGAGGCGCATGTCGACGCGCTGCGCGCGGCGGACGCTGTCGCCATCTACTGCACGGGCGGGATTCGCTGCGAGAAGGCCGGCGCGCATCTGCGCGCGATCGGCGTCGAGCGCGTCTTCCAACTCGAGGGTGGCGTCCTGAAGTATCTCGAGCGCGCGCCCGAGGCCGACAGCGCCTGGCGCGGCGGTTGCTTCGTCTTCGACGAGCGCGTCTCGGTCGGCCACGGGCTCGAGCCCCTCGACCACACGCTTTGCCGCGGCTGCCGGCGGCCGCTGACGGCCGACGACCGCGCCTCGCCGCTCTACCGCCTGGGCGTGGCCTGCCCGCATTGCGCCGAGGACGCGGCGCCCGAGCAGCTCCGCCGGCGCGCCGAGCGCCAACGCCAGATCGAGCGCGCCGCCGCGCGCGGCGAGCGGCGTCTCGCGGCCGCGCCGCCGCGTCACTCCTCGTCGTCGTCGGAGGGCGGCCCGAGATAACCGGAGACGCGCGCGACGCCGTAGCGCACCAGGCGCGGCGGCCTGTCCTTCCGCGGTCCGTGGCTCGCAAACGCGCCGATCTCGAGGAACTCGACGCGCTCGAAGCTGTCGCGGAGCTCGTCGGTCCGATCGGTCGATAGGATCGCGAGCATCTCTTCGTCGGAGCCGATGTCGAGCGGAACGGCGAGTTGATAGTGGTTCGCCGGCGGCACCCGCGCTTGGATGCGGATATCGTCCGGGCCGCGCTCGGCGTAGAACATGCAGACGCCCAAGATCCGTCGCGACGTGCTGAACATCCGCTCGCCCTCGCGCAGATGCGGAATCGCGCGCTCGCAGATCAGATATTCCGGCCGCATCTTCTTGAACGGGTCGAAGAACCGCGGCAGCGTCGTCGGGCTCGTCTGATAGGCGAGGCCGAGACCGGCGTAGCCTACGAGCGTGATCACGCCGACCGCGAGCGTGGCGATCAGCCACCTCCGAGCCTTCTGATCGAGCAGCCAGGCGACGGTGGCGATGGTGAGCGCGACGTAGGACGGCGCCGCCCAATTCGGATGCGCGCGCGAGAGCAGCCCTTGGACAGTCATGGCGATGATGAGCGGCAAGCTCATCCAAAGCAGCAGCCGGTAGCTCCATTCGTGGCGCCAACGTCGGAAAGAGCCGACCATCCAGAGCGCTGCGATCATTAGAACGGGTCCGAAGACGCCGAATTGAGAGCCGAAGAACTCCAGCGCCTTCAATGGATTGAGCGCCGGGCCATCGGAGAGGTTGGCGTTCTCGGCGACATGCGCGATCGACGCGAAGCCGTTCTGGGCGTTCCACCACAGGTTCGGCGCCCAAACGAGGAGCGCCGCCGCCGCCGCGAGGAGCGGGCCCGCCGCCCGCGCGCGCCGCGCGCCCTCGCGCGAGAAGAGCGCGTAGCCGAGCCCGCCGCCGACGAAGGCGATGATCGTGTATTTCGAGTTGAGCCCGAGCCCGATCGCGACGCCGCAGATCGCCCACCAGAGAAGCGCGCTCTCGCCCGCGTCCTCCTTCTCGAAGATGCGCACGAGCGCGTAGAGGGCGCCGGCCCAGGCCGCCATCATCGGCGGATCGGTCGACATGATCGTCGAGGAGACGACGACGCCCGGCAGCAGCAGATAGGCGGCGCCGGCCCAAAAGCCGGTGCGCGCGTCGAACAGCCGCCGCGCCGTGGCGAAGATCAGCCAGGCGATGAGACCATGGATCCAAGGCGAAAGCACGCGCACGGCGAAGGCGGTGTCGCCGAGAAGCTCGGTCGAGAGCCGGATGAGCCAGGCGGTCATCGGCGGCTTCGAATAATAGCCGAAATCGAGCGCCTCGCCGTAGCTCCAATACTGCGCCTCGTCGAAATGGAGCGGCGTGAGATCGAGCGCGAGCACGCCGACCCGGAGGAGTCCCAGCCCGAGGATGAAGAGCGCCATCCAGCGCGCCCAGACCGGATGCTGATCCGTCATCTGGCCGAGCCGGTCGCCGCGCGGCCGCTCGGCGCCGCCCTTCACATCCGCAACCGTCATCAAGCCTGCCCTCGCCTCTTTTTTCCGCTCCGTCGCGGCTTCTCTCGCAACCGCTCGACGCGCGCAAGCGCCGCCGCGGTCGACCGCCTTCGATTTGCGCGAATGAATTGACATCCGGCCGCAGGCTCTCACCTCTGAAGGCGCTAGCAAGGAATCACGTATGGCGAACTCTCTATTGGGCCTCGACGAGCCGGCGCCCCTGACGGTTGTGAAGCTTTCCGAGTACGCGCCGCCGCCCTGGCGCGTCGAGACTGTCCGGCTCGACTTCAGGCTCGACGCGACCGCGACCCGCGTCCGCGCCGAGCTCGCGATCCGCCGCAATCCGGACGCGGCCGCCGACGCGCCGCGCGACCTCGTCCTCGACGGCCGCAATCTCGACTTCGTCTCCGCCGCGATCGACGGCGCGGCGCTCGACGCGGCCAAGCTCGTCTTCGCCGAGGAGAGCCTCGCCGTTCCGGCGGCGCTGATCCCGGGCGACGTTTTCCAGTGGGTCTGCGAGACCGAGATCGACCCGAAGAACAACGCGGCGCTCGAAGGGCTCTACATGTCGCGCGACATGTTCTGCACCCAATGCGAGGC
>CAZPTD010000314.1:0-5108 GCA_964588915.1 uncultured Neomegalonema sp. | reverse complement strand
GCCTGCGGCTTTCCGGGATGACGGCGTCATCCCGGGATGACGCCGTCATCGGCGTCGCATCCACCTGAACAGATCCTGCGCTAATTGTGGGGCCGACGACGCGGCGATGGAGTGTTCCGCGCGCGGATGAAGGGCCGGATGTCGAGCCAGCGCTCGACGGCGGCGTCGCGAAGACGCGCGCGATCGGCGCCGGGTTCGGCGATCCGCCGTTTCGAGCGCGGAGCGGAGCGCGCATCTTCGCCCCGAGCCGAGGAAGCCGTCAGCGTCGCGAACGCGCCTCGCAGGGCGCGCTGATCGACGCCGTTCCGCGCATGGCTCGAGAAGGCGCCGTCGCTCGCATCGACGGCCTGCCGCGGTGCGGTCTCGACGCTCGGCGCATTCTCGGCCGTTCGCGCGGAACCGGCGAGCGCGCCGTCGCCGCGGCAGGCGATTGCGTCCTTCGCCGCCGCGACGCCGGCCGAGAGACAGAGGACGACCGCGCCGGCCGCCACGAGTGAGGATTTCATCGGATCGCCTCCAGAGCTGTCGCCCGGCGTCAACCTTAACGGCGACGCCGCGCCCACCGGCGCTCAAGCAAGAATTGATCCCATCGCGCGGCGCGGCCTCGTGCGGTCCCGGCCCGGCGTCAGCGCAGCCGAAGCTCGGCCTTCGGAGCCTCTCGGTCCTTCGGAGTTTCTCGGTCCTTCGAAGAGCGCGGCCGTCGCGAGCGGCGCCCTCCGCCGCGGCGCGCGAAAGCGGCGAGCGGCGCACGGAAGAGGCCCCTTGCATACAATATGTATGAATAATAGCCTGTTGTCATGATCGCGAAGCACGACGACCTGTTCGGCGCGCCGATCTACGACGTAGCCGCATGCAATGCGATTCGACGCCGATCGCCGCGTCACGCCCTTCGACCGCCAATGTGTCGAGCCGCTCGCATTGGGGATCGTCCGCCGGCGGCCGGAACCGATGCGGTCTCGAGAAGCTCTGATCCAACCCCGCAGAGGCCGCCGCCTTTCCGCGCTCCGCCTTGCGCAGTGCGCGGAGCGGCTCGACCCTCCGTCGACACGCGGTTGGATCCCACTCTCGTAAGGAGGTGACCGTTATGTCGATCGAAAACCTGTTCGGCGGAGCCGGGCCCCAGCTGTTCGCCTGCCATCCGTCCGACCGCCTGGAGCGCGTCGTCGCTCGGATGGTGGAGAACCATCTCAACGCGCTCGCGGTCCTCGAAGCGGACGGGTCGCTCGCCGGCATCGTGACCGATCACGACGTCATGCGGGCGATCTACGAGGGCCAAGGGCGTCTCGGGAGCCAACTGGTCTCGGACTGGATGTCGCGACAGGTGGTGACCTGCCCGCTCGGGACCAAGGTGACGGACGCGCTCAGAATCATGGGCGTGCACAAGATCCGCCATCTCGTGATCGCGGATGGCGATCGTCCGGTCGCCGTGCTCGGCATCAGGGCGATCCTCTCGAAGATCCACCAGGACGACGAGCTGGAGAAGCGGGTCCTGCGCGATCTCGCGGCCGCGGCGGGCATGTCTCAGGTCGACGCGTAGCGCGAAACGCGGACCGGCGGATCGGGCCGGCCTCGCGGACCACTGCGGCGCTGCGCTTCGCCTCGGGACCGCCTGGTCCTCGACGACAGGTTCTTGCCGCATGTCGTTGCGCGCCGCAGCGCGCGGCGCTCGGTCGGTCGCGCCCTTTTCTTGCGACGAACCGGCCATGTCGACTCTGACGTCCCTCTCGAAAGACGCCCCGGCGATCGAAGCGCCGACGACCGAAGAGGTCGACGCGCCGGAAGCCGTCAAGGTCCACCTTTTCTGGCGATAAGGCTGCCCGCACTGCGCGCGATCCGCGCGTAGAGCGGGGCGCGCGGAGTCCTCATCTTTTCTCGACCTTCTCTTCAGACGCCGCCGCGCTTCAGCGGCGGCGAAAGCGGATGCGCGTGATCCGACCCCGCCAGAACGGATGGATCTCGCCATCCGCCGCGCGCGCGATCGTGAACGCCATCGGAACGCGGACGCCGTCGACGAGCCGATAGTCGTCCCGCGCGGCGTGCTCGCCCGAGCCGTGATAGGGCGTGGTCAAATCGCCGTCCTCTTCGGCGTCGAAGCGCACGAGCGCGCCGTCCGGGCGAAACGTCGCGACCAGCGAGGCCTCGACGCCGTGGGCGCTGACGACGGCGCGGGCGCGGCGATCGTCGATCGGCTCCCAACGGACCGGTCCGCCCGGCAAGAGAGCGGTCGGATAGGTCGGGCTTTCGAGCAGCCACCGGCGCAGCGACGTCTTGTCGAGGGCCGGCGTCGAGCCTTCCTCGACGACCGTGACCGCCGACAGCACCCGCGCCCGCATCTCCATCTCGCCGTCGATGAACGCGTCATAGGCGACGGCCCAGATCGGCCAGGCGACCTGCGTGTCGGCCGAGAACACGAGATTCGGTCGCCGAACGTCGACCACCTGCCGCGCCGTCGTCGGCCCGAAGCTCTCCGTCAGCGGGCGGCGAAAGTCGCCCACCATCTCGATCTCGACCGCGACGACGTCGCTCTCGGCGATCGTCTCGGGCGCGCCGTTCGGGAAGACGTATTCGAAGTAGCGCCGCACCGGCGCCGGCGTCGCCGCCTCGCGCGTCGCGAGCGGCGCCGGCTCTTCGGCTTTCGCCAGAAGCCGCTCCTCCAGCGCGTCGATCTCCGCCCGCGTGCTCTGCGCGCTGTAGACGAGCGCCGCGCCGCCAAGCGCCGCCACGCCCAGAAGGCCGTAGAGCCCGTATCGCAGAACCTTCATCGCGCTTCCTTCTCGTGGCCACGGCGCCCGCGGCGCGACTCAGTACCCTTTGGTACTCACACCCGCTCGGATACTCACTGGTACTGGCGATGTCAAGACGGCCCGGCGCGGCCGCGGCGAGGCGCGCGGGAGCGGGATGAACGAAAGCCGGAAACATGCGCAGGGCGCCGGGCCCGCGCCGGACGCGCGGCAGGACGCGATCCTGCAGGCGGCGTTCGAGGTCTTGAGCCGACACGGCTATCGCCGGACGACGATGCTGGCGGTCGCGACCGCGGCGAAGGTGTCGAAAACGACGCTGTATCAGCGGTTCGGCGACAAGGCCGGGCTCTTCCGAGCGCTGATCCGAAGCAACGCCGCCGCCTCGCGCGCGGCGCTCGAGGACGCGCTCGCCCGCGACGCGCCGACCAGAGCCGCGTTGGCGAATTTCGGCGCGACGCTCCTCGACCTCCTGCTCGGCGAACGGGCGGCGGCGATCAACCGCGCCGCGGCGGCGGACGCCGAGGGCGGCGGCGAGCTCGGGCGCGCGCTGGTCGAGGCGGGACGGAACAGCGTCCTGCCCTTGCTGCTGCGCGTGTTCGAGCGGGCGGCGGAGCGCGGCGAGCTGGCGCATGCGATGCGGCCGGACGAGGCGCTGGCCTGCTACATGGGCGTGCTGATCGGCGACCTTCAGCTCAAGCGCGTCATCGGCGCGATCGAGGCGCCGGGACCCGACGAGAAGCGCGCGCGCGCGGTTGCGGCGGCGGCCTTCGTCTGCCGCGACTGATCGGAAACTCCGCCGACGCCGCCGGGTGTCGAAGGCGGCCGCCCGGCGCTCGAGCCCGCGCGTCTGCGTTCTTGACGCATGTCATTGCGCGATGTCGGCCGCGCACCTACCCGTCCGCCCCATGGATCGATCGCGCCAAGTCGACCGATGTCGGCGCTGACATCGCCCTGGAGCCGCGCTTCGGCGAACCTTCGCGCGGCGGCGCGCCGTGTTTTCGCGGCGGCGCTCGC
Source organism: uncultured Neomegalonema sp. (assembly GCA_964588915.1). Lineage (GTDB taxonomy): Bacteria > Pseudomonadota > Alphaproteobacteria > Rhodobacterales > Rhodobacteraceae > JALEGB01. The sequence continues at coordinate 1,353 of CAZPTD010000314.1, read as the reverse complement.
CTGCCTGGTCGTTTTCTGCGTCGTCAACTCGGCGATCGCGCAGGAGACGGGCGCCGACGACGCCGGGATCGAGGCTGCGCCGACCGTCGAGCGGGCCGACGCGCCGCCTTCGGTCCAGGTCTACCTCTTCTGGCGGGTCGGTTGCCGCGATATCGACGGCCGCCCCGACAGAGGCCGGTCCGTCGCTCCGCGCCCGTCGCCGCGCCGTTCGAGGCGTTCGAAGAGGTCAGGCGGGCGCGGCGACGTCTCGATCGATAGAGCGGCGCCACGAATCGAGGTCGTCTGCCTGCCGATTTGTCGGATGGAGGCGCGATCGTCGAACCGTCGCGCGCTCCAAAGGGCCGACGGCGTCGCCGCGCGACCGATCGGCGGGGCCCGCCGCTCGCCAAGCGATGGCCGGGCCGGATCCGCCGCCGGTCGGATCGATCGTCGTTGGAGACGTCGCCCTCGACGACGACCGTCTAAGCTCGCGGTCGCTCGCCGGAGCCGGCACGGCTTCGCGCCCGCGCGGCGACGGCGGCGACGACCGCCCGTTCCGTCGCGCCGGGCCGCCGGCCGACCCGGCGGTACTCCGAGCCGTCAGCGCACCGTCGCATCAGACCGGAGTCGATCAGGGCGCGCCGAACTTGCGCAGCGTCGCGAAAGAGAGCGAGCGCGTCGATCCGGTCGGAGATCTCGCGCTCGGTCAACGGCGCGCGGTCCGGCAATTGGGACCAGAGGGCCCACATGCAGAGCGTTTGGATCTTGTGGCGGCCGGGCCATCCGGAGAGACGGCCGCGCTCGTCGAACCAAGCGAGCGCGCGGTCGACGGCGCGCCGATCGACCGGCTCCGTCTCGGGACCGTCCGCCTCGGCCTTCAAATGCTGGAAGTTGCGATACCCGGCCGCGCGGGCGATCGCGTTCAGCGTCGATTGGTGGCCGGCCGAGATCTCCAGCGCGCGACGCAACGCGCGCGCGAACTGGCTGACGTCGGCAATTCTTAGTTCGACAAGTTGACGCGTCATGGGCGTGCTCCCGCCGTCATCGCGAGCCCGATGCACGGGTGCGGATGGCCGCCCTTGTCCGCGGATGCGGCGACAGACCCACGGGTCATCGCTCGGCAGGTTCAGCTCTCGAATGAGCGGCGGCGCCTCGGTGAACTGCAGACCGTCGCCAGGATTTAGCGGCTGCGGCGGCTCGGTTCAAGCCGAGGCGAGCGTCGCTCGGGACTACAGCATGCTCGGCACCACCTGATCGGGCGGCCGATGGCCGTCGGCGAAGGTCTTGATGTTGAGGATCACCTTCTCGCCCATCTCGATCCGCCCCTCGTGGGTCGCCGAGCCCATGTGCGGCAGCAGCACGACGTTCGGCAGG
>CAZPTD010000313.1:0-5117 GCA_964588915.1 uncultured Neomegalonema sp. | reverse complement strand
CGGCGCGAGGAGGTGATCCAGCACATCTACGAGCGGTACGGCCGGCGGCACGCCGCGCTGACCGCCGAGGTCATCACGTACCGCGGCCGCAGCGCCGTGCGCGAGGTCGGCAAGGTGCTCGGCCTCAGCCTCGACGCGGTCGACGCGCTCGCCAAGCACCTCGACCGCTGGAACGAGCCGCCCAACCCCGACCGCGTGCGCGAGGCGGGTATGAACCCGGACGACCCGACCGTCGGACGGGTCATCGCGTTGTCGGGCGAGCTCGTCGGCTTCCCGCGTCATCTTTCCCAGCACGTCGGCGGGTTCGTGATCACCGAGCGCCCGCTCGACGAGCTCGTGCCGATCGAGAACGCGGCGATGGAGGACCGCACGGTCATCGAATGGGACAAGGACGACATCGACGCGCTCGGGATCCTCAAGGTCGACGCGCTCTCGCTCGGCATGCTGACCTGCATCCGCAAGGCCTTCGACCTCATCGAGGATTTCCACGGGACGCGCTACGCGCTCTCGACCATCCCGAAGGAGGAGCCGGAAGTCTACGACATGCTCTGCGAGGGCGATTCGATCGGCGTCTTCCAGGAGGAGAGACGGGGGAAGAACAATTTTTTGCAGAGGATGCGGCCGCGGTAATAATACGATAACGACAACGAGGTCGCGAACGTGCGGCCGGGCCCGATCCAGGGCGACATGGTCCATCCCTATATCCGCCGGCGCCAGGGCTTCGAGGACGTCTCCTTTCCCTCGAAGGAGCTGGAGGAGGTGCTCGGCAAGACCTTGGGCGTGCCGCTCTTCCAGGAGCAGGCGATGCAGATCGCCATCACCGCCGCCGGGTTCACGCCCGAGGAGTCCGATCAGCTCCGCCGGGCTCTGGCGACTTTTCGCAAGTCGGGCACGATCCATACGTTCAGGGAACGCTTCGTCGGCGGCATGCTCGCCCGCGGCTACGACCCCGAGTTCGCCGAGCGCTGCTTCAGCCAGATCGAGGGCTTCGGCGAATACGGCTTTCCGGAGAGCCACGCGGCGAGCTTCGCGCTTCTCGTCTACGCCTCGGCCTGGCTGAAGCGCCGGCATCCGGCGATCTTCACCTGCGCTTTGCTGAACGCGCAGCCGATGGGCTTCTACGCGCCGGCGCAGCTCATCCGCGACGCGCGCCGCCACGGCGTCGAGGTCCGACCGATCTCGGTGAACCGCAGCTTCTGGGACAACGCGATCGAGACGGACGCGCGCGGCGAGCTGACGATCCGGCTCGGCTTTCGCCAGATCCGCGGCTTCTCGGAGGAGGCGGCGGCCCGCCTCGCCGAGGCGCGCGGCAACGGCTATCTCGATCCGGCCGACGTCGCGCGGCGGGCCGGGATCTCGAAGGCGGCGATCGACAAGCTCGCGGAGGCGGACGCCTTCGCCGATCTCGGGCTCGCGCGCCGGGCCGCGCTCTGGGAGGCCAAGGCCGCGCTGCCGCCGCCGCCGCTCTTCGCCGCGTTGCTCGAGGGCGAGGGAATCGAGGAGTCGGCTTTCGCGCCGCCGCAGGAGAGCGAGCCGGAGGCGGTGGTGGCGGATTATCGGATCCAGCGCCTGACCCTGCGCCGTCATCCGGCGGCGCTGGTGAAGGAGCGGTTTTTCGGGGCGGCGGCTTCGATGTCCGATCCGGTCGCAATGGAGGCTAAGGCTCGAGCGGCGACCCCGCCGGCCCTCGGGCCGGCTGGCGACCGCTCCGCGGGTCGGCCGCGGGCAAGCCGACACGTCGACGCGGCGCCCGCCCTCACGCCGACCGCCGCCTTGCCGGATCTGCCCGACGGCAGGCGGACGACCATTCTCGGCGTCGTCACCGTGCGGCAGCGGCCGGGTTCGGCGAAGGGCGTCATCTTTTTGACCATCGAGGACGAGAGCGCCTCGGCCAATGTCGTGGTCTGGCAAAAGATCTATCAGCGCTTCCGCCGGGCGGTGATCGCCGGGCGGCTCCTGCGCGTCTCGGGCCGCATCCAGCGCGATCCGACCTCGAAGGTGACCCATCTCGTGGCCGAGCGCGTCGAGGACCTCTCGCCGCTCCTCGACCGCCTCGCCGACGCGCCGCTGAGGCCCCCGACCGACCACGCCGACGAGGCCAAGCGGCCCGTCAACCGGCCGGGACGCGGCGAGAGCGCCGACCGCCCCTCCGGCCGCCATCCGCGGGAGCAGGCGAAAAAACTCTTTCCGAGCCGGGATTTTCGGTGAGCGCCGGATCCCAGGCGCGTGTCCGGCCGGAGGCGTGATTTCGCTCACGCTCACCGAGCGGAACGGCCCTCCGACGGCGCCGGCGCGCGCGCCCGTCGTCGACCACAGCTCCCGCCTTCGCCGCGGCTTCAGCCGGGATCGCGCACGTAAGGGTCGGCGCCGGCGCGCGGGCCGGGCAGGAGGCTGTTGAAGGCCCGACCGAGCTCGGCGCAGCGGCGCGGCCGCGCGCGCGCGATCGCCGCGATCGGCGTCGACACGCTCGAGATCCGGGGCGCAGCGCCGGTCTCGAGCACCGTCCGCGTCTCGGTCACGCAGGTCGGGCCGCGCGTCGCGTCCTCGAAGCGGCAGGCGACGAAGAGCGGCGCGCGCCCGTCCGCCTCCTCGGGCCCGCAAAAGAAATGCGAGCGGTCGTCATAGGCGATGGTGGTCTCGATCAGGATGCGCGCGTCGTCCGATCGGAACGTCGAAGAGCCGCGGTTGCGGCGATACTCGCGCTCCATCCAGAGGCCGGTCTCGTCGATCCGGACGTCGCAGCCGCCGTCGTCCCGCGGACGCACCTCGCCGCCGCAGATCTCGCCGAGCGCGTGGCGCAGATACCGCTCGGTCTCGCGCCGGTCGCGCTGCGCCCAGGCGGCGTCGCCGAGGATCGCCGGCGCGACGAGCGCCAAAAGAATCGCCAGGAGCGCCGCCGCCGCCGCAAGACGTCCGGATCCTCGCGATGCTCGCCTCATTCCGCGCCTCTCTGCTCCTCCGCGGCGACCGCGCCGACGACGCCGTAGGTCTCGGCGTCGAGGATCACGATCCGCCGCGCGCCGGTCTCGGCGTCCTCGATCAGGAGCGTGATCCGCTCCGCCGTCGCCTCGGCGCCGACAAGCGATTCGCCGGCGCCGAGGCCGATATCGGCCGCCGCCGCCTCAGAAGGCTCGAAAGAGATTGATTTCAGCTTTAGAAGCAGCGCGATGACGACGGCGAGCGTGCCGGCGATCAACACGATGAGCAGCATCGTCACCAGCCGCCGCAGGTTGCGAAGGCGCGGATCTTCCGGCTGCTCCTCTTCTTCCGGGCCCGCGGCGTCGCGAGCTTGGTCGGATGTGGTCATGACGGATGATGAACCTCTGAGCGCGCCCAAGAAGGCCGAGGGCCCGAACGCCGAGGGCTTGTCGCACAAGCCGGCCTCCTGCGCCAAGATTTCGGCCGAGCTTCCGCCCGAGGCGGCGGGCGCGCGGCTCGACAAGGCGCTTGCCGCGGCGCTCGACCCGAAGGACGCCGCCGATCACGGCCTCAGCCGGACGCGGATCCGAGCGCTGATCGAGCAGGGCCGCGTGCGCCTCGGCGACGCGCTCTGCCGCGATCCTGCGCGGAAGGTCGCCGGCGGCGAGGCGATCGAGATCGCGCCGCCGGCGCCGGTGCCGCTCGGCCTCGCGCCCGAGCCGATCCCGCTCGACATCGCGCATGAGGACGACGAGCTCCTCGTCCTCGACAAGCCGCCCGGCATGGCCGTCCATCCGGCGCCGGGCTCGGAGACGGGCACGCTCGTGCATGCGCTTCTCGCCCATTGCGGCGCGACGCTCTCCGGCGTCGGCGGCGTGGAGCGGCCCGGGATCGTCCACCGGATCGACAAGGACACCTCGGGGCTCCTCGTCGTCGCCAAGACGGACCGCGCCCATCAGGGCCTCGCCGTCCAGTTCGCCGCCCATAGCGTCGAGCGGCGCTATCGTGCGATCGTCTGGGGCGCGCCCGATCGCGGCGATCCGCGGCTGATGGGGCTGGCGTCGGTGAGCGCGTCGGACGGCGCGTTCCGGATCGAGACCGAGATCGCCCGCGCGCGGCATGACCGAAAGAAGATGGCGGTCGTGGCCAAAGGCGGCAAAAGGGCGGTGACCTGGGGCTGCGCGCGCGCGCGCTTCGCCCGGGCCGGCGAGCGCCCGTTGGCCGCGCTCGTCGAATGCCGGCTCGAGACCGGCCGCACCCATCAGATCCGCGTTCACATGGCGCATGTCGGCCATCCGCTGATCGGCGATCCGATCTACGGCCGCGCCCGGCCGGTCGGCGATCCGGCGCTCGCCGCCGCCGTCGCTTCCTTCGGACGCCAGGCGCTCCACGCCGGGCTGCTCGGCTTCGAGCATCCGGTCTCGGGCGCGCGGCTCCGGTTCGAGCGGCCGCCGCCGGCGGATTTCATCGGGCTTTTATCGGAGCTTAACGCTTGGGCGAGTAGATCTTGACGAAGTGTGAACGCAGTTTATCTGGAGACGGCTTAGGATTTCGCCACCGCGCCGAGAGAGCGCGACCGACAGCCTAAGCTCCAGGGGCGTCCGCGACCGCGCGGACGAAATTTCGAGTGAGGGAGGCGCGCGATGGCGTCTGCAGTTTCGACGGCGGGCAACCTGCCGACTTTGACCTCCGAAGGCGGGCTCGGCTCGTATCTGGCCGAGATCCGCAAGTTCCCGATGCTCGACCCGCAGGAAGAGTACATGCTGGCCAAGCGTTGGGCCGAGAGCGAGGATCGCGAGGCGGCGCATCGGCTCGTCACCTCGCATCTCAGGCTCGCCGCCAAGATCGCCATGGGCTATCGCGGCTACGGTCTGCCGGTCTCCGAGGTCGTCGCCGAGGCCAATGTCGGCCTCATGCAGGCGGTCAAGCGCTTCGATCCGGAGAAGGGCTTCCGCCTGGCGACCTACGCGATGTGGTGGATCCGGGCCTCGATTCAAGAATACATTCTGCGCTCCTGGTCGCTGGTCAAAATGGGCACGACCGCGGCGCAGAAGAAGCTGTTCTTCAACCTCCGGCGGCTGAAGGGCAAGATCGGCGCGCTCGAGGAGGGCGACCTTCTGCCGGAGAACCGCAAGGTGATCGCCGAGAAGCTCTCCGTCACCGAGGACGAGGTCGACATGATGAACCGCCGCCTCTCG
>CAZPTD010000312.1:255-5121 GCA_964588915.1 uncultured Neomegalonema sp. | reverse complement strand
CGCGTCGCCGAGCGCCTGCGTCGGCCGAGCGCGGCGCCCGCCGGCGAGGCGGCGCGGATCGTCGAGGCGCTGCTCCGCGACCCGCGCCTCCCGCGCGAGATCGGCGCGCCCGACGCGATCCGCGCCCAGCTCGCGCCGCGCGGCCGCCAATGCGTCGTCATCGGCTTTCCGCGCCTCGGCAAGGTCGAGACGATCGCGATCGGGCAGTTCCTCGCCGATCAGGGCGTCCGGCTCCGCGGCGTCGACGCGGCGCCGCCGAACTGGGCGCAGCCGACGCCCGACGACGAGGACGCCGCCCGCGAGCCGAGCGGTCGGGCGCAGCTGGAGCGCCATCTCGACGCCGTTCTCTACCCGCCGCCGACATCGGAGGAGCGGACGCGGCTCGTCGCGTTTCTCGCCGAGACGGCGGCGCCCGAGCGGGCGTCCGACGACGCGGCCGCAGCGCCGCGGATGCGCGTCATAGAGGAGATGCTGGAGCTCGCGATCGCGTTTCACGAGGCCGAGCACGGCAAGCGCAGCCTAGAGATGCTCGCGATCGCGGCGCGCTGGCGGCCCGACGCGCGACGGCCGGTCCCGGGCGCCTGGCGCCGCGCGCCGAACGCGGCGCAGGCGTTCGACCTCGTCGGCCGACCGCCGGACGCCTGCCTCGCGCGGCTCGCGGCGCTCTACCCGAACGCCGCCGCGCAGATCGGCTTCGTCTTCCTCGCCGCGCCCTATCGCCTTCGCCTACCGCATATTCTGCGCGACTTCCTCGATCCGGAGGGCGGCGCGGTCCTGCCGCGGTTCCGCGCCGGCGGCGACGGCGTCGCGGCGGGCTACGCCGGGTCGGCGCCCGGCCTTTGGACGGGCGGGCTCGCGCATCTCTTCGGCGCCGTCGACCTCTTTATCGGCTCGCGCGCGCGCTCGGGCTCCTTCTCCGGCGACGACGTCGTCGCGGCGCTGCGCCGCGCCGGATCCGCCTGGGCGGCGCTGCAGAAGGACGGCGCCGACTACGCGGCCCGTCGCCTCGATGAGATGCGGTTCGTCTCGGCGCGGACGGGCGAGGCGTTTCGACTTGCGCCGAAGGGCGACGCCGGCGACGCGCCGCCGCCTCTCGACGCCTTCGAGGAGAAGCCGGCGCCGCTCGCCTTCGATCCCGCCGCGGTTTCGGCGGCCGCGAAAATCGCGGCGCGGGCGCGGCCCGACGCCGACGAGGCGGCGCGGCGGCGCGCCGGCGCCGCGGCAAGGCGCAAGCTGATCGAGCGGACGACGCGGCGGCTCGCCGCCGACCGGAAGCGCTTCGGAACGAAGCTCCGCGCCGCGGAGAGATACTGGCGGCGCATGGTCAAGCCGATCCTGGCCGGCAGGGCGCGCCTTCCGGACACGCGCCGGCCGCTCGACCTGGCGGATCTGAGCCCGAGCGCGCCGAACCCGGCCGGCGCCTTCATCGCGCTCGTCGACGCGCTGCTTGTCGAGGCCGAGGAGATCGACCGCCGCGCCTTCATCCTCGAGGGCCTCAGCGGCTCGGAGACGGCGAGCGAAAGCGCCCTTTCGCGCGCCTATGACGACAGGCCCGCCCCGGCCGACGCCGAGGACGCCGAGAGCGACCGTTTGCGCGCGCTCGCACGGCGCCAGCTCGTCGCCGAGAATATGCTGGCCTGGCGCTCCGAGATCGTCGCCGCCTTCCTCCGCCGCCAGCCGCCGAACGTCGACAGCGTCTCGGCCGCGCTCGCCGCCCATCGCGGCTTCCGGCCGGAAGACCGCGCGAAAAGCCGGCCCGAGAGGTTCTCCTTCGGCGACTGGCGGCGATGGACCGACCGGCTCGAGCGCGCGATCGAGAAGGAGACGGCGAGGGGCGCGGCGGTCGGAGACGCGAAGACGGCGCTCGATCTTGCGCGGTGGATGCTTTCGGCGCCTTTCGAGGGCGATCTGACGGCCTTCGAGATCGCGCGGCGGATTGCTGGGCCCGAAGCCTCCGCCGAAGAGTCCGACCGCGCGCCGACACAGCGCGCGGCCCCAAGCGCGGCCGAAACTTAGGCCGCGGAGCGGTCCGCCGCGTCCGCGGCCTCGCCGAGCTCGAACTGCGCGACGACGTCCGCGAGGCGATTGCCAAGCTGGCCGAGCTCCTGCGCCGAAGACGCGCTGCTCTCGGCGAGCGACGCGTTGTGCTGCGTCGCTTCATCGATGTGGTGAAGGCTGCTGCTCACCTCTTTGACGCCCGCCGCCTGCTCGCGCGTCGCCACCGCGATGTCCGCGACCTTGCCTTCAAGCTCTTCGATCGCGTCGACGATGCGATGGAGCGCCTCGCCGGTGCGGTTCACGAGTTCGACGCCCTCGGCGACCTGCATCGAGCTGTCTTGAATAAGACCGCGGATGTCCCGAGCCGCCTCGCCGGCGCGCTGCGCCAACGTCCGCACCTCGGACGCGACAACCGCGAAGCCCTTGCCCGCGTCGCCGGCCCGCGCCGCCTCAACGGCGGCGTTAAGCGCCAGAAGGTTGGTCTGGAAAGCGATATTGTCGATGAGCGCCAAGATGTCGGAGATCTTGTTCGACCCCTCTTCGATCCGCGACATCGCGCTCATCGCGTTGTCGACGACCGTGCGGCCTTCGCCGGCGCGGCTGCGCGAGTCGGCCGCCAGCGCGGTGACGCTTTCGGCGGCGCCGGCGTTGTCGCGAACGGACGCCGCCATTTCCTCCATGGTCGCCGACGCTTCTTCGAGCGTCGCGACCTGGCTCTCGGCCCGAGAAGCGAGATCGACGGCGCCGGCCGCGATCGGCGTCATGGTCGCGCGCACCGCGCCGACCGCCTCGACGACCTGCGCCAACGCGGAGCGGAACTGCCCGAGATTGGCGTTGACATGCGCCGCAGCCTCGCCGAAGCGGCCGCGGAAATCCGCCGACATCTGACGCGTAAGATCGCCGCGCGCCATCGACGACAACGCCTCGCCGAGCTCGTCCATGAAGGCCTTGACCTGATCGATCAGGCTGTTGAGACCGTGCGCCGCAGTGGACGTGAAGCCCCTGTCGTCGATCCGCGTGACAGTGCTGTCGAACTCGCCTTTCTTCACCGCTTCGATGACGCCGACGATCTCCTGCTCCAATCGACGAATGTCCGTCGCGTCGTTGAGCTGAATCGCGTAGCCGATCATCGCGCCGTCGCGCGTCGTGACCTCGGTGAGGCTCGCCTCGATCAGCACGCCCTGATATTCGACCTCGAAGGTCGTCGCGCCGTTGTTTTTCGTAACGGTGCGTCGGGCCGCCTCGGCCCCCTTGATCGCCTCGACGAGTCGGCCGTAGTCGTAGCGGCCGGTTTCGTCCGCGACAGGCGCGCGAAGGCCGGAGAGCTCGCCGCGCTTCTTCTCGAACAACTGCTCGAACGCCGCGTTCTCGAAGATGCCGCGGCGCTCCGCGTCGAGCACGAGGATCGGCGAATGCGTCGAGACGACGGCGGCGCGCACACGGGCCGTCATCGCGCCTTGCGAGCTGATCCGATGCAACGACCGAGCGATGACGCCGAGCTCGTCCTTGCGGCTTTGGCCCGGCACTTGGACATTGTCTTCCGACTGCTCGATCGCGCCGATCGCGCCGGCGACGCCGCGCATCGTCTTGACCATGCCCGCCAGCGTGCCCGCGCCGAAGATGGCGGCGAAGGCGACAAGGCCGAGAACAATCGCTCCGACGACGATCAGATGCGTTGTCGCCGCGGCTTTGCGGTCGGCGCCGATCTCGAGCAGCGTCGCGACGAAGGCGCGCTCGACCTTCAGCAACTCGCCAAGATACGCGGTTGAGGCGGCGAACCACTCTGAGCCGCCGACGCCCTGAAGATCGCCGGTCGCGACGCTGTCGAGCGCGAGCTGGCGCAGCTCGCGCACACGCGCGGCGGCGTCGCTCTCGAGCGCGGCTTCGAGCATCTCGATCTTGTCCTCAGGGGCCAGACTCCGAATCCGGTCGAACAGGAAGCTCTGACGATCCTGCATGTTCAGGAACCAGGCGAGCTTAGGCGTATCGAATTGGCCGCTGCCGAAGCCGGCGGCTCCGGCGGCGCGCTCGCGGCCCGCGAACTCCTTCGCCATGAGAATGCTGTTGTAGATGACCTCGGCGACGGCGTCGCCTTCGCCATGCAGCGGATCGTCGGAGACGCTGAGCAAGTTGACGATGGCGCCGGTATAGAAACGAGCGAGATCCGGCACCGTCGTCTCGATCGCGTCGACCTGGCCGCGCATCGCGTCGAGCTCCGCCAACGCCGCGGCGATCGTCCGGGCGCGCTCGCGACGCGCGACGTCGTCGGCGTCGAACGCCTCGGGATCGGCGAGCCGGCTCGAGACCTCGCGGATCACTTCGTCGGTCGTCCGCCGCTGCGCCGCGAGCGCATCGGCGAACTCGGCGCCGCCCGACCCGACGAAGCCGGCCGAGTATCCCCGCTCCTTCTGCATCTCATACGCAAGACGGCTCGCGTCATCGGCGAGCGCGATCGTGCGCTCAAGCTCGACGGCGCGCTCGCGCTCGCTGTACGCGTCCGACAGCAGCATTGCCGCGAAAATGATCAATCCGATCATGGGAACGGCCAGCACCGTGTAAACGCGCGCCGCCGTGCGCCAATCGCGCCCCGCCTGCCCCGAAGAAGATCCAGCCATCGCTCGCACCCCAAAGCCGTTGTCTCGATAGCGTGGAGCGTACTCGTGCGCGGCTGCGGCTTCGTAAACCGCGACTATTAGAGAAGGTAAAATTCGCCTTCTATACGAGTTTATTGCAGGACCGCTTTACTTTCTCGATCCGCAACTGCGCCCCACATTGGCGCAAAAATGGTCGTGCAAGATCCTGTCGTTTTATTCTGAAGAGCCGACGCGACGGATCGCACCGCGGGGAGAGGGGCGGGGGAACGAGAGG
>CAZPTD010000312.1:0-245 GCA_964588915.1 uncultured Neomegalonema sp. | reverse complement strand
TTTTATCCTTATCTCCCGACGCTACGTATCGCGCCGCGGGTATTGCGGCGGTACCCGTCGCGTCGGGACCTTGCGAGTTTCTGGATTTACGACTGCGGCGCGCTTGAACGGCGCGTCGCGCGCGACGGTCGTTAGGCCGCCGCCTTGCCGGCCGCCTTCTCCACCGCCGCGCAGATGTAGTCGACGACCTGCTACCTCAGCCGGCGGTCCTCGCACTCGACCATCGACCGGCTCACCGGCTCGGG
>CAZPTD010000311.1:0-5231 GCA_964588915.1 uncultured Neomegalonema sp. | reverse complement strand
ACTAGTGCTTCCTGGTGGGGCGCGGCGGTGGCTCTGGCGGGGCGCCGCTCCTCTTCCGCGACAACATCTCGGTGCCGACGATCCCGGCGCTCGCCCGCGCGCGGCGCCATCTCGACCGGCTCGATCGGCGCGACGTGACCTTGGTGATCACCGGCGGGCTGAGGAAGCCGGCGGATTTCGTGAAGGCGCTGGCGCTCGGCGCCGACGCGATCGCGGTCTCGAACGCGGCGATGCAGGCGATCGGCTGCATCGCCATGCGCGCCTGCCACACCAACAACTGCCCGGTCGGCGTGGCGACGCAGAAGCCGCATCTCGTCAGCCGGCTCGTGGTCGAGAAGTCCGCGCAGCGCCTGAAAAACTTCTTCGAGGCGTCGGTGGAGCTCATGCAGGTCATGGCCCGCGCCTGCGGCCACGACCACCTCTCCAAATTCTCGGCCGAGGACCTCACCACCTGGAAGAAGGAGATGCGCGACCTCGCGGGCGTGCCCTATGGCGGCGTCGGCTAAGCCATCGATCGCGACGGACGGGCCCGTAGGTTCCGCCGAGCGCGCGCGCCTGCGCGCGCTCGGCGGGCTGCTAGGCGACGGGTTCGTAGACGGTGATCTCCTGATCCGACGCCTCGAGCCGGAGCGGAATCAGCGCTTGATACGCGTCCGACGCATGCCAAGCCTCCAGCTCTTCGACGCTCGGAAAGCGCACGACGACGGCGAGGTCGTGCGGCGCCGGCTCGCCGGCGAGCGCGCGCGGCGCGCGGCCGCTGGCGAGAAGCTGCGCGCCGTGGCGCGCGGCGGTCTCCTTCGAGAGGCGAAGATACTCTTGGAACTTCGCCCGATCCTTGAACGTGACGCGAGAGATGAAGAGAGCGCTCATGAAATCCTCCTTGGATGGAGCGGTTGGAATTGACGGCGGCGCCAGAGCAGGATCTGTTGAGGTCGATGCACCGCTGATGACGCCGTCATCCCGGGATGACGCCGTCATCCCGGAAAGCCGCAGGCTTATCCGGGATCCAGGGCCAGTTCGCCGCACGCTCGGCCCCTTGGCCCTGGATCCCGGCTCTGCGCGCTTCGCGCTTGGCCGGGATGACAGGAGCGAGGTTGGCTCCATCAGAACCGATCAGACTATAGGCCGCCGCCGGACGCGGCGCCGGATCATGCCCGGCGTCGATCAAATGCAGGCGTCCGCGCTCGGCGGCGGCGCGCCATTCCTCGCTGTCCATCGCCGTCTGCGGGTCGCCTAGGCGCGGATATCCGCGCGCGCCCTCCCAGGCCTCGAGATCGGGCGCGGGCGTGACGAGCATCCGCGCCAGAAACCCGAGCGCCTCGAGACGAGAGCCTACGCGCGCCCTCGGGTGGATGAGACGCGGCGCGCTCAGATAGCGGCGCATGGTCGCCTCGAACGGCTCCGGATCCGCGCCCGTCGCCTCGCGCACATGATCGCTCGGCGCGCCCAGTGCGTGGGCGCCGCGCTTCAGATCCTCGGCGTAGAAGCGCAGCTGCGACAGCTCCGCCAACGAATAGCCGAGCGCGACCGCCGCCCTGGAGAAGGCCCTGAACGGAACGTCGCGATAGCGCACCTTGCGCCCCAATGTCCGTCCGAGAATATCGGCGACGTCGCTCGGAGAAAGGAGCCGCGGCCCCGTCGGGCGGTAGGACTTGCCGATATGCGCGGCCGGATCCGCCAGGACGGCGGCGGCCACGCGCGCGATGTCTTCGCTCGCGGGCGGCGCGTTGAGGCCGTCGCCGAACGGAAGCATGAGCGCGCCGAAATGGACGATCGCCGGCAGACCCAGTAGGTAGTCGAACGCGAACAGGCCGGGATTGATGTGCACGACGTCGAAAGACGGAGCCCAGCGAAAGATCTGATTGGCGAGCCAATGGCCGCGGGACGCGACGGAGGGATGGCGCGGATGGGGATTCCATTGGCTCATGAGGGCGACGACCTCGAGCCGCGCCTCCTCTGCCGCGGCTGCGAACATCATCGCGCCCTCGAGCATGTGAGGCGTGAAGGGCGGGCAGTGATAGGCGCGCTGAACGCCGTCGAGCGCTCGGCGCAGATCGCGAATGTCGTCGAGGTCGCCGACGAAGACGTCCGCGCCGGCGCGCTCCAGCGCCGCCGCGCGGGCGTCCTGGCGGCGCACGAAGGCGCGCACGGGAAATCCCTTTTGGAGGAGCTCGACTGCGGCGGCGGCGCCGGTGCGGCCGGCGGCCGAGGTGACGAGTATGGCGGGCTTGGCGGACATGACTCCAGTCTCCAGATCCGATCGGCGAAAGGCGCCCCGTCGCGCCGGAGCAGGCTCTCCTTGGTAAGTTGATAAATTAAAGTGTATGATTTAATTTTTAAAGTAACGCTTTCGTGAGGCAGAGGACCGTCATGTCTCGTTCGCGCCGCTACCAGCTGCTCTGCCCGATCGCTCGGGCGCTCGACCGCGTCGGCGATCGCTGGGCGCTCTTGATCCTGCGGGATTTGCACGCCGGACCGGCGCGGTTCTCCGACTTGCTCGCCGGATTGACGGGAGTCGCGTCGAATCTTCTGACCACGCGTCTGCAGCAGCTCGCCGATGACGGACTCGTGCGGCGGCGCGAGGGCGAGTTCGGCGCAGCCCTTTACGAGCTGACGGAGCTTGGCGAGCGCTCCAACGATCTCCTGTTCGAGCTTGCTCGGTTCGGCGGGCGCTTCGCGCCAGACGAGGAGCCGCGAGCGCCCGGCAATCTGCGCACGATCGCAGTGACCTTGAAGACGGCGCTGCGGCGCGTCGCGCGCGCCGGCGACGACGTCACGGCCGAGCTGACGGTGGACGGCGAGCCCTACCGGATCGACTTGCGCGATGGATCGGCTGACGTGCGCGCAGGCGCCGCGCCGGAGGCGGACGTGCGGATCGTCACGTCCTACGAGCCGCTGTTGGACGTCGGCGAGGGCCGGCTCTCGCTGGAGGATTTCACGACGCGCAAAGCGCAGGCGAGCGCGCGCGATCCGGCGAAGCTGGAGCGGATTTTCGCGCGGCTCTCGGAGGCGCTGGCGCTGCTGCGAGACGATCGCTAGGAGACGACGCGCAAGAAGATAGAACGCGTCGCCGCGTTTCGGGCTTCATGCGTCGGCAAAGAACCGCAAGCGCGCGCCCTCGGACGCCCGCCTGAGCGCCCCGCGGAGCGGCATGCCGTCGGCGACGCCGAGAGCGGCGCCGAGATCGCCGTGCTCGCCGGACATTCGAGCGTTGTGCGTTCGGCGGCCCTCTGCCCGAACGGGGCGCGCGTCGTCCCGCGCTGCCTGACGCCGGAACAGCTCGACGCGGCCTTCCTTCCACCGGAACCGCCGCGCTGGTGCGTCACCGGTCCGGGCAATGAGGCGGAGACGGATCCGGCGCTCTGGGAGCCGAAATGGCCCTATCACACGCCGGAATGGCGCGACTGGCTCGTGGCGCGGGATCGGGGCGAAGATCCGCCGCTGCCGGAATAGCCGCTCACCGCGGCGTCACGGCGAGCTCGAAATCGCGCGGGCCTTTTTTGTGCGTGACCATCCGTCGCGCGACGAAGATCGGCAGGAACGCGCCCGGCCGCCGCGCCGGGCGGGCGTCGAGACCGCGGAGGAGCCGCAGGGCGCGTCGCGCCGCCGCCCAAGCCGCCAGCCGCGCGCCGAGGCGGCTGCGGCCCTTCGAGAGAGCATCCTTGAAGACGGCGCTCGGATGCAGCGACAGGAGCGTCGGCGCTCGTCGCGATCGGACGAGATCGGCGATCTGATCCATCAGCGCGAATTCATGGCCCTCGATGTCGACCTTGAGCACCAGCCGCTCCTCCGGCCGCGCCTCCTCGGCGAGCGCGGCCAAGGTCACCGTCGGAACCTCGATCGGATCGCCGGCGCCCGCCGCCGCCACCGCCGTCGTCGCCGAGGAGCCGAAGCCGTCCTTCGTCGGATAGAGCCTCAGGACGCCCGGCGCGCGGTCGACCGCCGCTTGCCGGATGTCGATCGCGAGCTCAGGGTTCGCCGCGACCGTCTCGGAGAGCTCCGCCCAGGCGGCCGGATCGGGCTCCAAGGCGATCACCCGCGCGCCGAGCCCCGCGGCGAAGAGCGCGATCGGCCCGACCCAGGCGCCGATATCGAGCACCAGAACGCCCGGCCCGGCGTGCTTGCGGAAGAAGTCGAAGGTCTCGGGCTCCCAGTCGCCCGAAGCGACCCGGTCCCAGAACCGACCGGAATAGACCTCCCGGACCGCGACCCGAACCCGTCCGGCCGAACCGCCGATCGCCACCTCGCGCATCTCCATCGTCCGCCTCCGCGCCGCCTTGACCGCGAAGAGATCGACCGAAGCGCCGCCCGGCGCAACTGCGCGCCGCTCACGTCGGCTCGATCGGCCTCGGCCCGATCCGATGTGGAACAGCGTCGAGCCCGTCTCCGACCACGCGCCGAGAGGGCTTTCGATCGGCGCGCCGGTCATGGTAAGGCGACCGCGGATATCGGCGCGCCAAGGGGCTTGCGAGGAGAAGATGGACGGAGCGGAGATCACCGATCTCGACGAGTTGAAGGCGGCGACGCTCGCGCGGGTCGCGGCGGCTCGGGACGAGGCCGCGCTCGAGGAGGCGCGGATCGCGGCGCTCGGCAAGAAGGGCGAGATCGCGCTCCGGATGCGCGACCTCGGCCGGATGTCGCCCGAAGAGCGCAAGACCGCCGGCCCGGCGCTGAACGCGCTCAAGGACGCGGTCATGGCCGCGATAAAGGCCAAGAAGGAGGCGCTCGAGGACGCGGCGCTCGAGGAGCGGCTCGCGGCGGAATGGATGGACGTCACCTTGAGCCCGCGGCCGAGCCAGGCGCCGACGCGGCAAGGGACCTTGCATCCGGTCAGCCAGGTGATGGAGGAGATCACCGCGATCTTCGCCGATCTCGGCTTCAGCCTCGAGGAGGGGCCGCAGATCGAGAGCGACTTCCACAATTTCGGCGCGCTCAACATTCCGCCGGAGCATCCGGCGCGGCAGGAGCAGGACACGTTCTACATGACGCCGCGTCCCGATGGGACCAAGCACGTCCTTCGGACGCACACCTCGCCGGTGCAGATCCGGACGTTGATCGCCAAGGGCGCGCCGGTGCGATTCATCGCGCCGGGACGGGTCTATCGGTCGGACTTCGACATGACGCACACGCCGATGTTCCATCAGGTCGAGGGCATGGCGATCGGCCGGGACGTCAACATGGCGCATCTCAAATGGGTGCTGGAGGAGTTCGTCGCCGCCTTCTTCGAGGTC
>CAZPTD010000310.1:0-5250 GCA_964588915.1 uncultured Neomegalonema sp. | reverse complement strand
CAGCGTGCTGGCCTGGGAGAGCACCCGACTGGCCGGCATGGTCTACGCCATGGCGGCGATCGGCATCCTCGGCTTCGTCGTCTGGGCGCACCATATGTACACGTCGGGCCTCAGCCTGAACGCCCAGATGTATTTCATGCTAGCGACGATGACGATCGCGGTGCCGACAGGGGTGAAGATCTTCTCCTGGATCGCGACGATGTGGAAGGGCTCGATCAGCTTCAAGACGCCGATGCTCTGGGCCATCGGCTTCATCTTCCTGTTCACGTTCGGCGGCGTCACCGGCATCATGCTGAGCCAAGCCGGCGCCGACCGCGTCTATCACGACACCTATTTCGTGGTGGCGCACTTCCACTATATCATGTCGCTCGGGGCGGTGTACGGCATCTTCTGCGGCATCTACTACTGGTTCCCGAAGATGACCGGCCGCGAGATTCCGGAATTGGCCGGAAAGTTCCACTTCTGGCTGATGTTCATCGGCTCGAACATCACCTTCTTTCCGCAGCATTTCGTCGGCCTCGCCGGCATGCCGCGGCGCTACATCGACTATCCGGAGCAGTTCGCCTACTGGAACTACGTCTCCTCGATCGGCGCGTTCATCGCCGCGGCGTCGTTCATCTTCTTCATCGCGCTCGTCGTCTGGGCGATGGCGCGCGGCAAGAAGACGGTGTCGAACCCGTGGGGCGAACATGCGGACACGCTCGAATGGACGCTCTCTTCGCCGCCGCCGGAGCACACCTACGACGTGCTGCCGGACTTCCGGAACAAGCCGGCGCAAGGCGCGCATTAGCGCCGGCTTGCGACATCAGAACATCGAGAGGGGGCGGCGACGCCCCTTTTCTTTTCTCCTGCTTCCGCCAGGTTCTCACCCATGACCGATGCGACCATGGCCGGTCCGGGCGCCGATGCGCCGAAGGAGGATCCGCCGCTTCTCCGCTACACGCTCTGGCCGCACCGGTCGCTGAGCCGGAACGGCTTCAGATACCTCGTGGTTCTGAGTAGCGCGCTGATGGCGATCCCGCTCTATCCGATCATCGGCACGGCGGCGTTCTGGGTCGTCGGCGCCTTCGTCGCGGTCGATCTCGCGCTGCTGTTCGGGCTCATCGGCCTCACCTACCGCTCGGGCCGCGTGCGCGAGATCGTCGAACTCTGGCCGGATCGGCTCCGCGTCGAGCGGATCGAGCCGAGCGGCAAGCGCCGCGTCTGGGAGGCCAACCCGCATTGGGTCAAGGTCGCGCTCCACGACACGCGGCGGGTCCCGGACTATCTCGTCCTCTCCTCCTCGGGCCGCGAAGTCGAGCTCGGCGCCTTCCTCACGCCCAATGAAAGGCGCAGTCTCGCGGAAGCCTTGCGCCTCGGCCTGGCGCAGGCGCGGACGGCGCCGGCCGCCGGCTGAGCGGCGCGACCCGCGCGGCGGGATCGGTGAGGAGACGCCGATGTTTCGATCGATGACGCCGAAAGGGCGCACCAGCTTGGCGATCGTCTTCTCGGCCGTCCTGGTCACGCCTCTGGTGTTTTGGGCGATGAACGACTGGTCCTTGTCGTCGATGGACGCGTCCGGCTTGGCGATCGTGGCGGCGCTCACCTTCAGCGTCGCGCTCGGCGCGTTCGTCTCCGGACGCGTCTTCGCCTCCGGGTTCGGCGCGTCCGGCCTCTCCGGCGCCGCCGGCAGCTTCTTCGCCGGCGCCGCGGTTCTGTTCGGCAGCGCTTTCATCGGCGGCGCGGTCTTCGGCGCGTTCGTCTTTCTCGACGCGGCCGGCGCGGGCCGGTCCGGCGTCGGAGCGCTCGAAGCGATCGCGGTGATGAGCTTCGCCGGGCTCTCCGCCGCCATCGGCGTCATCGCGGAAGCGCCGGAGACCCTCGGCTTCATGCTGGCGGCCGTCGTCTTCGCGCATCTCGTCGGCCGCGCGCAGCACGCGCCGCGCAAGGATGAGGCGGCATAGCCGCGAAATCTTCCTTCCAAGCGGCCCTCGGCGTCGATATCACGCGTCGGTCCCACCATTCACGCGCGGGAGAACGCCATGGTCGAGCCGACGCGCGACGCGGAGGAGCTCGTCAAAGAGAACGAGCGGCCGACGGAGATCGCAGAAGAGATCGACGAGGACAACGCGAACGCGCAGTGGTCGCGGACGGTCGACGCGGTCAAGGAGGCGATCGACGCCGAAGATCGCGAGCTGCTCCTGGCGGCGATCGAGGATCTCCACGCCGCCGATATCGCCGACCTTCTGGAGCAGCTCCGCACGGAGCGTCGCCGCGCCTTCGTCGCGCTTCTCGGCGAGGCGTTCGATCCGGACGTTCTGACCGAGCTCAACGAGTCGGTCCGGGACGACGTGCTCGAGCTCCTGCCGAACGAGCAGATCGCCGAAGCGGTCAAGGATCTCGACAGCGACGAGATCGTCTATCTCGTCGAGGATCTCGAGCCCGAAGACCAGGCGGCGGTGCTCGACTCGCTCGACGCCGGCGACCGCGCCGCCGTCGAGCAGTCGCTGAGCTATCCGGAATATTCCGCCGGCCGCCTGATGCAGCGCGAGCTCGTCTGGGCGCCGGCGCATTTCACCGTCGGCGAGATGATCGACCTGATGCGCGCGACCGAGGAGCTGCCGACGCGCTTCTACGAGATCATGATCGTCGACCCGAGGCATCAGCCGATCGGCAAGGCGCCGCTCGGCGTGTTGATGGGCGCGAAACGGCCGGTCGTCCTCGAAGAGATCATGCAGGAGAACATCTGCGTCTTCACGGTCGACCAGCCGCAGGAGGAGGTCGGCCTCGCCTTCAATAAATATCACCTGGTCTCGGCGCCGGTGGTCGACGCCGACGGGCGGCTCGTCGGCGTGATCACCATCGACGACGCCATGGAGGCGCTCGACGAGGAGACCGAAGAGGATTTGATGCGCCTCGGCGGCGTCGGCGACGAGTCCTTGGGCGACGCGGTGGCCGAGATCGTCTCGCGGCGCTTTCCGTGGCTGGTGGTCAATCTCGGCACCGCGATCCTCGCGTCGCTCGTCATCGGGCTCTTCAACGCCGAGATCGAGAAGCTGGTGGCGCTCGCCGTCCTGATGCCGATCGTCGCCTCGATGGGCGGCAACGCCGGCACGCAGACCCTGACGGTCGCGGTGCGGGCGTTGGCGACCAAGGATCTGACGCGCGCCAACGCGTTCCGGATCATCGGACGCGAGACGCTGGTCGGCTTCGCCAACGGTCTCGCCTTCGCGATCATCGTCGGCGCCGTCGGCTATTTCTGGTTCGGCGACCTCGCGCTCGGCGGCGTGCTCGCCGCGGCGATGGTGATCAACATGCTCGCCGCCGGCCTCGCCGGCATCCTCATCCCGATGGGCCTCGAACGCGCCGGCGCCGATCCGGCGCTCTCCTCGGCGGTGTTCGTGACCACGGTGACGGACGTCGTCGGCTTCTTCGCCTTTCTCGGGATCGCGGCGATCTTCCTGCTTTGACGCCCGTCAGCTCTCGTCCTCCCAATAGTCGACTTCGGCGTGTCGGCGGCCGAAATAGCGCAGGCGCGCGTCGCCCGGGCCGAGCGCCGCCTTGCCGGACAACACGCCGATCTTGCCGCTGTCCGGATACTCCATCACCTCGGGCGCGCGCATCGAGCTGACGCAGAGATAGACGAGGTCGCTCGCGCCGGCATTGATCAGCTGATGCGCGGTTTCGGGCCCGCCCGCTGGGCAGCCGATCACGTCGCCCGCCTTCGCCGAGAAGCGCTCGGCCCCGAAACGAAGCTCGCCTTCGCCTTCGAGGACCACAATGAACTCGTCGTTCTCGTAATGGCAGTGGTAGGGCCAGGCCTTCTTGCCGGGCGGCACGCGATAGAGCTGGGCGCCGAGCGCGGCGAGGCCGAGCATTTGGCCGATCGGCGCGTTGGCCGAGGCGAAGCCCTCGCCATGGCCGCGCTCCGTCAGGGCCGTCTCGGACAACGTCAACACCGGACCGCTTGTCGGTTCGTCCGCCTCGTTCATCACCGTCTCTCCCGCAAGATTTGAAGTATCAAGCAGGCGTATCACTTAGAGAGACGGGCTCCAATATTGCGGCGTCGATGGAATTCGAACCGCTTGAAATCCGAGCGCCCGCCTGAACAGGGTGAGCGGAGCCAGGAGGAGAAGCGCCCATGACCGCACCCACGCGCCATTTGCCCGAGACCGTCGACGCGACCCAGGAGCTCCTCCGCCGAGCCGGCTATGTCTGCGGCCGCGACCTCGCGACGGCGACGTTCTTGAGCCTCGCGCTCGGCCGGCCGCTCTTTCTCGAAGGCGAGGCCGGCGTCGGCAAGACCGAGATCGCCAAGGCGCTCGCCGAGACGCTCGGTCGGCGGCTCATTCGGCTGCAGTGCTACGAAGGCGTCGACGCCGCGGCGGCGGTCTACGAATGGAATTTCGCGGCGCAGATGATCGAGATCCGCCTCGCCGAGGCGGCCGGCGACAAGGACCGCGACGCGCTGGCGTCGGAGCTCTTCTCGGAGCGGTTCCTGGTCGCGCGGCCGATCCTGCAGGCGCTGAGGCCGCAGGACGGCGGCGCGCCGGTGCTGCTCATCGACGAGCTCGACCGCGCCGACGAGCCCTTCGAGGCGTTTCTTCTGGAGGCGCTCTCCGATTTTCAGGTGACCGTTCCGGAGCTCGGCACGGTCCGCGCCGCCGAGCCGCCGATCGTGGTGTTGACCTCGAACCGGACGCGCGAGGTCCATGACGCGCTGCGCCGGCGCTGCTTCTATCATTGGGTCGACTATCCGGACGCGGAGCGCGAGCTGGAGATCCTGCGGATCCGCGCGCCCGAGGCGTCCGCGCAGCTTAGCGCCGAGCTCGTCGCCTTCGTGCAGAGGCTGCGCGGCGAGGACCTCTTCAAGCGGCCGGGCGTCGCCGAGGCGATCGACTGGGCGAAGGCGCTGACCGCGCTCGACGCGGTGGCGCTGACGCCGGAGCTGATCTCCAACACTCTGGGCGCGCTCCTGAAATACCAGGACGACATCGCCCGCATCCGCGGCTCGGAAGCGGGCCGGCTGCTCGAAGAGGCGCGGGCGGGCCTCTGAGCGCCCGGCGCCACGCCGCGCCGCGGCGCAGTCCTCGCTCTCGATCGGGACAAAGCGCTGGCCGCCGGCCTGCGCTGTGCGTAAACGTCTACTAACGCTGTTTCGACGCCGGCCGACGCAACGCCGTCCGCGGTCTTGAGCAGGATCTGTTTAGAGCGCGTTCGAACCATTCGGAGCCGCCTTGCTCCAGCTTGGTCGTCGGCTCGAGTTGCAGT
>CAZPTD010000309.1:0-5258 GCA_964588915.1 uncultured Neomegalonema sp. | reverse complement strand
GGCGGACGGGGAAGAGATCGCCGTGCTCGGCGGCCATTCCTTCGATGTGCGCTCGGCCGCGTTCAGCCCCGACGGGACCCGGATCGTCACAGCCTCCTGGGATAATACGGCGCGGATCTGGCCAGTCCCGCCGCACGGCCAAGACCTCGTCGATCACGCGAAACGCGTCGTCCCGCGCTGCCTGACGCCGGAACAGTTGGAAGAGGCCTTCCTGCCGTCCGAGCCGCCGCGCTGGTGCGTCACCGGCCCCGGCCACGAGGCGGAGGCCGATCCGGCGCTCTGGGAGCCGAAATATCCGTATCAGGGCGAGGACTGGCGCGATTGGCTCCTCGCGCTGGATCGGGGCGAGGATGCGCCGCCGCCGTCGGGCGAGTGAGGCGCTCGGGGCGAAGGCGAGGGCCGTTCTCGGCTCAGCCGCGGCGCCACACGGGCGCGATCGGCGTCGCTTGGCCGCTCGCGAGCGCGGCGAGGGTCGCTTCGGACGCCGCCTGGGCGCGCAATCCGTCGCGGAGCGTCGCATGCGGCGCGGCCTCGCCCTTGATCGCGGCGGCGAAGGCGTCGAGCTCGGCGACATAGGTCGCGGCGAAGCGCGTCCGCCAGCTCGGGTCGAGCCCGGGCGCGGTCCAGGCCGAGCCCGAGAGGCGGCGCGCGCCGGCGACGGGCTGGCGATCGGCGATCAGGAGCCCGTCGGCGCCGAAGGCCTCGATCATCTCGTCGCAGCCGAAGCTCGTGCGCCGTCCGAACTCGAAGCTCGCGAGCGCGCCGTTCGCGAGCCGGAGCCCGATGAGCGCGGTGTCGACGTCGCCGAAATCCGCGAAGCGCGCGTCGATCAGGCAGCCGCCGAGCGCGACCGCCTCGACCGGATCGGCGCCGGCGATCCAAGCGGCGAGATCGTAGAAATGCGCGCCCTTCTCGCGGATCATGCCGCCCGAGCGCGCGGCGCTTTCGGGCGGCGGCGGCGCGTCGCTGCGCGAGACGAGGCGGAGCGTCTCCACCGCGCCGATCTCGCCTCGGGCGACGCCGTTCCGCAGCGCCGCATACGCCGCGTCGAGCCGGCGGTTGAAGCCCATCGAAGCGACGATCCCGGCGGCCTCGACCGCCTCGACGCAGGCGACCGCGTCCTCGAGCGAGGTGGCGACAGGCTTTTCGCAGAGGAGCGCGCGCTTCCGCCGGGCGGCCAGGAGCACATGATCCCGATGCGCGTCCGTGCTCGAGCCGACGATCACCGCGTCGACGTCCGGCGCCGCGACCGCCGCCTCGGCCTCGTCATGGGCGCCGCCGCCGAACCGCGCCGCCAGCGCCTCGGCCCGCGCGAGATCCGTATCCGCGACGCGCGTCAGCGCGAACTCGGGATGCGCGGCGAGATTGGCGGCGTGGAGCGCGCCGATCGAACCGGCGCCGAGCAGCGCGACGCGGATCACGCGCAGAGCGGCGCGTCGGCCGACCAGCGATGGATCGGCTGATGCGGCGCCGCGGCGAGCCGCGCCCGCGCCTCCTCCCAAAGCCGCCGCCAGGCCTCGGGATCGCGCAGCTCGGTCTCGGGCGCGCCGCGGCTGCGCGCCACGAAGGACGGGAACATCGGCCGCCCGGTCGGATCGCCGGCGACGTTGTAGCGCAGGTCGAAGCTCCAGCGCACTTCATCGGAGACGTTGTCGAGCGAGCCGTGGATGGTGAGCGGATGAAAGACGATCACGCCGCCGGCCTTGACCGGCAAGGGCTCGGCCTGGTCCGGGTCGAAGAGCGAGGTCGGAATGCCGACCTGCGGGTTCGGGCAGTGCTGCAGCATCTCGCCCCGATGGCTGCCCGGCACGGCGCGCAGGCACCCGTTCTCGACCGTCGCGTCGGTGACGGCGACCCAACACGTGACCATCCGCGTCGCGTCCGCCTCCTCCAGCGTCACCGCCCGGTCCTGATGCCAGTCGGTCGCGCCGATATGGGCGCGGATCTCGTCGGCGTGGAGCTCCTTCGCCGGCGGCTTGATGCGCACATGCTGGATCGGGTTGGAGACGATCTCCGGCCCGATGAGTTCCTCGACGAGATCGAGCAGCCGCTCGGACGTCAGCAGCCGAAACGCGGCCGGCCCGGCGTGGAACGGCGTGTCTTCGCGGATCTCGCCGCCCGGCAAGGAGATGTCGAGCGGTTGGAAATAGTCGAGCCCGGCGGCGTAGGCGGAGCGGATCCGATCCTGGAAATGCGCCGCCGGCGCGTCCGGATCGAGCCGCCCCTCGGCGATCCAGCAGGCTGACAGCTCGGCGAGGAGCGCCTCGTACTCGGCGATTAGCGGCTCGAGGACCTCCTCGCGCTCGATGACGTCCTCGACGACCAGAAACCCGTCGGTCTCGAATTGGCGTCTCTCAGCCGCGCTCAACATCGGCCGTCTCCCCTGTCTCTGCGTTTCTCTGGCCTCGCGTTCGGCCCCAGACGCATGCATCGGTTCTTTCGCGTCGCCAATCAATCCGGGAGCCGCGACATTCTCGCAGTCCCCTCCGACGGCGGCGTCGGCCATGATACGCTCGTCCCATCTGAACGCGGCGCGGAAAATTGGAGCGAGCATGACAAGAGTTGGCGTAATCGGCCTCGGCGATATGGGCTCGGGCATGGCGAAGAACCTGATCGCCGCGGGCTTCGAGACCCACGGCTTCGATCTGAGCGCCGAGCGGATGGAGGCGTTCAAGGCGCTCGGCGGCGTCGCTTGCGCGGACGCGGCGTCGGTCGGCGCGGCGGCGGACGTCGTCTTCATCATGGTGATGAACGGCGACCAGGCGCGAATGACGATGTTCGGCGCCGAGGGCGGCGGCGGGCTGGCGTCGACGATGCGGCCGGGCGGCGCGATCGTGATGACGGCGACGATCCGCACCTCCGAGGCCCAGGCGCTCGGCGCAGAGCTCGCCAAGGTCGCGAGCGGCCTTCATATGATCGACAGCCCGGTCAGCGGCGGCTTCCCGGGCGCCCAGGGCGGCACGCTGACGATGATGGCGGCGGGCGCGGACGACGCGTTCGCGGTCGCGCGGCCGGCGATGGAGGCGGTCAGCGCCACCATCCACCGCGTCGGGACCGAGGTCGGCCAGGGCCAGACGGTCAAGGCGTGCCTGCAGTCTTTGATCGGCTCGATCTTCAGCGGCGCCTTCGAGGCGGCGGCGCTGGCGGCGAAGGCCGGCGTTCCCGGCCAGGTGCTCTACGACGTCGTCAGCACCTCGAGCGCCGGCTGCGGCGCCGCCAACAACGCGCTCGAAAAGATCATCGATCGGCGCTTCGAGGGCACCGGCAGCCATATCGACACGATGCGCAAGGACCTGACGATCTCGCTCGATCTCGCGCGCGATCTCGGCGTGCCGCTCTTCACCGCGTCGACGGCGATGGCGCTGTTCGAGGCCGGCCGGACCAAGCATCCGACCGGCGACAATTGGATCGTGACGCGCGTGTTGGAAGACATCGTCGGCGCCGAGCTGAAACGCTGAAGAGGAGCACGAGATGAAGCTCGGCGTGATCACCGACGGCGTCAGCCGCGATCTGGCGCATGCGCTCGGCGTGATGGACGAATTCGGCCTCGAGTTCGCCGAGCTGCAATTCATCTACGACAAGGAGGTCGGCGACTTGGACGCCGCCGAGCGCGCCAGGGCTCTGGAGCTGATCCGACGTCACGACAAGAAGGTGTGCTGCGTCTCGCGTCACGTCTTCGCCGGCATGCGCGTGACCGAGTCCGAGCCCGGCGATCCGCTGCACGTCAAGCATATGGACGCGCTCAAGCGCTGCATCGAGATGGCGCACGAGTTCGGTTCGCCGCTCGTCCGGATCATGACCGGCAAGAAGGAGATGATCCTTTGGGGCAGCCACGGCGCCGAGAAATGGAACGTCGCCAAGGGCGCCTGGGACGCGCAGCTGCCGCTGATCGCGCCGGCGGTCGAGCTCGCGCGGGCCGAGGGCGTGACCTTGGTCGTCGAGACCGGCAACGGCACGATGGTGAACTCGGCCTGGACCGCTCGCAAGCTGATCGACGATCTCGGCGCCAAGGACGTTCTCAAGGTTCTCTGGGACCCGGCGAACAACTGCTGGGCGCATGAGACGGCGTGGCCGGACGGCTACGAGACGCTTCGCGGCGGCTATCTCGGCCATGTCCACATCAAGGACGTCAAGGTCGACACGCCGAAGGCGACGCTCGAGGTGCGGCCGATGGGCGAGGGTCAGCTCGCCGACCAGTTCCAGCCGATCGCCGACGCGCTCCGCGCCGACGGTTACGATGGCGTGGTCTCGTTCGAAAGCGTGTACCATTCGGGCGACGGCGATTTCGAAGCCGGCTTCCGGCTGAACGTCGATCGCTTCAAGCGGCTCTTCGGATGACCGCCGGCGCCGCTTCGAACTGCGCCTGGAGCGCGGCGCGTCCCGCCGCGAGGAAAGCCTCGAGATCGACGAGGAGCGCCGGCTCGAAGACGAGCGCGAGATCGCTGGCGACGGCGCTGAGGCCGCGCTCTGCGAGGTCTCGAGGCGCCGCATGGCCCGATCCGGGCCGACCGCCGCTGCGTCTCCAGCGTGAGACGAGGGAAATCTCGTCTCCGCGTCGAACGCTCGGCGCGGTCAGGCGGCGAGGAGAGGCGAAGAGCCTCGACGAGCGAGCCTGCTCCTCGCGGCTCTTCGCCGCTCGTCGCTCGGCGTCGCTCAGGCCTCGCTGGCGAGATAGGCGCGCCAGCCGCCGAACGCGGTGACGTCGCGCGCCGCGGCGACGGCGGCGTTCTCGACGAGGAAGCCTTTCACCGATCCGCCGTCGGCGAGCTTCAGCGTCCCGATCGAGAGCGGCGACGGCGCGCCGGCGACGAAGGCGCCGAAACCCGCCTCGGGCAGCGCCCAGATCTCCAAAGCGATCGACGCGCCGCCCTCGGCGACGCGCAGAAGGCCGGGCCGCGCCGGCGGGCCGCCCGGCAGGGCGTAGAGCCGGTAGTCGGGCGCGGTCTCGGTCGCCTCCAAGAACCGGCCGCCGCGCGCGGTCAGCTCGGGGTTGAGCGGCAGACCGGACAGATGCGCGCCGACCACCGCGAGCGCGATCTCGCCGGCGCCGGCCCTTGCCGGCCGGTCTCGGAGCGGCGGCACGGGCGCGCCCGTTGCGCCGAGGGCGCGCGCCGTCGCGTGATGGAGCCGCTCGGCGAGCGCGGCGGCGGTCGCGGCCCGGCCGGCGCGCGCGAGGAACGTGACGCCGCCCGGCCGTACGTCGCGCCGCGGCGCGGTAGGGACCGCGGTACCGCAGAGGTCCATCAGAATGGAGAAAT
>CAZPTD010000308.1:0-5259 GCA_964588915.1 uncultured Neomegalonema sp. | reverse complement strand
GGGATGACGGCGTCATCCCGGGATGACG
The DNA here is from genome assembly GCA_964588915.1 of uncultured Neomegalonema sp. Lineage (GTDB taxonomy): Bacteria > Pseudomonadota > Alphaproteobacteria > Rhodobacterales > Rhodobacteraceae > JALEGB01. The sequence continues at coordinate 5,231 of CAZPTD010000308.1, read as the reverse complement.
GCGTCATCGGCGTTGCATCGACCTAAAGCACATTCGAACCATTCGGAGCCGAAACGCTGGAGCTGAGCGGCGGCCGACCCGCGGGGTGGTCGCAAGGCGACCGCCCCGGGGGGGCGGGTCGGTCGCCAGCCGGCCAAAGGCCGGCAGGACTGCAACTCGAGCCGACGACCAAGCTGGAGCAAGGCGGCTGCGAATGGTTCGAATGCGCTCTCGATCGTCGCGCTGAACCTCGATCTGCTCGTCGCGCGTGAGCGCGTTCCAGATCGCGTTTTCTTCCGGCGACGGGACGGCGAGCGAGGTCAGCTTGGGTTTCGCCTAATCGACGTCGATATCGTATCAGACGACTTGAAGCCGAACGCTGGAGGCGCGCCGAGCGGCGTTCAAGCCCGACCCGGCGCCATGAGGAAAAGCGGATGCCCGAAAGCGCCGGCGCGCGCCCGCCCTATGTCGCGATCGTTCTGACCCTCTTTCCAGAGGCGTTTCCCGGGCCGCTCGGGCTTTCCCTGACCGGCAAGGCGCTGGAGAAAGGGCTTTGGCGGCTCAAAACCCTCGACTTTCGCGACTTCGCGCGCGATAAGCACCGCTCGGTCGACGATACGCCGGCGGGCGGCGGCCCTGGCCTCGTGCTGCGCGCGGATATCGCGGCGGCGGCGATCGATCAGGCGAAAGCGGCGGCGGGCGCGGCGCCGGTCTTGTGGTTGTCGCCGCGTGGTCGGCCGCTGACCCAGGCTCGGGCGCGGGAGCTCGCTTCGGGGCCTGGCGTCATCCTCTGTTGCGGGCGCTTCGAGGGCGTCGATCAGAGGGCGCTCGACGCGCGCGGCGTCGAGGAGATCTGCGTCGGAGACGCCGTCTATACCGGCGGCGAAATCCCGGCGATGGCGGTGCTCGACGCCGTGATCCGCCTGCTTCCGGGCGTGATCGGCGATCCGAGATCGCTCGACGAGGAAAGTTTCGCGGACGGGCTCCTCGAGCATCCGCACTACACGCGGCCGGCCGTTTGGGAAGGCCGCGCGATCCCCGAGATCCTGCTCTCGGGCGATCACGCCAAGATCGCGGCCTGGCGCCGGATGGAGGCGGAGAGGACGACGCAAGAACGCCGTCCCGATCTCTGGCGGGCCTACGCGGCGCGCGCGGAGCGCTCGGAGGGCGAGAACGAGGACGCGCAGAGGAAGGCGCGCAAGGAGTAGAGCGATGAACCTGCTGAAAGAGCTCGAAGACGAGCATTTGAAAGAGCTGGCGCAGAAGAAGGAAATCCCCGATTTCAGCGCCGGCGACACGTTGCGCATCGCGGTGCGGATCCAGGAGGGCGACAAGAGCCGGATCCAGAACTTCGAGGGCGTCTGCATCGGCAGGAGCGGCGGCGGCATCAACGCCAACTTCACCGTGCGCAAGATCAGCTTCGGCGAGGGCGTCGAGCGGGTGTTTCCGCTCTATTCGCCGATCGTGGAGGGCGTCACCGTGGTGCGCCGCGGCCGCGTCCGCCGGGCGAAGCTCTACTATCTGCGCCAGCGCCGCGGCAAGTCCGCCCGCATCGCCGAGGACGCGACCTACAAGCCGAAGAAGGGCAAGGCGTAGCCGCGCGCCCCGCCGAGGTCGATGACGACGCCGATCCTATCGACAAAGCGCCTGACCTTGCGGCCGGTCGTCGAAGCCGACGCGCCGGCCATCCAGGCGCGCTTCGCCGACTACGAAGTGATCCGCCATCTCCGGCGCGGCGTGCCGTGGCCCTATCCGGCGGACGGCGCGCTGAGCTTCATTCGCGAGCAGGTGCTGCCGGTTCAGGGCCGCAGCAAATGGTTCTGGGCGCTGCATCTCGATGGCGTCGACGGCGCGATCGGCGTGATCGATCTCTGGCGCGAAGCGCGGCCGGACAATCGCGGTTTCTGGCTCGGCCGCGATTTTTGGGGCCGAGGCTGCATGACCGAGGCGGCGGACCGCGTGACGGACTACGCCTTCGAGACGCTCGGCTTCGAGGAGCTGATCTTCAAGAACGCGCGCGGCAACCGGCGCTCGCGCAATGTGAAGCTGCGCGCGGGCGTGCGACTGATCGATATTCGGCCGGCGCAGTTCGTCGATCCAGCTTACACCGAAGCCGAAATCTGGCGGCTGACGAAATCGGACTGGGCGGCGCGACGGTCGGAGCGAAATGACTGAGTTTATCGAGTTTATTGGCCATCTTGATAAAATAGATAAACTCAGTCATTTTGCGTTCCATGGATCCGCGACGAAACCCGTACTCGCCCGGCGCTGGCACACAGCCTCCTGAGCTGGCGGGACGCCAAGAAATCCTGGAAAGCGCCGACATCGCGCTCGATCGAACGCTCGCAGGTCGATCCGCGAAGGGATTAATGCTGCTCGGTCTCCGCGGCGTTGGCAAGACGGTGCTCGTGAATCGGCTGCATCAGTCGGCGATCGAGAAAGGGTTTCGCGCGATAAAAGTCGAGGCTCGAGAAAGCGTCGCGCTGCCGGAGGCGGTTACGATCGAACTCAGCCGAATATTAGCCGAATTCGATTTGGCCGCGCGTGCGAGCAACACGCTTCGAAAAGCGCTCAGCGCGATCAGAAACTTCGCGTCGATTTTCAAAGTCAGCTACGAAGGATTTGAATTCGGCGCTTCGCCGTCGCCCGGTCCGTCAATCGCCAAGAGCGGCGATCTCGAAAGAGATCTGCCGGAGCTGTTGGGCGCCGCGGCGCTCGCGGCGCAGGAGCGCGACACCGGGATCGCGGTCTTCATCGATGAAGTCCAATATCTCGACCGATCCGAGCTTTCGGCGGTCATCGTGGCCTGCCACGACTGCGCGCAGCTGGGCTTGCCGATGCTGTTCGTCGGGGCGGGCCTGCCGCAGATCGCCGCCCTGGCCGGAAATGCGAAGTCGTATGCGGAGAGATTGTTCGACTATCCAGAGGTTGGGGCGCTCAGCGACGCCGCCGCGACGCAGGCGCTGCGCAATGCCGCAATCGGTGAAGGCGCGGACTTCGAAGACGCCGCGATCCACGAACTGCGCCGCGTCACCGGAAATTATCCATATTTCCTCCAGGAGTGGGGTTACCATGTGTGGAATGCGGCCGATGGACCGACGATCCGCCTGAACGACGTGACGGCGGCGGCGGGCGTCGTCGTCGATCATCTGGACGCGAATTTCTTTCGGGTCCGCTTCGACCGCTGCACGCCTCTCCAGCAGAAGTATCTGCGCGCGATGGCCGAGTTGGGGGCGGGGCCGCACAAGACCGGCGATATCGCGGCAGTTCTCGAATGCGAGCCGCAGGCGGTCGCCCCGACGCGCGCCAAGCTCATCGCGCTCGGCATGATCTGGAGCCAACGCCACGCGGAGACGAGCTTCACGGCGCCGCTCTTCGACGACTTCATGCGCAGGCAAATGCCGAACGTAGAGCCGCACCGGCCGCGCCGCCGGCGAGCGAAGAAGGACAGCTGAACGCCGCAGCGCGCCCATGCCGTTCAACGCCGTATTAAGCCTAAGAAGCTACAACTGACGCGAGTGCGTCCAGCCGCAACGTGACGGCGCAAGTGGCGTGAGCCTGGCGACGGAAACGACCTTTTGAGGGGCGAGATGGCGGCGAGAGCGGACCGGCTGATCCTGCATATCGGCAATCACAAGACCGGCACGTCGAGCCTGCAGGAGTTCCTCGCGCAAAACCCGGCGGCGATCGCGCCGCGCTATCGGTTCTTCGTCGCGCCGCCCGTCGGCGGCTACGAGCCCGGCAACGCCTCGTCCTTCCTGCGCTTCTCTCTCCTCGCCGCGCCGGCCCGATCGACGATTCGCCTCGAAGCGACGAAGGGCCTCTTCGCCGAGGCGGCCAAGCTCGGCGGCGAGGTGATCGTCTCGGCCGAGTCGCTGAGCTTCCTCTCGCACGAAGACGACATCGCCGCGGTCCGCGCCGAGATCGCGGCCCATTTCGACAGGGCGACCATCGTCGCCTATCTGCGCCGCCAGGACGCGCAGGCGATCGCGCATGCGCAGCAGGGCTCGAAGCACGCGCGCTCGGCCGGCGCGGCGCTCTACGGCAATGCGGGCGCCGCCCTGCCCGAAGCGAGCGCTCAGCTCGACCAGTATCTCGACTATGCGCGGCGCCTCGGCCTTTGGGCCGACGCCTTCGGCGACGAGAACGTCAAGCTGCGCGTCTTCGAGCGCGACCGGCTCCGCGGCGGCGACGTCTCGGCGGACTTTCTCGACCTTCTCGGCCGCCAGCCGCCCGCCGGCGCGACGCCGCGGATCAATCGGCGCCAGGGCTTCTACAAGACCAAGATCGGCCACGCGATCTGCCGCAGCGTCCGAAACGGCGAGTTCTCGACCTATCTGCGCGGCGCCGTCGGGCCCGGCGACCGCGACATGGCGCCGAGCCGCGGAGAGGCCGAGGCGTTCTACGCTCGCTATCGCGCCTCGAACGAAGCGCTCAATCGCCGCTTCGGCCTCGATCCGGAACGCCCGTCGCTTTTCAGCGAGGACTTCTCGGCGTATCCGCCCGAGCCGAGCGACCATTTCGACGAGGCGAGCGCGAACGCGGCGCTCGATCAAGTGCTCGGCGCGGTCGCGCCCTACGCGGCGCTCGGCGCCGACGACTTCCGCGACGCCGCGCTCGTCTTCGAGCGGCGCGACCCGGCGCGCGCGCTCAAATTCATGGAGATCGCGGCGCGGCTGCGCCCCGAAGGCCCGCTCATCCAGCGCAAGCTGCTCGAGCTGCGCGCCCGTCTCGCCGCGACGCGCGCCGCCGCGCAGGCGAGCGGCTCTTGCGCTCCGGCCGCGGCTCGGGCAAAGAGCGGGCATGCGCCGCATTCGCCTGCATGATCATTTCCGGCTGCCGAACCGCTTCCATGCGAAGCTCGGCGAAGGCGCGCGGCCTTGAGGTTGCGCTTTAGCGCTTTTCTTGCGCCGCTCCGCGTTTAAGCTTGCGCCCGATGCGCGGCGGAACGCGCTCTCGCACAACCAAAAATCGATCACTGCGGAGGAGGGAACGCGCCATGTCCGCGTCCGATTCGCCCAAAACGCTCTATGACAAGATCTGGGACGCGCATGTCGTCCACGAAGCCGAGGACGGCGCCTGCCTCCTCTATGTCGACCGGCATCTCGTGCATGAGGTGACGAGCCCGCAGGCCTTCGAGGGCCTGCGCATGACCGGCCGCAAGGTGCGCCGGCCCGAATCGACGCTCGCCGTTCCGGATCACAACGTGCCGACGACGCTCGACCGGCAAGAGGAGATCAAGGACGCGGAAT
>CAZPTD010000307.1:0-5262 GCA_964588915.1 uncultured Neomegalonema sp. | reverse complement strand
CAGCCGATGGATGAGAGTGGCCTCGAGCAGCAGCGCCTCGGGCTCGGTGGCGGTGGTGACGAACACCATCGACGCCGTCGCCAGGATCATCCGGAGAATGCGGTTGGTGTGGCCGGTCGGCTTGGCGTAGCTGGCGACCCGCTTGCGAAGAGACCGCGCCTTGCCGACATAGAGCACCTCGCCGTCGGCGCCGAGCATGCGGTAGACCCCGGGCTTGTCCGGCAACGTCTTGACCGCGCGCTGAACGACTTCCCAGCCGGTCTCGGCCGCGCCGCCGGACGTCTCCTTGGCGGCGTAGACGACGCCCTCTTCCTCCAACACCGCGATAGGCGCCGCCCGCTCGACGTCTTTTTCTGTCGTCATGGGCGGATAGATAGCGGGGGCGCTCGCGAAACGCCATGCCGGGGCGCGCCGATGCCGCCTCCGCCTCCTCCTCGGAGGGCGATCGAGGGGGAGGCGACGCCGCCAATGCGACTTGCCGCCGCTCCGACGCCGTTCGATACTGGTCTCGACCCAACCCGCCGGCGTCGAAGGATAGAGCTCGATGTTTCAGCCCCAGCCCGTCTCCTTTTTCGGTTCCGACGCCAGCCTCGATCTCGGCTCGTCGGACGTCGTCCTCTTCGGCGCGCCGCACGGCGTTCCTTATCCCGACCACGACTGGGCGGCCTGCGCCGGCGCCGCGAACGCCTTGCGACGGAGTTTCGGCGTCGACGCGGAGTGGACCGACCATTGGGACTTCGACCTCGGCCGACCGTTCATCGACAGCGGCCTTCGGTTCATGGACGCCGGCGACATCGCCACGATCGCCGGCGACGGCGACGGCAATCGCGCCAAGATCCGCGACGCGGCCGCGGCGAGCGTGGCGGCCGGCGCCGCGCCGATGATGATCGGCGGCGACGACAGCGTCCCGATCCCCTTTATCGAGGCTCTCGCGCCGCTCGGCCCGCTCACCATCGTCCAGATCGACGCCCATATCGACTGGCGCGAGGACCGCTACGGCGAGCGGTTCGGCTTCTCCAGCACCATGCGCCGCGCCTCGGAGATGGCCCATGTCGAGCGGATCGTCCATGTCGGCATCAGAGGCGTCGGATCCGCGCGGCGGGGCGAGGTCGAGGCCGCCCTCGATTGGGGCGCGAAGATCGTCACCGCCGGGCGGATCCATCGCGAGGGCGTCGCCGCGGCGCTCGACGAGATCCCGGAAGGCGCCGCCTGCGCCGTCACGATCGACTGCGACGCGCTCGACCCGAGCTTCATGCCCGCCGTCCTCGCGCCGACGCCCGGCGGGCTCACCTACACGCAGACGGCCGATCTCTTCGACTGGATCGCGACGAAGGCGCGAATCGCGGCCTTCGATCTCATCGAGTTCGCGCCGGCGCGCGATCCGAGCGGCGTCGCCGCCTATACCGCGGCGCGCCTTCTGACCCAGGCCGTCGGCCGCATCGCGCGGCGCGCCTAGCGTCCGGCGTCCGGCGTCCGGCGTCCGGCGTCCGGCGTGGCGTCAGGGACGCCAGTTCAGATGCTTGCCGCCGTCGAGCGCGATCATCTGGCCGGTGACGGCGGGCGCGGCGACGAGATAGCGCAGCGCCGCGACGACGTCTTCCGGCCCGGCGCCGCGGCGGAGCGGCGCCTCCGCGCGCATCCTCGCGAAATGCTCCGGCGACTGGCGAGGCGCCGGCAGGGTCGGGCCCGGGCCGATCCCGTTGACGCGGATCGCGGGCGCCAGCGCCATCGCCAGCGTGCGCGTCAGCGACCAGAGGCCGGATTTGGCGACCGTGTAGCTGAGGAAATGCGGCGTCAGATGAACGACGCGCTCGTCGAGCATGTTGACGATCAGACCGCGCGCCACGGGCTCGCCGCCCGCCTCGGAGGCCTCGGGCGCCTGCGCGGCGAAGCTCTGCGAGAGGACGAAGGGCGCGCGCAGATTGGCCTCGAGATGCCGGTCCCAGCTCTCGCGGGTCGCCGTCAGCGCCTCGTCGCGCTCGAACAGGGCGGCGTTGTTGACGAGCAGCGTCAGCGGACCGCCGAGCGCCTCCGCGGCGCGCGCGACGAGCCGCGCCGTCTCCGCCTCGGTCGCGAGATCGGCGCGCAGGATCGCCGCTGTCGGCGCGCCGAGCCCGCGCGCCGCCTCCGCCGTCTCCTCGGCGGCGCTCTCGGAGCCGTAGAAATGGACCGCGACGGACCAGCCGTCCTCGGCCAGCGCCAGCGCCATCGCCCGGCCGAGCCGGCGCGCGGCGCCGGTGACGAGCGCGCGTCCCGGCGGCAGGGCGCCGGACGGCGGGCTCACAGCGCGGCCGTCGACCGTTCGGCCGAGGTGATCGGCTCCGCCGAGCCGGGCTGGGCCGCCGCGGCCGGCTGCTGCGTCAACGCCGTCGCGACATAGGCCGCGTAGGCCGCCAGGAACACCGCGCCGACGGTCCGGCCCATCTTGCGCCGCGTCAGCACGAAAGGCGCCAGCGCCGCCGCCGAGGCGACCATCACCCAGATGTTGAGCGAGAAGAACTCCTCGGGCACGTTGATGTCGTCCAGCGTCGCCGCGACGCCGAGGATGCAGAGCAGGTTGAAGACGTTCGAGCCGATGACGTTGCCGATCGCGACGTCGCCGCGCCGGCGCACCGCGGCCATCACCGTCGTCGCGAGCTCGGGCAGCGAGGTCCCGAGCGCGACCAGGGTCAGCCCGATCGCCTCTTCCGAGACGCCGGCGTCCGTCGCGATCGAGCGCGCCGCCTCGACCGCGAAGTCGGCGCCCAAGGGCAAGCCGACGACGCCGGCGAGAATGAACAGCGCGACGCGCCAGCCGGGCATGCGCGGATCGGCCTCGTCGATCTCGTCGAAATGCGGCTCGCCGCCGCCGGCGCGCGCCGTCATCGCGCTGCGGTAGAGATTGAGCAGGAAGAGCCCGAGCAGCGACAGCAACAGCGCGCCTTGCCACCAGGTCAGCGGCGAGAACGAGAACAACACGACCGCGATCATCGTGACCACGATCATGATCTTGTAGTTGCGCTGCGTCTCGAGCGAGTCGTCGCCCATCGGCGCCAACAGCGCCGGCAATCCGAGCACCAGCAGGATATTGGCGATGTTGCTGCCGACGACGTTGCCGATGGCGATGCCGGGCGCGTTCTCGATCGAAGCCTGGATGGTGACGAAGAGCTCAGGGGCCGAGGTGCCGAAGGCGACGATCGTCAGTCCGATGATGATCGGCGGGATGTTGAACCGGAGTCCGGCGGCGACGGAGCCTTTCACCAGGAGATCGCCGGCGAACAGCAACAGCGCCAGGCCGGCGGCCAGTTCAATCACATCCAGCACTCGCGAGCTCCCTTCGGTCGTGGTCTTGGCAGATAAGACGCCCGGCACGACGCGCAAGCATGCGCGACAGAAACAAGAATGTTACTTAAGGCCCGCCTAATGAAGCTGGCGCAATCGCCACATCGGCGAAAGCAGGGCCGAATTGCGGCGCTAAGCGGACCGATTCGCCGCCGGCGTCACAAGGTCGGCGCGCGCTGGCAGTCGCAGACGGAGTCCTTCGGGCGGTAGGCGCCGCATTGCGGGCATTCGACCAGATCCTCGACCTGCTGTCGGCCGGCCGGCCCGACGGCCGCGCCGCGCGCGTCGCGCGAAGCGGCCTGCGTCACGCCGCCGGCGCGGCGAAAGAGGAAGAACGCGGCGACGCCGATGGCGATGAAGGTGGCGATTTTCCAGATCATCCGCTGACCCTACCGCTAGAGACCGAAGCGCGCCATCATCGCGCGCCGCTCCGCCTCGTCCAACAGCCCGCGGGCGACCGCCGCCGCGACGGCCTCGGCGTCGAGCCCGACCTCGTCCGCGTCGCCGGCGACACCCGGGCGGCGCGCGCCGGTCAGACGCCCGAACAAAGAGCGCCGCGGCGTCGCGCGCAAGAACCGCGCCTTGTCGCCGAAACGCGCCTCGATCACGTCGCGCAGCCGCCCGACGCCGTCGACGAGGCCGAGCTTGACCGCGTCGCCGCCGAGAAACGCCTCGCCGGAGAAGATCTCGTCGCTCGGCGCGCCGGCCAGCCGATCGCCGCGGCGCTCCTTCACATAGGCGATGAAGGACTGATGGATCTTCGCCTGAAGCTCGCCGAGCCAGACCTCGTCCTCGGGATTGATCGGCTGGAACGGATCGAGGCGCCATTTCCTCTCGCCGGCGGTGCGCACGCGCCGCTCGCCGCCGAGCCGCGCGATCGCCTGATCGAGGCCGAAGCCGGCCGAGACGACGCCGATCGAGCCGACGATCGAGTTCTCGTGGACGAAGATCTCGTCGGCGGCGCAGGCGAGCCAATAGCCGCCGGAAGCGGCGACGTCCTCGCAGAAGGCCAGCACCGGCGTCTTGTTCTTGTCCGCATGATCGCGGATGCGCTCCGCGATCAGCGCCGACTGGACCGGCGCGCCGCCCGGCGAGTTGATCTCGAGCGCGACCGCGGCGAGGCGCGGCGCCTTGAAGGCGCGCTCGATCAGCGGTCCGACCCTCGAAAAATCGAGAGCGCGCCCGAAGCCGCCCGAGCCGATCGGGCCGGCCAGCCGCAGGACCGAGACGCTCGGCGTTCGGCTAAGAAAGGTCAAAAGTCCCATGCCGGAGAAATATGCGCCGCTGATCGGATTGCCATGGCGCGCTTCGCGGATTTGCGGCGGTGTCGCGCGGCGGCCTGTCGCGCGCCGGCCTCCGACGGGCGCGCAAACGCCCGCCTCCGAACCGCCCGATGGTGGCGGATTCGCCGAATCGTGGTTGGCGCAGCGCAAAATACACTCCCGTTGCGACCGAAATTTGTGTACAAAACGCGCTCTGGCCGCCAGTTGCGCCGGGCGTCGCCGCGGCCATGCTTGGGGATCTAAAGGAGGACTTCAAAGATGGGGGAGATGAGTCGAGACGACGTCGTCCGCGTCAAGTTGAACGCTCTCCTCGCGGAGCATCGGCGACTGAACGACCGGGTCGATCGGCTGTCGACCGAAATGTTGACGCCGACGCTCGAGCTGCAGCGCCTGAAAAAGCGGCGCCTCGCGCTCAAGGATCAGATCACGGCGCTGCGCGATCGGCTGACGCCGGACATCATCGCCTGAGTCGGCCTGAGCTAGGCGCCGGAGCGAAAATTGCCTAAGGCGTCGGTTTCGGCCGCCGCCGGTTGCCGCAGGCGGCCGCTCGCGAAGGGAGAAGGGGATGCCGCCAGAGCGCGCGGAGGCGATCGGCGCCGCGGCGCGGCCGCTCGTAGGCCTCGTCATGGGCAGCCAGAGCGACTGGCCGACGATGAAG
>CAZPTD010000306.1:1117-5288 GCA_964588915.1 uncultured Neomegalonema sp. | reverse complement strand
AGGCGGCTCCGAATGGTTCGAACGCGCTTATAGTCTGATCGGTTCTGACGGAGCCGACCTCGCCCTTGTCGTCCCGGCCGAGCGCGAAGCGCGCAGAGCCGGGATCCAGGGCCAAGGGGCCGAGCGTGCGGCGAACCGGCCCTGGATCCCGGATAAGCCTGCGGCTTTCCGGGATGACGGCGTCATCCCGGGATGACGGCGTCGTCAGGGCGCATCCGCCTAAACAGATCCTGCGCTAGCGGCGCAGGCGGAGGCGGTCGCCGCTAAAGCTGACCTCCGACAGCTGGCCGAGGAAGCTCATGCCGAGCAGCGCGCTCGACAGTCGCCCGGGCTCGGCGACGGACGCGCGGACCTCCAGGATCTCGATCGGTCCGACCTGCACCGAGGGCAGGGTGACGAGCGCGACGCGCGCCGGGCCGTTGGCCGTGACGACTTCATGCTCGAAGCTGAGGGCGGCCACGTCGATCCCGATGCGCTCCGCCTCTTCATAGGGCAGGGCGACGTCGGTCGATCCCGTGTCGACGAGCATGCGGACCGTATGATCGCCGACGGAGACGACGGCGGTGAAATGGCCGCCATAGCCGCGCCTCAGAAGCGCCTCACCGGGAGAGAGGGCGATCGCCCGACCTGGCTGGAGCCCGTTCAGCAGCTGCTTCGCGCCGTTCGCGATCGCGTCGCGCTGGTCGTAGACGAGGCCGGCGCCGAGGACCAGCAGCGCGAAAGCGAAGAGCCCGGTCGCCCCGCGGCGGAGGCTCGAGAACGGGCTGCGCCGGCGCGCGAGCGAGGAGGCGCGCGCGGGCTCCGTCGCTCCGGCGCCTCCGCGTCCGTCCCGAAGCGCGAAGAGGCCCGCGAGCGTGCCGACGAAGCAGATCAGCGCCACGCCCTGCGGCGACGAAAGCGCCCAAGCGTAGCGGATGGCGAGCACATACGCGATCGCTGCGCCGAAGAGCGCCGCCACGATTTTCAACAGTACCTTCATGCCGCTCGCCGATAATTTAAAAAATCGCTAACACGCCCAGGCAAAATGTATGCCGCTGTGTTCAGCGCTGGCAAGGGGAGACGGAGGGCCGCGCGGCGGCGCGCTCGGATCTATTCCCGCGCGCGGCGGCGGCGCCGGCTCGGTCGGTTCTCGCCGTCGCGCAAAGCGTCGAAGCGGTTCGGCAGGTCCTGTCGGAGCGCCGCCCGCTCCTCGGCGCTCATCCTCGGCCATCGGCTGATTTCGTCCGCGGTCCGGCCGCAACCGATGCAGATCTTGGCCAGCGGATGGATCGCGCAAATGGCGACGCACGGGCTGTCGGGCTCGTCGCGTTTCCAGATCGGCGCGTCGCCGATCCGACGGTCGTCGTCAGTCTTCATCGTCGGGCCCCGGCTCGCCGGCGCGGAGAAAGGCGAGTCGATCAAGCGCGCCTTGCAGGATGTACGCCGCCGCCAGCTTGTCGACAACCGCGCTCCGCCGGGCGCGCGAGGCGTCGGCCTCGAGAAGCGCGCGCTCGACCGCCGCGGTCGAGAGCCGTTCGTCCCAGAGCCAGATCGGCAGCCCGAGCCGCTCCGCCAGGTTGCGCGCGAAGGCCCGCGTCGACTGCGCCCGCGGGCCTTCGTCGCCGCTCATGTTGATGGGCAGGCCGAGCACGACGCCGACGGCGCCGCGCGCGCGCCCGAGCTCGGCGATCCGGTCGGCGTCGCGCGCGAATTTCTTGCGGGCGATGGTCTCGAGCGGCGTCGCGCTCATGCGCAGCCCGTCGGAGGCGGCGACGCCGATGGTCTTCGTTCCGAGATCGAGGCCGATCAGCGCCCCGACCGGGCCGAAGGCGTCGGCGGCGCGCCGCGCGTCCTCATGGATGAGCGCGGCCGGGCTCACCGTCGCGGCTCCGTCGCGTCGGCCCAGGGCTGGAACTGAGCGGCGCGCAGCGCGTTGAACGCCTCGGGACGCCCGCCGACGAAGCGGTTCGCGATCTCGGCGAGGGCGAGGGCCGCCTCGGGACGCCCGATCGCGCGGTAGCGCCGCATCAGCGTCGCCCAGGCCTCGTAGTTCTCCGGCGCGCCGAGCGCGCGCGCGCCCGCGGCGAGGAGCAGCCCTTCGAGCGCGACCGAGGGCAGGCCGCCGATGCGGCCGAGCAGCGCCTCTGCGTTGATCCCGAGCGCCGAGGCGACCTCGAGGATGCGGCTGCGGACCATCGGCGCGAAGGCGGCGGCCTCGTAATCGCGGTAGAACGCGCCCCAGATCCGCAGCGCCTCGAGGGCGCCTTGCGGATCGTTGCCTTGCAGCGCCGCCAAGCCGAGGAAGAAGCGGGCGCCGGGAACGACGTCGGCCGCGCGCTCGAAGGCGGCGACCGCGTCGGAGGAGACGTAGCCGCCGGCGGCGCTCATCATGAGATCGCCGATCTGCATGAGGACCGCCGGCGCGTCGGCGGCGCCTTCGAGCTCGGCGAGCCGCCGGAGCGCCGGCCAGACGCGCTCGGGCCGGCCGAGCTGCGCATAGCTCGACGCGAGCAGCTGCAGCCCCTCGCGGTCGGTCGGCCGCTCCCCGAGCCGGGTCTCGAGGCGCTCCATCATCTCCGCCATCGACGGGTCGAGCGGCGGCGGCGGCGACGCCGCCCGGAACGCCGCCTCGGCGTCCGCCTGGCTCATGCGGACGGCGCGCTCGACGGCGGGATCGCGGTCCGCGAACGGCCGGTCGGGCGCGGCGGGCGCGCCGAGGAGCTGATGAAGGCCGAGCGCGCCGAGGACGAGGAGAGCGCCGCTGACAAGGGCGGCGATTCGCGCCGGCCGCGCCGGCGTTCGGCCGAACTCCGGCGCTTCGACCGCGGCGGCGTCCGCGGCCAGGAGGCGGCGGGCGATCTCGCGCTCGGCGCTCTCGGCCTCGGCCTCGCTCAGCGCGCCGCGGCGACGCTCGCGCGCGATGTCGGCAAGGGCGCTCTTCAGCGCTTCGACCTCGTGCGCGATCCGCGGCGGGGCGACCGTTTTGCGTCGGCGCCAAAGCGGCGCGAGCGCGACGGCGAAGACCGCGACGCCGAGGAGCGCGCCGATGAGCACAACGCTGGTCATAGACAGCTTCCGCCCTTTGCAGGATCCCGCGCCGCGCGCGCCGCCGCGCCGTCCGTCACGCGGGCCGCGGCTCGATCGGCCGGCGCTTCAGCGCCATGTCGAGCCGGCTCATGAAATCGCTTTCGCTGCGAACGTCGAGAATTTCGCTTTTGCTGAGGCGCACGCCCCAGCGGTCGGCGATGGCGCGATAGCGCGGCGCGCGCCGGCGGACAAGCTGGCGAAAGCCCCAGCGGACGAAATCGTCGGGATCGACGTTGTCGGGCGCGATATGAAACTCGGCGAGATAGGCCTCCCAACGGTCGCGCAGAAAGTCCTCGTCGTAATACATCGGCTTCGGCGCGCGGTCGAAGCGCGCCTCGAGCTCCTTCTCGTCCTCTTCGCCGCCCTCGATGAGCACGAAGAGCATGCGGCTCGCCAGCTCGGACATGATCGGATCATGCGGATCTTCCGGGTCGACGACCTCGACCATGCTGCCGGAGGTGTCGCACAGGAAATGCGGATAGCCGTAGACGCCGCGCGCGCGCTCGATGAATTGCGGCGCGTCGAGCATCGCCATGATCTCGGCTTCGCGGTGGAGCCGCTGCCGCGCGACATAGGTCTCGAAATCGAGCCCGCCGCGCTCCTTGTCGCCCGGCTTGCCGAGCCAAGCGGCGAGCGGCGCGAGATTCTCGAAGGAGATGTTGGACTTGATCGAGATCGAATCGCTCATCAGGAGCTGGCGCAGGAAGGGCGAGCACTGGATCGCTTCGCGCTTCAGCTCGGCGACGATGTGCTCGCCGAGATAACGCGTGCCGATGCGGTAATCGACGCTGTAGTGGTACCAGTCGCCCGACCCGCGCAGCAGGTTGGCGAGCCGCGTCTTGCCGACTCCGGACATGCCGAACAGGGCGATCGCCTTCTGCGGCACCGCCGCGAGGCCGCCGGGCGGCAAAGACGTCCAGTTGTCGACGATCATGTCCCTTCGGCCGGCGGGCCGGCCGTCCACTCGATAGCGGCCCTCGCGCGCGAAGGCTGAAGCGCGGCCATGGCCGCGGCCGGCGGCGCGCACACATATAAGCGCGCGCCGCCGAGGCAAGTACGAGGGCGCATAATGCGCGAGCACCGCCAACAACAAGAGGGCGACGAT
>CAZPTD010000306.1:0-1107 GCA_964588915.1 uncultured Neomegalonema sp. | reverse complement strand
AGCGTTGCGGGCGGCGGGGGGGGTTCGCTTTCGGGGGGGCATGGCGGGGGGGGGGGGGGGGGCTTTTTTATCCGGGGGCCCCGCCGAGCCTAGTCCGAGCGCTCTTAATGCGCGAGCACCGCCAACATCAAGAGGGCGACGATGTTGGTGATCTTGATCATCGGGTTCACCGCCGGGCCGGCGGTGTCCTTGTACGGGTCGCCGACCGTGTCGCCGGTGACGGCCGCCTTGTGGGCGTCCGAGCCCTTATGGTGGATCACGCCGTCCTTGTCGGTGAAGCCGTCCTCGAAGATCTTCTTGGCGTTGTCCCAGGCGCCGCCGCCCGCCGTCATCGAGATGGCGACGTAGAGGCCGGTGACGATCACGCCGAGCAGCATCGCGCCGACGGCCGCCAGCGCCTTCTCCGTCCCGGCGATCCAGTCGATCACCAGGAAGCAGACGATCGGCGAGAGCACCGGCAAGAGCGCCGGCACGATCATCTCCTTGATCGCCGCCCGCGTCAGCATGTCGACGGCGCGGCCGTAATCCGGCTTCTCGGTGCCCTGCATGATGCCGGGCTTGGCGCGGAACTGGCGGCGCACCTCCTCGACGACGGCGCCGGCGGCGCGGCCGACGGCGGTCATGGCGATGCCGCCGAAGAGGAAGGGCAGAAGGCCGCCGAAGATCAGGCCGACCACGACGTATGGGTCGGAGAGCGAGAAGGCGACGTCGAGGCCGAAGAAGAGCGACTCCTCGTCGCCGGTCGCGACCGCCTCGTCGGCGAAGTACTGGATGTCCGCGGTGTAGGCCGCGAACAGCACCAGCGCGCCGAGACCGGCGGAGCCGATCGCGTAGCCCTTGGTGACGGCCTTCGTCGTGTTGCCGACCGCGTCGAGAGCGTCGGTGGTCTCTCGCACCGAGCCGTCAAGTTCGGCCATCTCCGCGATGCCGCCCGCATTGTCCGTGACGGGGCCGAAGGCGTCGAGCGCCACAACGACGCCCGCGAGCGCGAGCATGGTCGTGACCGCGATCCCGATGCCGTAGAGCCCGGCGAGATTATAGGTCGCAATGATACCCGCAATGATGACGAGCGCCGGAAGCGCGGTCGATTCGAGTGAGACGGCGAGC
>CAZPTD010000305.1:0-5313 GCA_964588915.1 uncultured Neomegalonema sp. | reverse complement strand
GTCAGCGGCGTCGTCGCCGTCGTCGTCGTCGCCGTCGTCATCGCCGCCGTCGTCACCGCCGCCGCCGCGATCGCCGCCGCCGCCCGCGCCAGCGCCGCCGCCTGCGCCGGAGCCGCCGCCGCTTCCGCCGGAGCCGCCGCCGCTGCCGCCGGAGCCGGCGCCTGCGCCGGCGCCCGCCCCGCCGTCGTCGCCGCCGAAATCGAACCTCTCCTCGGGCGCATACCCGTATTCTCCGAGCTGCCCGACGAGAAACGTCGAATACCGCGCGTCGCCGATCATGTTCGCCAGCTCTGCGTCGAAGCTCGCCTGCAGGCGCCGGGCGTAGTGCGCGTTCTTCGGGAAGAACAGCCTGAGCTCGACCACGTCGAAGACGATCGCCGAGTAGCCGAGCCGGGCCGAGAAGCCCATCTCGCGCGCGCGGTTGAAGACGGCGATGTCGAGCCCGAACGACGCCGCGACCTCGCCGGCGAAGAGCAGCGTCAGGCACTCGCGATCCGTCGCGGGCGTGATCAACGTCGCGTCATGCGCCTCCGCGATCGCGCGCACGACCACAAGATCGTATTGCGACGGCGCGCAGATCGCCTGGTCGACGAAGCTCGCCGTCCCGTCCGAGGCGGCGGCGCTCTCGACGTCGAAGAACGCGCGCATCGCGCCCTGATAGATCGGCTGCGAGGCGACGAACTCGCGCTCGAGATCCGCCGTTGTCGACCAGGTCAGATAGGCGACGAACTCGCCTTCCTCGAGCGAATCGAAGATCGCCATCGGATCGTCGGTGAACTCGAAGCTCGCATAGACGCCGATGCGCTCGAAGACCGTTTTCGTCACCGCCGCCGCGATGCCGCCATTCGGCAGACCACGCCCGGAGAGCGGCGGATAGTCGGGATCCGAGGCGATGAAGATCGCCTCCGTGCCGAGCGGAAGCCGAGCGCCGATCGGCGCGTCGGGCGCCGCCGCGGCCCTCGGCCCGCCGGAGTCGGGAACGACCGCGGTGGCGCGCGCGACGAAGCCCGTCCAACCGTCGCCGGAAACGGGCTCCGGGCGCGGCCACCCGCCATCGACCGTCGACGCGGCCATCGGCACGACGGCGACGGATGCGGGCGGGGACGCGCGGCGCTCGGCGCCGACGGAGCAACCGGCAACCGCCGCGGCTATAAGAAAGAATGCGAGAACTCGCCGCGTCAGGCCCCCACCCTTCATCACATCCTCACAACCGCAAAGCGAACAACTCCTCATGAGGTTCGCTATCATCACCGGCCGCGGCTGTCACGCGACGTGATGAACGGGACAGTCGCCGAGAACGAGCGCCGCCGGCGCGCGCCTCTTCGCTCGGCGCCCAGCGGCCGAGGGTTGTCGTATTGATTTCTTTGAAGAATATCCGCCACGCCGCCCGCCGGGCCGGCCGCGTCGCCGAGGACGATCCTCGCTCGGCGACGGCGCTCGGCGCGATCGCGCCGACGATGGCCGGCACATGCGGCGGAGCGCGGCGCTTTCCTGCAACTTCAAGGAGATAAATCTGTGGAAAACGCTGCGCCGGCTGGTGACGGCCTGTGCATGGGCTCGGCGTCGCGGCGACGGGCTTTCGGCTCCGAGACGCGCGATTCGCCGGCCGGCGCCGCCCTCGCGTCCGCGCGCGGCGGGACCAGCGCGGCGGCGGCGCTCGCCTCGGGCGGCCCTACAACGCCCAGATCCGCTTGGCGTTCTCCGAGAGCAGCTTCGCCTGCTCCTCCGCGCTCGCGCCGGCGATCAGCCGATGCGTCGCCGCCACCCAGGTGGAGAGCGCGCCGCCCAAGGTGCAGACCGGATAATCGCTGCCCCAGACCACCCGGTCCCAGCCGAACGCCTCGACCACATGTTCGACCCAGGGCCGCAGCGTCTCGAGCGTCCAGCTCGCGGGATCGCCATAGGCCATCACGCCCGAGATCTTCGCGACCACGTTCGGCCGCTCGGCGAGCTCGGTAATCCGCGTCGCCCAGGGCTCGCGCTCGCCGGCCTTGATGTCCGGGACGCCGCAATGATCGAGGATGAACTGCACGTCCGGCGCGAGATCGACGAAGGCGATCGCCCGGTCGAGCTGCCGCGGCAGGGCGACGATGTCGTAGGTGAAACGCGTGCCGCCGAGGCGCTTGAGGTTGGTGCGGAAGAGCGCCGATTCGGAGACCGCGTCCGGAACGACGTGCAGCACGCGCCGAAAGCCTTTGACGAGCGTGTTGCCGCTCTGGCGGTCGAGGAACTCGGAGAAGCCCGCCTCTTCCGGCCGGCAAGACGAGATCGCGCCGACGACGAGGCTCTCCGGCTGAGCGGCCAGCCCGCCGACATAGGCCGTCTCGGCCTCGATCTGATCCGGCGCGACGTCGACCTCCATATGCAGCGACCGCTCGATCCCGACGCGCCGCGCCTCGGCGGCGTAGTCGGCGTAGGGCCAATCCCGGTTGAGCGCGGGAACGCCGGCGAGCCACGGATAACGAAGCGCAGATTGGTCGATCACATGGAGATGGGTGTCGATGATCATCGCGCGTCCTCCGTGGTCCCGTTTTCGACAGCCTGCGGCCGGCCATTGCGATTTGCAACGGCGCGTTTACCGTAACCGGGCCGGCGCGTCGGCCGGCCGGTCGCAGGAGATTCGGCGGATGAACGGCGTCCAGATCGACCCGAGCGCGCTTCGGCAATCCTGGCCGAGCCCGAGCGCGCCGCGGCCGGTGGTCACCTTCGCCGCGGGCTCGATCGTCCGCGACGCGCATTTTCCGGCCTACGCGATGTCGGGCGTGCCGATCGCCGGCCTCTACGATCCGATCCGCGAGAAGGCCGAGGCGCTCGCCGCCGACTACGGCGCGGCCGCCTATCGCACGCTCGACGAGGCGGCGTCGGTGAAGGGCGCGATCTTCGACCTGGCGACGCCGCCGGAGGCGCACTTGGACGTGCTCGGCGCGCTGCCCGACGGCGCCGCGGTCCTGATCCAGAAACCGCTCGGCCGCGACCTCGCCGAGGCGACCGAGATCCTCGAGCTTTGCCGCGCCAAGCGCCTGGTCGCCTGTGTCAACTTCCAGCTCCGCTTCGCGCCGATGATGCTGGCGCTGAAAGACGCGATCGGCCGCGGTTGGCTCGGCGAGATCGTCGATTTCGACGCGCTTCTCGCCGTCGACACGCCCTGGAGCCTTTGGGAGTTCCTGCTCACCGCGCCGCGCGTCGAGCTCTCGCTCCATTCGATCCACTATCTCGATCTCGTCCGCGAGCTTCTCGGCGAGCCGCAGGGCGTTCACGCCAAGACCATGGGCCATCCGAGCCATACGGTCGCGCAGACGCGGACCGCGGCGATCCTCGACTATGGCGACCGGTTGCGCTGCGCGCTCTCGATCAATCACGACCACGCCTTCGGCCGGCGTCGGCAAGCCTGCGAGTTCCGGATCTGCGGAACCGAGGGCGCGGCCTATCTGCAACTCGGCCTCAATCTCGACTATCCGCGCGGCGAGGCCGACATCCTCGAGCTCTCGCGCAAGGGCGACGCGGATTGGACGGTCGTCCCGCTGACCGGCAAATGGTTCCCGGAGGGCTTCGTCGGCCGGATGGCGAACCTGCAGCGCTTCGTCGCCGGCGAGGACGCGACGCTCGTCGGCTCGGTGGAGGACGCCTGGCGGACGATGGCGCTGGTCGAAGCCGCGTTCCAGTCGAGCGCCGCGCCGGCGACGCCGATCGCCGAGCCGCCGACGGGCTGAGAGCGAGCGGGCAGGTCGACGTTGGACGGGATTTGGCCGACATGCGGCCGGCGCGCCAGCTTTGAACTATGGGCTGAGGTCTGTCAGAAGAGCGCCGGCGCCTCAACCAAGCGAACATGGTTCGATCATGCGTTTCTTGCCTAAATTGTTCTCACGCTTCCTGCGAAAAGGTCGACTGACGCTGATCGGCCCGGATGGAAGCCGCCAGACCTTCGGCCGAGCGGCCGATGATCCGGCTGGGGACTCAGAGCCTTCGGTGGCCCTTAGACTCAACGATCCGAGCTACGACTGGAAGATCTTCCTCAATCCCGAGCTGCGCTTCGCCGAGGCCTATATGGACGGCGCGCTCGACATCGCCGCCGGCGACGTCGGCGATTTGGTGGCGATCTTCTATATTAACAAGCGTCAGTTCGATATGACGCCGAACCAGATCTTTTGGAACGGCGTCTTCCGCAAAATCAAACGCTTCAACCAGCACAATTCGATCGCACGCGCGCGCCGAAACGTAAAATCTCACTACGACCTGGGCGACGATCTCTATCGGCTTTTCCTCGACGAGGACATGCAGTACTCTTGCGCCTATTTCCCATCCGGCGAAGAGAGCTTGGATGAGGCGCAACGGCTGAAGAAGCGGCATATAGCGGCGAAACTTCAACTGCAGCCCGGTCAGCGCGTCCTCGACATCGGCTGCGGTTGGGGCGGGATGGCGCTCTATCTCGCGCAGGTCGCCGAGGTGGACGTGCTCGGCGTCACGCTTTCCGACGAACAGCTGAGGACCGCGCGCGAGAGAGCCGAGGCCGCGGGCCTCTCCGATCGCGTGCGCTTCGAGCTCCGCGACTACCGGGAGGTGACGGAGCGTTTCGAGCGGGTGGTCTCGGTCGGCATGTTGGAGCATGTGGGCGCGCCGAACCTGGCCGAGTATTTCCTCAACGTCCGCGACCGGCTGGCCCCTGGCGGGCTGGCGCTGGTTCACTCGATCATCACCAAGGCGCCGCCGGGGATTACCGGCCCCTTCATCCGCAAATACATCTTCCCGGGCGGCTATTCGCCCGCCGTTTCGGAAGTGTTCTCCGGGCTCGAGAAGAGCGGGCTCTTTCCGCTCGACGCGGAATTCTGGCGGATGCATTACGCGCGGACGCTCGACCATTGGAGCGCGCGCTTCGCCGCGCGGCGCGAGGAGGCCAAGGCGCTCTACGACGAGCGCTTCTGCCGGATGTGGGAGCTCTATCTGGCCGCCGCCGCCGGCGCGTTCCGCCACGGGCCGAACGCGGTGCTGCAGCTGCAGATCGGGCGCGAGCGCGACTCCGCGCCCTTCACGCGCGACTACCTCGCCGAAGAGACGGCGCGCCTGGCCGCCCGGGAAGCGGCCATCGCCGCGGGACCGCCGGAAACATAGCCGATAGGTCCGCTTCGCGAGCGCGTCGCGGAGGCGTTCCTCTTTCCTCGGATCGCCCGCTCGAGGTCGCAAGCCACGACCGGACGCGCGCTTTCCGATGTTCGCTATCGTCTGATCGGTTCTGATGGCGCCGACCTCGCCCTTGTCGTCCCGGCCAAGCGCGACGCGCGCAGAGCCGGGATCCAGGGCCGAGGGGCTGAGCGTGCG
>CAZPTD010000304.1:0-5333 GCA_964588915.1 uncultured Neomegalonema sp. | reverse complement strand
GTCGAGCGCCGAGCGGTTGAAGAGCGCCGCCTCTTGCGTCACGACGCCGATCGGGGCGCGCAGCTCCGCTTGCCTCAGATCGCGGATGTCGACGCCGCCGATCAGGATCCGGCCGCTGGTCACGTCGTAGAGCCGAAGCGTCAGCGCCGCCAAGGTCGACTTGCCGGCGCCGGACGGTCCGACGAGGCCGACCTTCTCGCCCGGCGCGACCGCGAGCGAGAAATCGCGCACCGCCGGGATCGGCCGGCCGCGGCGCGACGCGGCGTCGTAGCTGAAGGAGACGCGCTCGAAATCGATGCGCTCGGGCGCGCCGGCGGCGCGGCTCGGCGCGATCATCGGCAGCGGCAGCGGGCGTTCGGCGTCGCCGAGCTCGTGGTCGCGCGCGAGCGTGCCGAGCGCGTCCTCGAGGACGCCGATCTCGCGGAAGACGCCGAGGAGCGTGAACGCGATCCAGCCGCTCATATGCGTGAGGCGGAAGGTCAGCATCGCCGCCGCCGCCACGACGCCGATCGTGGTCGCGCCGAGGCCCCAGAGATAGAGCGCGAAGCCGAGCAGGATCGCCATGGCGACGCCGTTCATGAAGTTGAGCGCCGCCCTGAGGACGGTGATGCGCTTGCCGACCTCGATCGCCGCAACGCGGTAGCGCGCGACCGTGCTCCTCGCCGCGCGCTCCTCCTCGCCCGGTCGCGCGAAGAGCTTCACCGTCTTGATGTTGGCGATCGCGTCGACGAGCTGGCCGCTGACGCCGGCGCGGGCCTCGGCGCGGACGCGCGCGGCGCGGCGCACGGGCGGCAGCGTGACGCGCAGGATGACGAAATAGGCGATCGACCAGAGGAGCGCGAAGAGGCCGAGCCGCCAATCGGCGGCGCCGAGCGCGACGGTCATGCCGATGATGAAGCTGATCAGCATGCCGAGCGCGTTGGCCGCGTCGGCGGTGACCGAATCGATCGCGTTCGCGGCCTGCATCTCCTTCTGGGCGAGGCGGCCGGCGAAATCGTCCTCGAAGAACCGCATCGAATGGCCGAGCACGTGCCGATGCATGCGCCAGATCACGCCCGGATGCAGGCCCGGCCCGACGACCACGCCGCCGAAGAAGCCCATCAGCGTGATCGAGAGCGGCCGGAGCAAAAGGATGATCACGGCCATGCCGGCGAGAAACCAGGCGTTCTCCTCGAAGAAGGAATCCGTCGTCGACTGGCCGGCGCGGTCGACCAGCTCGCCGACGCCGGTCATGATCAGCACCTCGAAAAAGCCGATCGCGAACGAGCAGAGGGTGAGCGCGACGAGCGGCCAGCCGAGGCCCTGATAGGCCCAGAGGAAAAAGCCGCCGAGCGAGCGCGGCGGCCTCGGAGGGCGGTCGGCCCGGAAGGGATCGTACCATCCTTCCGTCAGCCGCGCCGCCTGCTCGACGAGCCCGCGCGGACGGCGCGGCCCGAGCGGGCTGTCCGAGCGCGACGCCGTCATTCCGCCGCCGATCCCGCCGCGGCGTAATCGGAGTCGAGGGCGATGAAGCCGCCCGACTGGCGCGACCAGAGCGAGGCGTAGAGGCCGCCGGCCGCCAGAAGCGCGTCATGCGGCCCGTCCTCGACGATCCGGCCCTGATCGAGCACGACGATCCGGTCCATCTTGGCGATCGTGGAGAGCCGATGGGCGATCGCGATCACCGTCTTTCCCGCCATCAACTCCTCCAAAGCCTCCAAGATCGCCGCCTCGACCTCGGAATCTAGCGCGGACGTCGCTTCGTCGAGCACCAGGATCGGCGCGTTCTTGAGCGCGACCCGCGCCAGCGCGATCCGCTGGCGCTGACCGCCCGAGAGCTTGACGCCGCGCTCGCCGACGAACGCGTCGTAGGCCTTGCGCCCTTCCTGATCCTCGAGATCGAGGATGAAGTCGTGCGCCGCGACCCGGCGCGCCGCCTCCGCCGCCGCCGCGCGCGCCGTCGCGGCGTCCTTGAAGAGCGCGGCGTCGCGCACGCCGTAGAGGATGTTGTCCAAGATCGAGCGGTGCAAGAGCGACGTGTCCTGCGTCACCATGCCGATCTGCGCCCGCAGCGACTCTTGCCGGGCCAGCTTGACGTCCTGACCGTCGATCAGGATGCGCCCGCCATCGACGTCGAAGAAACGCAGGAGCGCGTTCATCAAGGTCGATTTGCCGGCGCCCGAGCGGCCGACCAGGCCGACCCGCTCGCCCGGCGCGATCTCGAGCGTGACGTCCTCGACGCCCTTGGCGACGCCCGCCGCCGGATCGCGGCCGTAGTGATGCGCGACGTTCTCGAAGCGGATCCGCGCGTCGGTCACCTCGAGCGGCTTCGCCTCCGGCGCGTCGACGAGCCGGAGCGGCTTCGAGACCATCGCGACGCCCTCCATCACCACGCCGATGTTCTGGAACAGCATCGTCAGCGTCCACATGATCCAGTCGGTCATGCCCTGGAGCCGCAGCACCAGCGTCGCCGCCGCCGCCACCGCGCCGACCGACGCCGCGTCCACGCTCCAGAGCCACATCGCGCCGCCGATCATGCCGGCGATCAGGAACGTGTTGAGCGTGGTCAGCGCCGCGACGAGCAGCGTCACCAGCCGCTCCTGCTTCTGCAGGACGCCGCGCATGTCCTCGAGCGCGTCGCGGGCGTAGCGCTCCTCGCGCGCGGTGTGCGCGAAGAGCTTGACCGTCTGAATGTTGGTGTAGCTGTCGACGATCCGCCCGGAGAGCACCGAGCGCGCGTCGGCGACCTTCATGCCGGTCTTCGCGATCCGCGGCACGAAATAGACCGCGACGGCGGCGTAGAGCGCGAACCAGATCAGGAGCGGCGCGAACAAGGACGGCGAGTCGCCGCCGATGAACGCCGTCGAGGCGATGAAGAACACCAGGCCGTACAGGATCGTGTCGATCAGCTGGATGACGACGTCGTTGAAGGCCGGCGAGAGCTGCATCAGCTTGTTGGCGATCCGGCCGGCGAAGTCGTCGCTGTAGAAGCCGACGCTCTGGCGCAGCATCCGCCGATGCGTCCGCCAGCGCAGCAGCGTGACCATGTTCGGCCAGAAGCTCTGACCGACGAGCATCCGATCGAAGATCACGATCAGCGGCCGCACGACCAGGATGAGCGCGCCGAAGACGAGGAAGTCCGATCCGTGGACGCGCCAGAACTCCCCTTGGGTGAGCTCGATCTCGCTTTGATTGATCGCGTTCACGATCGAGCTCGCGAAGGCGATGATCAGCGCGTCGGCGACCGCCACCACGATCGTGGTGAAGCAGCTGGCGATCACGATCCGCCGCGCCGGCCGCAGATACATGCGATAGAAGGCGCCGAGCTTGCTCGGCGGCTGCTTCGCGTCGTCATACTGCTGGTACGGATCCAGCAGATTCTCGAAATAGCGAAAGATCGCGCCCATGGAGCGGCCCGCCTCTTCCTGACCCGGCCGCGACGCAGGCGCGCGCGATCAGGCGTTGATGATGGGTTCGGTGCGCGATTCGGCCAAAACCGTCGAAGGATTTCGGATCGCGCTCGCGCACGGCGGGCTCTTCCGGCGCGCGCGCGTCGACATTTTCAGTAATCGCAGATCGCGGGCGCGCCCGAGGCCGCCGAACCTAGAAAGCGAATCGAGCCGGCGGCGCGCGTCAGCGGGACAGCGCGTCTGACCGACAGATGGGGCGGAAGTGGGGCGGGACGTCGCGACTCGCGCGAGGAATGTCTCGATCCGGGACTGGTTTGTGGCTTCGGCGCCTCAGGCCGCCGCCGCCGGCGCGCCGGCGAGCATCGGCTCCAGGATCTCGGCGGCGAGGTGGCGCACCACCGGCGGCGCGACGCCGTCGCCGACCAGGTGCAGCGCCTCGGACGCCCGCGCGGGCAGCCCGTAGCTCTCGGGCAATCCCATCAGCCGCGCCGCCTCGCGCGGTCGGATGAGCCGCGAGGCGCGCCAATAGCCCTCCACGAAGAGCAGGATCTGCCGGCTCGAGCCGCCCGCCGGCGTCCTCAGACAACCGGCGAGGCCGTCGAAGCGCACCTCGGCGCGCTGGCGCGGCCGCCCGTCTTCGTCCGGGCGCGTCCGGCGGAAGACGGCGCCGACGGCGCGCCGTCCGGTCTCCGAGACCTCGTCGATCTTCTCCAGGTGACGCGGCGCCATCAGGCCGAGGAGCCGGCGCGTCTGCTCCGGGCTCCGCCAATCCGGCCCGTCGTCGTCCGGATCGACGACGTCCTCGAGGCGGATCCGCCGCGGCGGCGGCGGCGCGGGCGCCCACCAGACCCAGGCGCGCCGGGCCGCGTCCGAGAGAAGCTCGACCGCGCTCAGAAGCGCCGCCGGATGATGCGCCGGCGCCGGTCCGGCCGCGACTCCGGCCGGTCCGAACGCCGACATAAGCTCGGGCGCGGCCGCGACGACGAAGAGCCGCGGCCGCGATTGCGGCGTGAAGGCCTCGGCGTTCATCATCAGCGCGCCGACTTGGAAGCCGTCGGCCGCGATCGCCTCGACGATGTCGGCGAGATCCCGGCCGCCGCGCGAGGTGACGGCGCCGCCGACATTCTCGAGCACGACGAGCCGCGGCGCCCGGCGCTCGGCGATCAGGCCGCGCATGATCCGCCAGAACGCCCAGAACGCGCCGCTGCGCGCGCCGTCCAGCCCGGCGCCGCGCCCGGCGAGCGAAAGGTCTTGGCAAGGAAACGACGCCCAGGCGAGCTCGGCGCGGCCGGGAATGTCGCTCGGCCCGAGCCGCGCGATGTCGGCGACCGTGGGCGCGAGGCCGCGCGGATCGTTGGCGCGAAACGCCGCCGCCTTCTTCGGATCGATGTCGTTGGCGAAGAGGCAGCGCCAGCTTCGGCCGAGCCCGACGCCGGCCATGCCGCCGCCGCAGAAGAAGTCGTAATAGGTGTAGCGCATAGGTTCTGTGGTCCGCCGCTCTTTGACCGCGAGATATTGCGTCAATTTTGCGCCGACGGCAATCGCTGCAGCGGCTCCGAGAGTCGATTTTCTTGACCTGACGCCTTTGCGCGAGGCTTTGACGCAGCCAATCTCGCGCGCGCCGACGTTAGAAGAAGGCGCGTCGAAGATGGCAGGGACGGACAAAGCGATGGCGAAGAGCGTGGACGGCGCGATTTCGGACGAGGCGGAGCTGCGCGGCGCGGCGGCGGCGTGGTTCGCGGATCTGCGCGACCGGATTTGCGCCGCGTTCGAGGCGCTCGAGGACCGATATGCGGCCGACAAGGGCGGCGCGGCCGGGCGCTTCGAGCGCACCGAGACCAAGCGCGCCCACGCGGAGGACGGCGATCAGGATCAGGGCGGCGGCGTGATGAGCGTGATGCGCGGCCGGGTGTTCGAGAAGGTCGGCGTCAACGTCTCGACCGT
>CAZPTD010000303.1:0-5378 GCA_964588915.1 uncultured Neomegalonema sp. | reverse complement strand
GACATCGAGACCGCCGCCCGGAGCATGCGGCTCTCGATGCGCTGGGCGCGTCGCTCGCGCGACGCCTTCGGCGATCCGCCGGGCCGCTACGGCTTCGACTCGGCGCTCTTCGGCATCCAACAAGGCTCGGTCTACGCCGATCTCCGAGCCGAAAGCGCCGAGAAGCTGATCGAGACCGGCTTCGACGGCTACGCGATCGGCGGCCTCGCGGTCGGCGAAGGCCAAGAGCTGATGTTCGCGACCCTCGACAAAGCGGCGCCGATGCTGCCCATGGACCGGCCGCGCTATCTCTTGGGCGTCGGCAAGCCCGACGACATCCTCGGCGCGGTCAAGCGCGGCGTCGACATGTTCGACTGCGTGCTGCCGACGCGCTCGGGCCGCAACGCCCAAGCCTTCACGCGCCGCGGCGGCGTCAATCTGAGGAACGCGCGGCATCTCGACGATCCGAGGCCGCTCGACGAGGCCTGCGCCTGCCCGGCCTGCCGCGGCTACAGCCGCGCCTATCTCCATCACCTGATGCGCGCTCAGGAGATCCTCGGCTCGATGCTGCTGACCTGGCACAATCTCCATTACTATCAGGAGCTGATGGCCGGGCTGCGCGCGGCGATCGCCGAGCGGCGCTTCGCCGCCTTCGAGGCGGCGTTCCACGCCCTGCGCGCGGAGGGCGACATCGAGCCCGTCTAACGGCCGGCGCGCGCAAACGAAAAAAGAGCGCCGCAGCGCTCCTTTCCCTCGATCAGTTGTTTTCGGCCCGATCAGAACTCGTAGGAACCGCCGATCGAAATGATATGGACCTCGCCGTCCGACGACGTCGTCTCGCTGTTGTCGGTCGCCGATATGCCGTCCGGATCGATATCGATCGGATCCTCGTCGATCTTGAAGAGATAGGAATAGGCGAGATCGATGGTGAAGCGCTCGGTGACGTCGTAGCTGGCCCCGCCGGAGATCCACATGCGGTCGCCGTCCGGAATGCGCGGCGACCGGGTGTCGTCGATCGTCGGCGTGAAGTCGAGCGCGACGCCCGAGCGCAACGTCAGCGCTTCGCTCGCCTCGTACTCGCCGCCGACCGCGCCGAAGAACGCGTCTTCATAGCGAAAGTCCTCGCGGCTTTCCGGCAATCCCGGCGCGTTGACGACGAACACGTCGAGAGAGCTCCAGAGCTGCCACTGCGCTTCGGCCATCATCGTGAAGCTGTCGGTCACGTCGAAACGGACGCCGAAGGAGATCACGCCCGGCAGATCGGCGCTCGCCTCGGTGTCCGAATAGATGATCTGGCCGCCCGGCAGGCCGGCGCCCTGCCAATCGAGATCGCCCTCGCCGGAGAAGCTGATGTCGGACTTATAGGCGGCGCCGACGGTGATGTGCGGCGTCACGTCCCAGAGCGCGCCGGCGACGAAGCCGAAGCCGTAACCCGAACCGGTCAACTCCGAGTTGACGACGAGCGGTCCAGGGATCACTTGCGCGTTCTCGAAGATCAGATCGCCGTAGAGAAACGTCACGCCGGCGCCGATCGAGAACTCGTCCGTGACGTCGTAGGAGAGCATCGGCGTGACGGCGATGGTGCGCAGTTCGGTGCGCAGCGCCTCGAACTCGCCGAACCAGCCCTTTTCGTACTCCGTCGCCAGGCCGAAAGGCGAGTTGACCGTCAAGCCGAGAACGAGATCGTCGGTGACGCGCGCGCCGATATAGAGCGCGCCGAGGAACGCGTCTTCGCCCGGATCGAAGACGCCCGCGGAGGTGGAGAGCTCCGCGGACGGCGAGATATAGCTGTTGCTGAACGCGATCTGGATGTCGGTCACCGCGCGAAGGGCCGCGGGATTGAAGAACGAGTAGGTGATGTCCGCGTCGCCCGAAGTGGCGCCGGCGAAAGACGCGCCCTGGGCGGACGTGCTGCCCTCCTTGAGAGCGAAGCCGCCCGCCATCGCCGCGCCGCCGCAGAGCGCAACCGCCGTCGAGATCGCCAGCGCCGAACCGACTCTTCGCATAACCCAACCCTCCCATTCCGCCGATCTGATCGGTCTATCGACCCGCCGCCGTTCTCTCTTCGGCCCGCCGCGTCCGCATATCCCGACTTCTTCCGACGCGATTGCGAGCCCGGCGGGTCGGCGACTCTTCGTTACAGTTTTTCATATTACCGTCACAGATTAGCCGTTTTGCACTTCGCGAGGTCAATGGATGACGCCACGTCGCGTCGCCGCGGTCGGACAACGCCGCCCGACGACTGTGACATTGCTGCAAGAAAGGGCCGCGATGTCGCGCTAGACCTCGCAGGGGCCGCGGTGCATAAGGCTGGCGTTAAGCCGGTCCGCGCTTGATGGCGGCGGCGTCTGAGAGAGCGGGAGCGGTCGGTGAGCCTGTTTCGCGATTTATTTGCCTGGTGGACGGGACGGCCTCTGGCGACGCGGCTCTTCACCGCCGCCAAAGGGCGCCTCGTCGGCGAGGACGAGTACGGCAACCGCTATTACGAGACCCGAGACGGCGCGCGCCGCTGGGTGCTCTATGCGGGCGGCGTCGAAGCGTCGAAAGTGCCGGCGGATTGGCATGGCTGGCTGCACCGCACCTACGACGCGCCGCCGACCCAGGACCCGCTGCCGAAGAAGGCCTGGGAAAAGCCGCATCGGCCGAATATGACCGGCACCGACGAGGCGTATCGGCCGAAGGGCTCCGCCTACGGCGACGGCGCCCGGCCGCGCACCGCCGGCGACTACGAATCTTGGTCGCCGGAGTAATCCGGCGCAGAGAGGTCCGACATTGCGAGCCGTCGCGCGCGGCCCGAGCGCGAGCGACCATGACGAGACCGCGCCGTCGAGATTGGAGAGAACGCCCATGGCCCTCAAGATCGAAAGCCCCGTCGAGACCGCCATCGGCGCCGTCGTGCTCGCGGCGGCGATCCTCTTCGGCGTCTACGCCGCGAACAGCGCCGATGGCGGCCCGGCCGGGGCCGAATACGATCGGTACACCGCGCATTTCTTCAATGCGAGCGGCGTCACGCCCGGCACCGAGGTGCGCGTCGCGGGCGTCAGGGTCGGCGAGGTCGTCGACATCGTGCTCGAGGCGCCGCGCTACCGCGCCGTCGTGACGATGTCCGTGGACCGAAGCGTCCGACTCAGCGACGAAGCGACCGCCAGCATCGACGCCGAGGGACTGCTCGGCGGCGCCTATATCGATCTCGATCCCGGCTCGGGAGAGAGCGAGATCGCGAGCGGCGACCGCGTCCGCTACGCGAACAGCGCGGTGAGCTTTCGCACGATCATCACCAACCTCGCCGGCGGCTCGGAGCCGAACGCGAACTAGAGCAGGATCTGTTGAGGTGGATGCAACGCTGACGACGCCGTCATCCCGGAAAGCCGCAGGCTTGTCCGGGATCCAGCGCCAATTCGCCGCACGCTCGGCCCCTTGGCCCTCGATCCCGGCTCTGCGCGCGTCGCGCTTGGCCGGGATGACAAGGGCGAGGTTGGCTCCATCAGAACCGATCAGACTGTAACGGCCGGCGCGAGCGACGCGTCCGGGCGGACGGGCGGACGAGCGGAGCAAGGAGGATCGGCACATGACGTCACGCGAGGCGATCTTCGCGCGGTGCGGCAGGGCGCTCGGCTCGGCCGTCTTCGCCGTCGCGGCGTTGGCGGCGGGCCCGAGCGCCGCTCAGCTCGACGGCGACGACCCGTTCGCGGAGCTCGGCGCGCCCGCGGACGAGGCCGAGAACGCTCTGCCGGAATCGACGCCGGGCGTGACGGTGACCTTGCGCGCGATCGACAAGCTGCGCGGCGACGTCGAGACGATCGAGGCGGAGGTCGGCGGCTCGGTCACGCTCTGGCGCCTCCAAGTCTATGTGCGCGCCTGCTTCCGGCGCCCCGAAGAGCGCGCGCCCGAATCGAGCGTGTTTCTTCAGATCCTCGACACCAAGCACGTTCGACCGATCGGGGCGCTCGCGAGCCAGGCGTTCCCGGTCTCGCCCCTGGTCACGGCGATCAGCCGCAGCGCCGAGCCCGACTACGAAGACCCCGTCGTCTTCTCCGGCTGGATGTTCGCGTCCTCGCCGGCGCTCTCCGCGATGGATCACCCGCGCTACGACGTCTGGGTGCTGAGCTGCAATATCTCCTGAACGTCCGCGTCCGGATGGAGGGCCAGGAACTCCGCGTCGCGCGCCAACGCGTCGTCGAGCTGCCGATGATATTCGCGCCGCGTGATCTCGACCGCGCCGAATTTGCGCAGATGCGCCGTGACGAACTGCGTGTCGAGCAGCGTGAAGCCGCCGGCGCGCAGCCGCGCGACGAGATGCGCGAGGGCGATCTTCGAGGCGTCGGGCTGGCGGCTGAACATGCTCTCGCCGAAGAACGCCGCGCCGAGCGAGACGCCGTAAAGGCCGCCTGAGAGCGCGCCGTTCATCCACACCTCGACGGAATGGCCGTAGCCGAACTCGTGGAGCTCGAGATAGAGCCCGCGGATCTTGGCGTTGATCCAGGTCTCCTCGCGATCGGCGCAGCCGTCGAGCACCGCGTCGAAGGCGCGGTCGACGGTGACCTCGTAGCCGCCGCGGCGCATGCGCTTGGCGAGGCTGCGCGGAACGTGGAACCCGTCGAGCGGCAGGACGCCGCGGATGGCCGGATCAACCCAATAGATCTCGGGATCGTCGACGCCGTTCGCCATCGGAAACACGCCGACGGCGTAGGCGTTCAGCAGCAGGCTCGTATTGAGCTCGACGCTTCTTTCGCTCATGGCGCGAGTAGAGCACAGGCGCGACGGCCCGCCAATCCGAAAGCGGCGCGTCGATGATCGGCGGCGCCGGTCACGAAGCGGTCAGCCGTCGGCCTTGAGCCACTGCTCGAGCCAATGGATGTGATAGTCGCCGTTCAGAAAATCCGGATCGTGGCTGAGCTCGTAGAAGAGCGGCGCGGTGCTCTCGACGCCGTCGACGACGAGCTCGCCGATCGCGCGGCGCAGCCGCTCGACGCATTCGCCGCGGGTCTTGGCGTGGATGATCAGCTTGCCGATCAGGCTGTCGTAATAGGGCGGAATGCGGTAGCCGGCGTAAATGGCGCTGTCCATGCGGACGCCGAGGCCGCCCGGCGCGTGGAAGTTCTTCACGAGGCCCGGGGACGGCGCGAAGGTCTTCGGGTTCTCGGCGTTGATCCGGCATTCGATCGCGTGGCCGCGCGCGCCGAGAACCTCCTGGCGGAAGGAGAGCTTCTCGCCGGCGGCGATGCGGATCTGCTCCTGGACGAGATCGACGTCGTAGATCGCCGCGGTGACCGGGTGCTCGAGCTGCAGCCGCGTTTTCATCTCGATTAAGTTGAAACGACCGTTCTCGTAGAGAAACTCGATGGTGCCGACGCCGAGATAGCCGAGCTGCTTGATCGCGGCCGAGACGACCTCGCCGA
>CAZPTD010000302.1:0-5388 GCA_964588915.1 uncultured Neomegalonema sp. | reverse complement strand
GGCTCTTCATCCAGTTGAGGTTGCCCTTCAGCGTGTTGATCTCGCCGTTATGGGCGAGCATGCGGAAGGGCTGCGCCAGCCACCATTGCGGGAAGGTGTTGGTCGAATAGCGTTGGTGATAGATCGCGAAGGCGCTCTCGAATTCCGGATCCTTAAGGTCGGGATAGAACTCGCCGACCTGCTCCGCGAGCATCATGCCCTTGTAGATGACGGAGCGGCAGGAGAGCGAGCACACGTAGAAGCCGCCCGCGCCGGCGCCGGCGACCGCCTTCTCGATCCGTCGCCGGATGAGATAGAGTTCGCGCTCGAAGGTGACGTCGTCGACCGGCGCGCCGTCGACGATCTTGTCGTTGGCGATCATGACCTGCTCGATCTCCGGCCGCGTCGTGTTCGCCTTCTCGCCGAGCACGTCGACGTTCACCGGAACCTGGCGCCAGCCGTAGATCGTGTAGCCGCGGCGCAGGATCTCGGTCTCGACCACGGTGCGGCAATGCTCCTGGGCGCTGAAATCCGTGCGCGGCAGGAAGATCATGCCGAGCGCGATCTTGCCTTCGGTCGGCTCGTGGCCGGTGCGGCGGATATGATCCTTGAAGAAACGCTGCGGGATCTGGACATGGATGCCGGCGCCGTCGCCGGTCTTGCCGTCGGCGTCGACCGCGCCGCGGTGCCACACCGCCTTGAGCGCCTCGATGCCCTTCTCGACGACCTCGCGCCGCGGATTGCCGTCGATGGCGGCGACGAAGCCGACGCCGCAGGCGTCGCGCTCGAAGCTCGGATCGTACATGCCGAGCGCGTAGTTGCCGATCGGACCGGTAGGGATCTGAGTCATGAGAAGGATTCCTTATCGATCAGCGCCTGCGCATAGGCCCGCAGGGTCGGCCACAGGGTGCGCGCGTCGATCGCGTCGCTCATCGGACGACGCCGTCTCGGAGCGCGACGCGCTCGACGACGCGCTCGGCGACTCCCTCTTCGGCGCCCTTGCGCGCATCGTCGACGCGGCCGCCGAAGAGCCGCGCCGCCGCCTCCGGGCCGCACGCCTCGGCGGCGGCTTCCTTGACGCCGGCGATTTCCTCAGTGGGCAGACGCATCGCTCTCGTTTCCAACGCATTCGGCGCCAGCATCGCCGAGACCGGTCACGTCTCGTCCGTTTGGCCGCCGCCCGCGAACATCGCGACGACCTCCGCCTCGGTCATTTCTTTCCGCTCGCCGGCGAAGGCGTAGTAGTCGGGACGTTGGTCGACATAGATCTCGAGGCCGAGCCCAAATCCGGACTGGTCGTCGAAAAGCCCCGCCGGAACCGCCGCCATGCCGCCCGATTGCAGCCGCCAAATGAGGTTGGCGCCGCATTTCCGGCAGAAGCCGCGCTCGCCCCAGTCGGAGCCTCGGTAGAAGCCGATCGGCGCGTCCGTCGGCAGTTCGGGATCGGCCGCCGGGTGGACGCTCAGATTGGGCCCGCCGCCCCAGCGCCGGCACATGCCGCAATGACAGGCGCCGACCTCGATCGATCCGTCCTCGCCGACCGGCAGGTCGACCGAGAAGCTCACCGCGCCGCAGAGGCAGCGCGCCGTTCGGGTCGCGATCTTCGTCTTGTCGTTCGCCATCGCGCTCACTCCGCCGCCACCGCCGCGTTGGCGTCGACATATTTCGCCATCGCTTCGGCCGCCTCGCGCCCGTCGCGGATCGCCCAGACGACGAGCGAGGCGCCGCGGACGATGTCGCCCGCCGCGAAGACGCCCGGCAGCGACGTCTCCTTGGTCCGGAAATCGGCCTTGATCGAGCCCCAACGCGTCGCCTCGAGGCCTTCGACGCCCCAAAGCGTCGGCAGGTCTTCGGGCTCGAATCCGAGCGCCTGGATGGCGAGATCCGCCGGCGCGTCGAACTCGGAGCCCGGGATCTCCTCGGGCCGCGACCGCCCGGTCGCGTCCGGCGCGCCGAGCCGCATGCGCACTGCGCGCACCGCCGTCACGCTCTGATCCCCGTGGAAAGCCTTCGGCGCCGACAGCCACTCGAAGCGCACGCCCTCCTCCTCGGCGTTGGCGACCTCGCGCTGGCTGCCCGGCATGTTGGCCCGGTCGCGCCGATAGAGGCAGACCACCTTCTTCGCGCCCTGGCGCACCGCGGTGCGCACGCAGTCCATCGCGGTGTCGCCGCCGCCGATGACGACGACGTTCTTGCCGTCGGCGTCGAGCGTTCCGTCGGCGAAATCCGGAACCTCGTCGCCGAAGCCGACCCTGTTCGACGCCGTCAGATAGTCGAGCGCCTGGACGACGCCCGGCAGCCCGGCGCCCGGACCGCCGACCTCGCGCGTCTCGTAGACGCCGGGCGCGATCAGCACCGCGGCGTGCGTCGAGCGCAGCTCCTCGAAGGAGACGTCGACGCCCACATCCGTCTCGAGGCGCCATTCGACGCCGCCTTCGGTCAACCGATCGACCCGGCGCGCGACGACCTCCTTCTCGAGCTTGAAGCCCGGAATGCCGTAGGTCAGCAGCCCGCCGGCGCGGTCGTAGCGGTCATAGACGACGACCTTGAAGCCGCGCTCGCGCAACTCCTCCGCAGCGGCGAGACCGGCCGGCCCGGCGCCGACGATCCCGACGCTCTCGGAACGCTCGGTCAGCGGCCGGATCGGCTTCACCCAGCCCTCCGTCCAGGCGTTGTCGGTGATGTAGCGCTCGACCGCGCCGATCGTGACGGTGCCGTGCCCGGCCAGCTCGATGACGCAATTGCCCTCGCAGAGCCGATCTTGAGGACAAATCCGGCCGCAGATCTCCGGAAAGGTGTTCGTCGCCTGGGCGACTTCATAGGCTTCCTCGAGGCGGCCTTCGGCGGTCAGCTTCAGCCAATCGGGAATATTGTTGTGAAGCGGGCAGCCCGATTGGCAATAGGGCACGCCGCATTGCGAGCACCTGCCGGCCTGCTCCGCCGCCTTCTCGGCGATGTAATCGCGGTAGATCTCCAGAAAATCATGCGAGCGCTCGGTCGCCGCGCGCTTCTCCGGCGTCTCGCGCCCGACCTCGACAAATCTCAACATACGACCCGTCACGATCGTTCCTCCCTGGCGCCCGCCGCTGTTGAAGACGCGCGCTTTTTTTGCAGCGTGCCGCGCGCAACGCTGGATACCCAATCGGTTGGCGCACTTGAATAAGTGATGCTGACCTAAATCGCAAGTTTTTCCACAGAGCCTCGCGGCAGAACGCGCTGCGGCGATCCTGTTTAGTCAGCATCACTTACCTTTTATGTCGTCGGCGTCCACGCCTCGTTGCGCTTGCCCCATCGCCGATTTTGCGCCACCAGAGCGCCGAGGACGAGCGGCGGTTCGGGGCGGCGTCGGCGCTTGAGGGCATTGCGGCGTCTTTTGGGGGTGTTGGATGGAAGATTTTGTCGACCTTGCGGTTCTGGCGGTCGTCCAGGGCGTCACCGAGTTTCTGCCGATTTCGAGCTCCGGCCACCTGATCCTCGCCGCCAAGCTCTTCGGCATGGACCGCGGCGTCGCCGAAGGCACGGTGATCGACGTCGCGCTGCATCTCGGCAGTCTCTTCGCCGTTCTCATCTATTTCTGGCGCGACGTGCGGGACGTGATCTACGGGCCGTTCACCCTTGTCGGCGACCTGCGCGCCAAGCGCCCGCTGCGCTGGCCGAGCAAGCTCGCGCTCCTGCTCGTCCTCGCGACCGTGCCGTTGGTGGTTGTCGGCCTGGTTCTCTACGCGACCGGGCTCTACGAGCCGCTCAGGGACGAGAGCAGCCTCTTCATCATCAAGCTGATCGGCTGGACCACCCTGCTCTACGGAATCGCGCTCTATGTCGCCGACCGTTTCGCGCCGGCCGACCGCGAGGCGAAGGGCTGGACGTGGAAGGACGCGCTCTTTCTCGGCGTCGCTCAGGCGCTGGCGCTCGTGCCCGGCACCTCGCGCTCCGGCGTCACCATGACCGCCTCGCGGGTTCTCGGCTTCGACCGCCGCGAGGGCGCGCGCCTCGCGCTCCTGATGGCGATCCCGGCGATCATCGCGCCGAGCGTCATCTCCGCCTACGAGGTCGCGAAGGAGGGCGACGTCGAGCTGACGACGGACGCGGCGATCGGCGCCGGCCTCTCCTTCGTCACCGCCTACGCGGCGCTTTTCCTGATGATGCGCTGGCTCCGCAGCGCGACCTTCACGCCCTTCGTCATCTACCGGCTCGCGCTCGGCGCGCTTCTGCTCGGCCTCGCTTATGGCGGCGCGCTCGACGAGGAGGGCGAGGCCGCGCTCTCGTCGGAGGGCGTCAACATCGAGCAGATCGAGGACGAGGCGCTCGGCGACCGGCAATAGCGCGCCGCCCGGCGGCGCGCAGGCGACCGGCTCGCTCGTCGATCAGACGTCGAGGTTCTCGACGCTGAGCGCGTTCGACTGGATGAACTCGCGCCGCGGCTCGACCGCGTCGCCCATCAGCTTGGCGAAGATCTCGTCGGCCTCGTCGACATGCTGCACCTCGACGCGCAGGAGCGTCCTGGCCTCGGGATCGAGCGTCGTCTCCCAGAGCTGATCGGCGTTCATCTCGCCGAGGCCCTTGTAGCGCTGCTGCTCGACGCCCTTGCCGCCCTCTTCGAGCACCGTCTCGAGGAGCGCGGTCGGCCCGTGGATGTCGACAGCCTTGCCCTTGCGCTCGAAGCGCGCCGGCGCGCCATAGGTCTCCTTGAGCGACCCGGTCATCGACGCGAGCCGGCGCGCCTCCGAGGAGCGCGCGAGGGCGCCGTCGATCGTCCGGATCTCGGCGACGCCGCGCACGATCCGCTTGAAGCGGAGCCCGGCGTCGGCGGTGCGCTCGCCCCGCCAGCCGCGCTCGTATTCGGCCGCCTGCTCGTCGAGCCGCGCCGCGATCGCCGCCGCCGCCGCCTCAGCGCGCGCCGCGTCGGTCAGCACGTCCTCGGTGAGCGCGCCCTCGAGCGCCGCCTGCTCGACGATGATCCGCGGATAATGCGTCGGCAGGGCCGCGAGCAGGTTCTTCACCACCCGCGCCTCCTCGACGATGCGCTTCAGATCGGCGCCGGCGAGCTGCGCGCCGCCAGCGAGCGTCAAGGTCGCGCCGTCGAGACCGCCCTCGATGAGGAAGTCCTCGAGCGCGGCGCCGTCCTTGAGATACACCTCGGACTTGCCGCGCGTCACTTTGAAGAGCGGCGGCTGCGCGATGTATAGATAACCGCCATCGATGATCTCCGGCATTTGCCGATAAAAGAAGGTCAGCAAAAGCGTGCGAATATGCGCGCCGTCGACATCGGCGTCGGTCATGATGATGATCTTGTGATAGCGCAGCTTGTCGATGTCGAATTCGTCGCGGCCGATGCCGGCGCCGAGCGCCGTGATCAAAGTACCGATTTCTTGGCTCGACAGCATCTTGTCGAAGCGCGCGCGCTCGACG
>CAZPTD010000301.1:0-5390 GCA_964588915.1 uncultured Neomegalonema sp. | reverse complement strand
CCGCGCGCGGCGCGCGCGCCCGCGCGACCGCGGCCCGCCGGCGCGGACGGTCCGCCGGCCGTGGTCGTCGATTTCGAAGAGAACGCGTCGGATCCGTCCTATCGCGGCATCTGGGGCCTGACCGAGATCGCCGGACGCGCCGCCGACGAGGCGCGCGCCGGGCGCCGGGTCGTCCTTCTCGTCGTCGGCTACGGCAATCGGCGGGTCGAGGGCGAACGGGCCGAGAGCCTCGCCGTCGCCCGCGCCAACGCCGCGGCCGAGCGCCTGGTCCTGCGCTGCGACGATCTGCTCGACACCCGCGCTTTGCGCGCGCGCGTCGAGGTTCGGATCGCCTATGTCGGCGACAGCCGCGAGGCGCCGCGCGCCGAAGTCTTCATGACCGTCGAAAACTAGACGCTGAGCCGCAGCGGACGCAGCGCCGCAAGTCGGGCCCATGGCCGGCTTTTGGCGGCGCAGAAGCTGTGCTACGTCTTTGCGCGTCACGAAGGGGCGACGGAGCTGAGGCCGTGGCGGTTCTGAATCTGACGATCGGGCGGTCTCGACGCGGCGAGGAGGCGCCTTGGCGACTGGCGGGACGCGCCGAGGCCTGCGACGCCGCGGCTCAGCGCCGCGCGGAGCGGGCGCTCGAGCGCGCCGTCCGCGCCGTCGCGGTCGACGCGCCGACGGTGTTCCTGACCCACGGATATCGTTACGATCCGAACGATTGCGTCGGCGATCCGAAAAGGGATCCGCATCGCGTCGTGCTCAGGCCGCCCTCGGCGCTCGGGGCCGGGCCGACGAGCTGGATGGCGGCGCTCGGTTTCGACGAGGACGCCGATTCGGGGCTCGCGGTCGCGGTCGGCTGGTCGAGCCTGCCGCCGGTCCTCGGCCGCGGGGCGCCGCCGCGGGGCCCGCTCCGATGGGCGTATGAGGCGGCGGTCTCCGCGGCGAAAGCGCTGGCGGCGATGATGCGTCTGGCGGCCGCGGCGCGGCCCGATCTGCGGATCGATCTCTTCGCCCATTCGCTCGGCGCCCGCGTCGCGTTTCTCGCGCTGCGCATCGCCGCCGCCGAGGGCTGGAGCGATCGGATCGGCCGCGTCCTGGCGCTCGGCGCCGCGGAGTATCGCGATCAGGCGCTCCGCGCGGCGCAGCGTTGCCGACCGGGCGGACCGGAGGTCGTCAACTTCATCTCGCGCGCCAACGATCCTTACGACGCGCTCCTGCAGCTGCTCGGTCCGCGATCGGCGCTCTCGCCGAGCGCGCGGCCTTTGGGCGCGGGCGGTCTCGGCCGGCGCGCGCCCGGCTGGATCGACATCCAGCTCGACCATCCGGCGATGCGCGGCTGGCTGCGGAGCGAGGGCGTCGCCGCGGCGGGCGCCGGGCGGTTCTGCCGTCACGACGCCTTCTACGCCCGCGCCGGGATCGCGGCGCTGCACCGGCGGATCCTGGATCGGCGTTGGACGGGCGACGATCTGCGCGCAAGCGGCGTGAGCGAGGCGATCGAGCCGCGCTGGGCGCGCTTCGCGCCGGTCCGGCGGCGCGATCTGCCGGCGCCGCGGGCTCTCGCGGCCGCAAGGGCGCCGCGCGCGCTCGAGTCGGCGCAGGCGGGCGGATGACCGCCGACGCGCGGCGCGCCGCGTTTCATTTTGTTAACCTGCTTTGACCATGGTGCCGCCGTTGACGTTGTCCACGCAGTGGACGACCGCCAGGAGCGCCGAGGGCGGCGCCGAGACGAGCCCGCATGTTTGATTTCAAGCCGGTCGGCTATGTGGTCGGTCTATTTCTGCTCTGCGTCGGCGCGGCGATGTTGGCGCCGGCGCTGCTCGACTATTGGTCGGGCAGCTACGATTGGCGCGCCTTCCTGGTCTCCGCCGTCCTGACCTGCCTCACCGGCGGCGCGCTCGTTCTCGGCTGCGACGCGGGCAAGGCGGCGCGGCTCTCGATACCGCAGACCTTTCTGCTCGTCGTCGCGACTTGGGTCCTGTTGCCGATCTTCGGCGCGCTGCCGTTCCTGTTCGGCGACATCAACGCGACGCCGATCGACGCGCTCTTCGAGGCGGTCTCCGGCCTGACCACGACGGGCGCCACCGTTTTCACCGGCCTTGAGCTGGCGCCGCCCGGCGTTCTCATCTGGCGCGGGCTTCTGCAATGGATCGGCGGCGTCGGCGTCGTGATCTTCGCCGTCGCCTTCCTCCCGTCGCTGCGGATCGGCGGCATGCAGCTCTTCGCCCGCGCCGACGGCGGCGATCCCGAAGCGGTGGCCATCTACGCCGTGCGCGACATCGGCCCGCCCGTCTTGCTGATGTACTCGATCCTGACGGCCGCTTGCGCCGTCGCCTACGGGCTCTGCGGCATGCAGGCCTTCGACGCGTTGACGCATGCGCTGACGACGGTCGCGACCGGCGGCTTCGGCAACTACGACCGATCCTTCGCCGAGGTGTTCCCGCCCGCCGTGGAGTACGCCGCGATCTTCTTCATGATCGCCTCGGCGCTGCCGCTCCTGCGCTATGTCGAAGTCGCCCAGGGCCGCACCGGCGCGTTTGCGCATGATCCGCAGGTGCGCGGCTTTCTCATCGCGGTCGTCGCCGCCGCCGCTGTGGTCTTCGTCGGACGCTTCGACGCGTCGGACGGCGGCGAGATCTCCGTCGAGGCCGCGTTCCGGCAGGCGCTCTTCAACACCGTCTCGCTGATGACCGGAACGGGCTATTCGAGCGCCGACTACAATGATTGGGGGCCGATCGCGATCGCGACGCTGTTCGCGGTCGGGCTGATCGGCGGCTGCGCCGGCTCGTCGTCCTGCAGCGTCAAGATCTTCCGCTACCAGATCCTCGGCGCGATCGCCATTCGCGAGTTCCGCCGCGCGCGCTATCCGAACGGCGCCTTCACCGTCCGCTACGCCGGCCAGCGCGTGTCGCACGATGTCGAGACGTCCGTCGTCGCCTTCTTCTTTCTGTTCCTGGCGAGCCTGGTGGTCATCACCGTTCTGCTCTGCGCGACCGGCCTCGATCTCGAAACGGCGTTCTCCGGCGCCGCCTCGGCGCTGGCGAATATCGGTCCGGGATTCGGCGAGACGATCGGTCCGACCGGCAGCTTCCGCGAGCTGCCGGACACGTCGAAGGCGATTCTGATCATCGCGATGCTGCTCGGCCGTCTCGAGCTCATCAGCGTGCTGGTTCTGCTGTCGCCGGCTTTCTGGCGGCGCTGAGGCCGGCGCGGCCGCCGCCCGCAGCATTTCCAAGATTCTTCACGCACGCTCAGACGTTTAGAGAATCTTCAGCACATCTCTTCATCATCCTCGGCAGACGGGGCGAAAAAGCGGCTCGTCTCTCGAACGGCGCATCCTCTCCAGCACACCCCGCGCCGGTCGCACCCGAAGGGCGGGCGCTTCGCCGAACGCGAAGCGCCCGCTCGCTCCATCGAGCGTCCGCTTGATACATTTCACAAAAACTTGTAGCGTTGAGTCGTTGGGCGAGACCGACGGGCGGCGACATCTGCGGCTCGCCTGCTCCAGGGAGGAAGCCGACATGGCGGAACCGCAAAAGGCCTACAACGTTCTCTTCATCTGCACCGGCAACTCGGCGCGGTCGATCTTCGCCGAAGCGATCCTTCAGCGGGTCGGCGGCGGCCGCTTCAAAGGCTATTCGGCCGGCTCGCATCCGCGCGGCCAGATCAACCCGCACGCGGCCGAGCTGTTGACCGCGCTCAATTACGACGTCTCGCAGTTCCGGTCGAAGAATTGGTCCGAATTCGCGCAGCCGGGCGCGCCGAAGCTCGATTTCGTCTTCACCGTCTGCGACAGGGCGGCGCAGGAGCCCTGCCCGGTCTGGCCCGGCCAGCCGATGTCGGCGCATTGGGGCGTGCCCGATCCGGCGGCCGCCACGGGCGCCGAGGCCGAGATCGCTTTCGCCTTCACCGAAGCCTATCGCGTTCTTTTCAATCGGCTCTCGGCCTTCACCAGCCTTCCGATCGCATCGCTCGACAAGCTGGCGCTGCAGACGCGTCTCGACGAGATCGGACGTCAGACCTCGACCGCGGCGCCGACGCCGGTCTGACCCGTCACGGCCGAACGAGCGCCGCCGCCGTCGCGCCGGCGATCTCGAGCAAGCGTCTCGGCGCGATCTCGAAGACCGCGTCGGGCGCGCCCGCGGCGGCCCAGACCGACGCGCGCGAGAGCGGCGTCTCCTCCATCCACCTCGCGATCGGCGTGAGGCGCCCGATCGGCGCGACGCCGCCGATCGCGAAGCCGGCGACGCTTCTGACCAGCTTCGCGCCCGCGCGGACGCCCGGCGTCGGCGGCTCCACCAGCGCCCGTCGCCGTGGCGCAAGGCCGTCGCGGGCCGCGGCGGAACGGGAGCGTTGAAATGAGCGAGCGACCGAGGCATCGATAGCGACGGGCGCCGCGGGACGGCGCCGCCCGAGGGAGGTCTCGCGATCTACAGGCTGCGCCTCTTCGCCGTTCGCCGCTCGCGCAGCTTCGAGTGGCTCTATCGCCGGCTCGAATCGGTGATGGTCGCGCTCGACCCGGTGTTCGCGCGGATCGGCTACAACCGCGTCGAGCGCCCGATCGCGATCATCGAGAGCGGCGTCAAGGCGCTGCTCTTCGACTGCAAGATGTGCGGTCAATGCGTGCTCTCCTCGACCGGCATGTCCTGCCCGATGAACTGCCCGAAGCAGCTCCGCAACGGGCCCTGCGGCGGCGTGCGGCCGGGCGGCTTCTGCGAGGTCAAGCCGAAGATGCGCTGCGTCTGGGTCGAGGCCTGGGACGGCGCGTCGCGGATGAAGGCGGGCGACCGCATCCGCGAGGTGCTGCCGCCGGTCGACCGCCGATTGGAGGGCTCGTCCGCCTGGCTCCGCGCCAGCCGCGAGAAGGCGCAGGAGAAGCGAGCGGCGCAGCGCGCGGCCGAGGACGCCGATCGCGCCGCGCTCGCCGAGGCCTTC
Organism: uncultured Neomegalonema sp.; assembly: GCA_964588915.1. Classification (GTDB taxonomy): domain Bacteria; phylum Pseudomonadota; class Alphaproteobacteria; order Rhodobacterales; family Rhodobacteraceae; genus JALEGB01. The sequence goes on along the minus strand of CAZPTD010000301.1, from coordinate 473 downwards.
GCCGGCGCGCGCGAAATCGAGCCCGCCTCGGCGCCTCTCGCCGAGGAGCCGCCGAAGGCGTTGAACCGGCGGACCGGCTCGTGAGCCTGTTCTGGACCGAACCGAACGCGATCCGGCCCTACGAGGATCCGCCGCCGGGCTGCGTCGCCGGCAGCAAGCTCGAGCTCGCGCTGCGCGCCGGGCGCTTCGCCGTCACCGCCGAGCTCAACCCGCCCGACAGCGCCGATCCGGCCGACGTCTTCGAGGCCGCGCGGCCGCTCGCCGAGGTCGTCGACGCGATCAACGCCACCGACGCCTCCGGCGCCAACTGCCACATGTCGTCGATCGGCATCTGCGCGCTGCTGACCCGCATGGGCCGCGGAACGATCTACCAGATCTCCTGCCGCGACCGGAACCGCATCGCCATCCAGGGCGACGTGCTCGGCGCCGCGGCGATGGGCGTGCGCAACGTGCTTTGCCTGACAGGCGATGGC
>CAZPTD010000300.1:0-5417 GCA_964588915.1 uncultured Neomegalonema sp. | reverse complement strand
GGTCCTGGCGCGCCCTAGACGACCAGCCCTGCGGGGTCCGCCCGCCCGAGGCTCCGCGCGCACGCCGTCAGGGTGTTGGCCAGGAGGCAGGCGATGGTCATCGGGCCGACGCCGCCCGGCACCGGCGTGATCGCGCCGGCGACCGCCCGCGCCGCCTCGAAATCGACGTCGCCGACGAGCCGCGTCTTCGGCGTCCCGTCCTCCTTGAGGCCGAGCTCCGGCGCCGGTATCCGGTTGATGCCGACATCGATCACCGTCGCGCCGGGCTTGACCCAATCCGCCCCGACCATCTCCGGACGGCCCACCGCGGCGACCAGAATGTCGCCCCTTGCCGCGACCGACGGTAGATCGCGCGTCTTCGAATGCGCGATCGTCACCGTCGCGTTCGACTGCAACAGGAGCTGCGCCATCGGCTTGCCGACGATGTTGGAGCGGCCGATCACCACCGCCTCGAGCCCGGAGAAATCGCCGAGCCGGTCCTTGAGCAACAGCAGACAGCCGAGCGGCGTGCACGGAACCATCGCCTTCGCGCCGACGGAAAGCCGGCCGACATTGATCTCGTGGAAGCCGTCGACGTCCTTCTCGGGCGCGATCGCGCTCAACACCTTATGGCTGTCGACATGCTTCGGCAGCGGCAGCTGCACCAGGATCCCGTGCACCGCCGGATCGGCGTTCAGCCGGCCGATGAGCGCAAGCAGCGCCGTCTCCTCCGTCTCCGCCGGCAACCGGTGCTCGAAGGACGCCATGCCGGCCTCCTTGGTCTGCTTCGCCTTGTTGGCGACATAGACCCGGCTCGCCGGATCGTCGCCGACCAGCACCACCGCCAGCCCCGGGGCGACGCCCGCGGACGCCGAAAGCGCCGCGGCCGCGGCGGCGACCCGCGCGCGAAGCCCGGCGGCGAAGGCCTTCCCATCGATCAGTTCTGCCGTCATCGATTCCGTCTCCCGACTTTCGAAGGACCGCCCGCGCCGCGCGACCGCCGCCACGCCGCCGAGCGCGCGTATCGAGGCTGCATCGCCCCGTCGAGCGGTCGGCGTCGCGGCGTCGCGCGCCGCATCGCGACGCATTGGCGACAATCGCGCCGCCTTGTCGGCGCTTTCGTCGGCGCGCGCGCATGTCGGACGCCGTCCTCAGCGGCGCGCGCCTCTTTGCCAACGAACGGCGAGTCGAGCCCGAGGCGCTATCAGCGCGCCGCCGGTCGCCATCGCGGCGCAACTCGAACGCGCCGCAATCGTCATTTGATCAACAGCTAACATTTCAGGAGCCACTTGAAAAAAATCGAGGATTTGAAATACGAAAATTCGATCCTTTAGACTATTATCAGAAAAGTCCGCCTATCCTTTTGATTGTTTAGCACGCTGCTCACAAACGTAAACCAGCGGTTACTTCAGGATTCCATGGAGGAATCGTCCAATGACTGATTCTGCAACCACAGTCGCACCGGAGCGGCAAGCGGCGTCGCAGCCGACCGGCTTCTGGACCCTCGGAAGGAAGCTCGGCGCGCTCTTCGGCGTCGCCGCGTTGGCGATCGTCGCCGCGCTCGTGGTCGTCGCGATCCGAGCCGCCGGCGCGCAGGCGGAGCACGCGCTCGCAAGCGAGAGCTCCGCGATCACCGATCTCGAGACCGCCATTGCGGCGAACGCGATCGAATCCGACGGCCCCGCGAAGCTCGACGCCGAACTCGCTCACCTGGTCTCGTCGCATTCGGACGTTGTGACCTGGGCCGCCGCCTTCTCGCCCGAGGGCGAACCAATCGCCGGCGCCGCGTCCGAGCCCTTCGCCGAGCTGCGCCCGCTCGTCGCCGAGGCGGCGAGCCATGACGCGCCGGCCGTCTCCGCGGACGGGCTCACCCATGTCGTGAAGCTCCAGACAGCCGGAGACGAGGTTTTCTTGGCGATCGGATACACCGACGAGGCGGCGATCGCGCTGATCGAGGCCGAGACCTGGGAGCTGATCGAGATCGGACTCGCCCTGACGGCGCTTCTCTTCGGCGCCGGCTGCGTGCTCGTCAATCGAACCGTCTCGCGGCCGGTGCTGCAGCTCTCTCGCGACATCGGCGACATCGCCGAGGGCGAAGACGTCGACGTCGCCGCGCGCCGTCGTCGGGACGAGCTCGGCGCTCTGGCCCGCTCCTTCGACGTCGTCCGCCGTAAGGCCGAGGACGCGGCGCAGGTCAAGGCGGCGGTCGAGAGCACCTCCTCGCCGCTCATCATCGCTTCTCTCGACGGCGATGTGCGTTACGCAAATCGCGCGCTCATCGACGCGATGAAGAAATCGAGCGGCTTCTTTCACGGCAAGGTGTCCCAAGAGCAGATGGCGGATTGGGTCGGCGTCAATATGGACGCCTTCAACGCCGATCAGAGCCGGCTTCTCGCGGATCTCGAGACGGCCTGGCAAGGCGCGATCTGCTTCGACGGCCGCGAATTCTCAATCCATGTCAATCCGATCCGCAACGCCCAGGGGGCCAAGACCGGCTTCGTCGTCGAGTGGGAGGAGCGCACGGACATGGTCGCGATCGAGAACGAGCTCCAGGCCGTGATCGACGCCATCGCGCGCGGCGATTTCGACCAGCGGGTGACCTCGCAAGACGATGACGGCTTCACCTCCGTGGTCGCGCATGGCGTCAACAGGATCGTCGCGCTGATGCAGGAGTTTCTCGGCGGCATGCACGCCGTGCTCGCCAGGGTGGCGGAGGGCGACCTGACGAAGACCCTGGACACGCCGAGCGACGGTCAGCTCGAGGAGATGCGCGTCGCGCTCAACGCCTCGGTCGAAAGCCTGCGCTCGACGCTCACGGCGATCACCGGCGCCAGCCGGTCCATCGTCGACGCCTCGGTCAAGATCAGCAGCGGATCGAGCGATCTGGCCGAGCGCGCCGAGGATCAGGCCTCGGCCCTCGAAGAGACCGCGGCGACCATGGAGGAGATGTCGGCGACGGTGCGCTCCAACGCCGAGAACGCCGTGCAGGCCACGACGCTCGCCAACGAGGCGCGCAACCGCGCCGAGCAGGGCGGCGACGTGGTCGGCGAGGCGGTCGAAGCGATGACGCGGATCGAGACGAGCTCGACCAAGATCTCGGACATCATCACCGTCATCGACGGCATCGCCTTCCAGACCAACCTGCTCGCGCTGAACGCCGCGGTCGAGGCCGCGCGCGCCGGCGAAAGCGGCAAAGGCTTCGCCGTGGTCGCGGCGGAGGTGCGCACGCTGGCGCAGCGCGCCGGCGAGGCGGCGCGGGACATCAAGGACTTGATCGAGGAAAGCTCGTCGCATGTCTCGGACGGCGTCAGACTGGTCGAAGCGGCGGGGTCGGCGCTCAGCGGCATCCTCGAGTCGATCGGCGCCGTCAGCGAGACGATCACCTCGATCTCCGCGGCCAGCACCGAGCAATCGTCCGGCGTCGAAGAGGTCACCAAAGCGGTGACGCGGATGGACGAGATCACGCAGCAGAACGCCGCGCTCGCCTCCGAGAGCGCCGCGCAGGCGCGCGGGATGTCGGGCGAGGCCGAGGCTCTGATGGAGGTCGTCAACCGCTTCAAGACCGAAGCCGGGGCCGAGGCGCGGCTCGCTGAAGACCGCGCCGCCTGACGGCCGAGGCCCTCGACGCGCCGAAACCGCGTTCGCCTCGCCGTCGCGGGGCGAACGTTCCGCCGGCGATCGTCCCGGATGTCGCCCGACGCGTCAGGCGGCGCCTTGCGGCAAACGCATAGCGATCATGAGTTTTGCTGCACTGCAAAACCAACGGCGCCGGAGCTATCTCCCCGGTCGTAGCGATAAAGGAGGCAGAAATGGCTGCTGTCACGGAAACCGTCGCCGCGTCCGGCGCCAAGCGCGCGACGGCGACGAAAACGAGCGGACTCTCGGGCGTATTCGCTTTGGCGCGCGCCTATTTCCAGCGCCGGCGCAAGATCATCGAGACGATCCGCGAGCTCGAATCGATGTCGGATCGCGAGCTCAACGACATCGGCGTCAGCCGATACGACATCCGCCGCATTGCGGAAGAGTCGATCTGAGCGCGACGCGCGACGAAGGAGACGAATGGGTCGGCTGGCGCCGGCCCATTTTCTTTCGCGACGAGGTCGTCAAATCTTCCGCGCTTCGCGCGTCACTCTGAGCCGGCGCCCCGGCCGCGCGCCGCGCAGCTCTCGGACTCCATCAGACGGTAGAAATCGGCGAGCGTCCGGCCGCGCTCCGGCTTGAACGGATCCGCCTCCTCGATCTCGAGCATGCGGTCGATCCGGAACATCCGGAAATCGTCGCGCAGCTCGCACCAGGCGACCAGCGTCCACACCCTTCCCCAAAACCAGAGCCCGAGCGGCCGGATCACGCGCTCGGTCGCGCTCATCTCCGCGTCCGAATAGCGCAGCCGCAGTTTGCGGCGCTCCTCGACCGCCGCCTCGACTTGATCGATCCGCGCGCGATCGCTCTGCGAGACCGAGCCCGGCCAGGCGTGCACCTCGACGGCGTCGGCGCGTCGGCGCGCCTCGTCGGGCAAGACGGCGGCGATCTTGACGAGCGCCTCCTCGGCGGCGCGCGCCATCTCCGCGCCGCCCCAGGCCCTGACCAACCGCGCGCCGACGACGAGCGCCGCGACCTCGTCGCGCGTGAACATCAGCGGCGGCAGGTCGAACCCGCCGCGCATCAGATAGCCGAGGCCCGCTTCGCCGTCGATCGGCACGCCGCAGGCCTTGAGGTCGGCGATGTCGCGATAGATCGTGCGCTCGCCGACCTCGAGCCGCTCCGCGAGCGCCGAAGCGGTCGTCAGCCGTCCGCCGCGCAGGAATTGGACGATTTGAAACAGACGATCCGCGCGGCGCATCCGGACCTCAGGCTTTCGCGGGCTCCGAGGAGAACAATCCGATCGAATTGCCTTCCGTGTCGAGGCAGTAGGCGAAACGGCCGGCGTCCGGAAGGGCGATCGGCTCCGACATGACGCGTCCGCCGGCCGGCGCGACGCGCGCGATCGCGTCCTCGAGCCGCCCCGGAACGGCGAAGTGAACCGTCGGCCCGGCGCCGTCGACCGCCGGGCGGCCGGGATAGAGATGTCCGCCGACGCCGGTCTTCAGATCCTCGACCGGGAACATCGCCATCGGATTGGGGCCGCTCTCGTCGATCTCGAGGTCGATCTCGAACACGGCGTTGTAGAAAGCGACGGCGCGGTCGAGATCCGCGACCGGAATTTCCGCCCAAACGGTGAAGTCTTTCGGCTTGAAGGCCATGACGCGTCTCCTTGTTCGTCAGCGACGCGCCCTCTATCGCACAGGGCTCCTGACAGCATGCCGTCAGGAGCCCGCGCACGAAATTAGAACAGCCCGACGATGTCGCCGCCCTCGTCGAGGCCGATCGCCTCGGCGTTTTTCCACTCGCAGCGCCCGCGGCGCGGCGCCCGTCAGTCCTCGGCGCCGACTTCGCGATGC
>CAZPTD010000299.1:0-5608 GCA_964588915.1 uncultured Neomegalonema sp. | reverse complement strand
GAGCCCGCCCGGATCGTCTTGGATCAGCTCGGCGGTGCAGGAGGCGCCGACGATCATCGCTTCGGGACGGAAGCGCTCATAGGCGTCGCGCGCGGCGTCCTTGAACAGCGTCGCCGTGTCGGAGCCGAGATCGCGCGCCTGAAACGTGGTGTAGGTCACGGGCGGACGCGCGCCGCGCCGCTCGATCATGGTGAAGAGGAGATCCGCGTAGGTGTCGCCCTGCGGCGCGTGGAGCACGTAGTGGACGCCCTCCATCGCGGTGGCGACGCGCATCGCGCCCACATGCGGCGGCGCCTCATATGTCCAGACCGTCAGCCGCATCGCTCAGACCCTCAGCCGCGCGCGGCGGACCAGGGGTCGGGCGAAGAGCTCGGCGAGATCGCCGGCCTGCTCGTATCCCTGGATCGGCGTGAACACGAGTTCGATCGACCATTTGGTCGCCAGGCCTTCCGCCTCCAGCGGGTTGGCGAGCCCGAGGCCGCAGACCGCGAGATCGGGCTTGGCCTCGCGGCAGCGGTCGAGCTGGCGGTCGACGTCCGGGCCTTCGACGATCCGCGCGCCGTCCGGCAAGAGCGCCAGCTCCTGCTCCATGATCGCGCGATGAAGATAGGGCGTGCCGATCTCGGCGATCTCCATGTCGAGCTCGCGGGCGAGGAAGCGGGCCAGCGGCGGCTCGAGCTGGCTGTCCGGGAAGAAGAGGACGCGCCGGCCGCCGAGCGTCTCGCGCCAGCGCTCGACCGCGCGGCGGGCCCGCGCCTCGCCGGGCGCGACGGTCTCCTCGAAGCGCGCCGGATCGACGCCGAACGCGTCCGAAGCGGCGCGGAGCCAGGCGGTCGTGCCTTCCGCGCCGAGGGGAAAAGGCGCCGGCAGCCGCCGCGCGCCGCGCGATTCGAGAACCCGCAGCGTCTCGGCGAGGAAGGGCTGCGCGAGCAGGATCCGCGTGTTCGGGCCGACGGCCGGCATCTCGCCCGCGCGCCGCGCCGGCAGGAAGCGGACCGGCGCGACGCCCATCGCCTCGAAGAGCCGAGCGAACTGGTCCTCGACCACGTCCGCGAGCGCGCCGACGACCAGAAGCGACGCCGGCGCGTCTTCGGGCTCGGAGGGCAGATCGGCGGCGAGCGCGGCGAGGCAGGCGTCCTCGCCCTCGGTGAAGGTCGTCTCGATGCCGCTGCCCGAATAGTTCAAGACGCGCGTGTCCGGCGCATGGGTCCGGTTCAGACGTTCGGCGGCGCGGCTGAGATCGAGCTTGATCACCTCCGACGGGCAGGATCCGACCAGGAACAAGAGCCTGATGTCCGGCCGGCGCTCGAGAAGCCGCGCGACCACGCGGTCGAGCTCCTCATTGGCGTCGGCGAGGCCGGCGAGATCACGCTCCTCGATGATCGCGGTGGCGAAGCGCGGCTCGGCGAAGATCATCACGCCGGCCGCCGACTGCATGAGGTGCGCGCAGGTGCGCGAGCCGACGATCAGAAAGAAGGCGTCCTGGATCTTTCGGTGGAGCCAGACGATGCCCGTCAGCCCGCAGAAGACTGCGCGCTGGCCGCGCTCGGCGACGACCGTCGGCGCGTCCGGTCGGCAGGGCGCCGCCGGGCGGATATCGGCCGCGGCGCCGCTCATCGCGCCGGCTCCGCGTCGATCGGCGGCGGCGACTGCGCGCCTTCGAGCCGGGCCTTGCGCAGCTTCCAGAGGAACTGCGCGGCGTTGACGACATAGGCGGCGTAGGCGGCGAGCGCGATCGCCATCTGCTCCTGCGGCGCGGCGAGATCGAAGAGCAGCGCCGCCAGATAGGCGGTGTGAAGCGCGATCACCAGCATGCTGACGACGTCTTCCCAGAAGAACGCCTTGGCGAAGAGCCAGCGTCCGAAGACGACCTTCTCCCAGATCGCGCCGGTGACCATGATGGCGTAGAGCGCGGTCGTCTTCAGGACGATCGAGACCACGGCGGCGTCGTAGCCGTCGCCGGTCCAGAGATATCTGAGCACCAGAACGAGGCTGACGGCGAAGATCAGGAACTGGACCGGCGCGAGCACGCCCTGGACCAGCGTCCAGACGCTGGCGTCGCGACGACGGCGTTGCTCGGCGGAATAGAGCGGCGCCGGCTTGAAGTCAGTCGCGCTGCGTCTCTCGGCGTCCATGATGCTCCTCTGCGCTGCGCCATTCGCCGCTTCTCACGCATCGAGCCTAGGCGGACGCCGGAAGAAGTGTCAATCAAAGTTTACGCATCTGGCGACGCAGAGAGCTTACATCCGGCCGTGTTCCAACGGCCAGCCTGCGGCGCCGCCGCGTCGAACCCCTTCCAAGCGCCGGCGTTTGTCGAATTTGGCTGGAACATCGCCTGAGCCGATGTACGCTCAACGATCAAACGATCGGAAGAATCGTAAAGCGAACTGGACGTCAGCAAGGGTTGACACAAGCGATCGGCCGCGCGCAGGCTGAAATGGGCAGTCCCTGCGAATCATGGGCTCGGCGCTTGAAATGAACCGAATACGGCGTGTTGTCTTGAGAGATAATCACAAGTTAACTGGTTCGTCACTTGAAGCCGGCGTTTCCGTTCGAAGGGAGGAGACGAATGTCTAGTGGCTTTGACCCGCGCGGAACGCAGACTTCCGTCAACGTGAAATCCGTCAAGACTGTCGGGCGGACCGACATGCTCGCCCGTTCTCGCCGACAACCGAACTCGGGCGCGGCGTGCGATTCGGCGGCGGACGGCGCCACTGCGCTCGCCGACGACGGCGGCGCCGGCTGGCGCGCCACGGTCTCGCGGGTCGTGCAAACGGCGAGAAAACTCGCCGCGGCGAACATGGCCGGCGCGGACGACGCGGGCTCCGACGAAGCGCCTTTGGTCTCCGACGGCGACCCGGACGACTGCTCCGCGGAACTCCTGCCCAGCCTCGACGCGGTCTTGCGAGAGCAGGCGCCCGAGATCGGCTCGGAGGCGGACGACGCCGGTCCCAAGCCGGCCGAGCGCGCGCAGCTGAGAGACGCGCTCGAAGCGACGATCCAAGCGGAGATCATTCCGCGCCTCATGCTGACCCATCAGATCGGCGTCGGCGCCGACCGCTTGTTCAAGAGCGTTCGTTCGACGGAGGGCGATCAATCCTACAGCGGCGAGGTGATTCGCTTCGCGGAACTGCTGTGGCGCGAGGGCAGCGCGGCGGCGCTCGAGGCGATCCATACGCTGCGCGAAAGAGGCTGGTCGCTCGACGAGGTCTATCTCGACCTGCTGGCGCCGACGGCGCGGCGCTACGGCATGTTCTGGGTGAGCGACGCGATGTCGTTCGCCGACGTGACGATCGGGCTCAGCCGCCTTCACTTTATTCTCCGCGCGCTCGGAGGGCCGCCGGGGGGCTTGGCGCCGAGCTTCGACGGCGACCGCCGCGTCCTCTTCGCGCCGATGCCCGGAGAGCAGCACACATTCGGCGTCTGCATGCTCGCCGAGTTCTTCCGGCGCGCCGGATGGGAGGTCGCCGAGGCCGCGCCGCAATCGGCGGAGGAGTTGATAGACATGGCGGAGAGGGGACGCTACTCGATCGTCGGCCTCTCGATCGCGCATGACTCGAGATTGGAGCCTCTGGCGGCGACGATGCGCGACCTGCGGAGACTCGGCCCGGTCGGACCGAAAGGGGCAATGGTGGGCGGGCGCGTCTTCTCGGCGCGGCCGGATCTGGCGCTGAGAATCGGGGCGGACGCGACAGCGTCGAACGCGCTTCAGGCGGTCGACCAGGCGGCGAGGCTAATCGACGCGGTGAAACGCGATTGTTGAGAAGGCGGCCCAAATCGAACCGGCCTAGACTAAGGAATCGCTCCGTCTATGACGACGCTGTCCTCAAAATCGTCAGCCCGCTTCAAGTCGTCCAAAGAACTTCTGGGCGACGTCGGGATTGAGGCGGCGGCCGACATTATCGCGGCGGGGTCCGATGTGGCCCTGATCCTCGACGAGGACGGCGTCATTCAGGACTCCGCTTTTCCCGGCGCCGAGATGGCGCGGGACGCATTCGACGATTGGGTCGGCCAGCCATGGGTGGACATTGTGACGGTGGAGAGCCGACCGAAGGTTGAAGCGCTGCTGACGGCGGCGCGATCGAAGACCGACATCGTTTGGCGGCATGTGAACCATCCGACCGGGCGCGAGGCGGACACGCCGGTGATGTACACGGCGATGCAGGTGGGCGAGGAAGGGCCGATCATCGCGGTCGGCCGCGATCTGCGCGAGGTCGCGGCGCTTCAGCAGCGTCTTGTGGACGCGCAGCTGACGATCGAGCGCGACTTCGAGAAGCTCCGACAGGCGGAGACGCGCTACCGGCTGCTGTTTCAGCTCTCCGGCGAGGCGGTCGTGATCGTCGACGCGGCCACCAAGAAGGTCGTCGAGGCGAACCCCGCGGCGCTCGAGATGCTCCAGGCGTCCGCCCGGAAATTGATCGGAAGCCGGATCCTCGACGCGTTCGAGTCCGTCGACATCGCGCAGCTCGAGCAGGCGCTGCAGAGCGCGCGCGCGACGGGAAGAAGCGGCGACGTCGCGAGCCGCCTGAAGGGCGGCTTCGGCGTCAGCGTCTCGGTTTCCACGTTCCGTCAGGGACACGCGGTCTCGTTCCTGATGCGGCTTCAGCCGCTCGAACGCGCCGAGACGCGTCGGGGCCTCGGCACGCTCGACGCGGTCTCGCGCATCATCGAAAAGTCGCCGGAGGGCTTCGTCGTCACCGATCCTGACGGGCGCATCCTCTCCGCGAACGCGGCGTTCGTGAACAGCGCTCAGCTCGCCTCGATCGAGCAGGCGATCGGCGAGCCGCTCGAGCGCTGGGTCGGGCGGCCGGGCGTCGACGTCGTCGTCCTCTTCGACAAGCTGCGCGAGCACGGATCGGTGCGCTTCTTCTCGACGGTCGTCCGAGGCGAGCATGGCGGCGACGTCGAAGTCGAGCTCTCCGCCGTCGCGGCGCTCAACGCCGATCCGCCCTGCGTCGGCTTCATGATCCGCAGCGTCGGCTCGCGGGTCGCGACCGCGCAGAGCGGCGGCGTCAATTTGCCGAAAAGCGCCGAACGCTTGTCCGAGCTCGTCGGGCGCGTGCCGCTCAAGGACATCGTCCGCGACACCACGGACGTGATCGAGCGGCTCTGCATCGAGGCGGCGCTCGAGATCACCGGCGACAACCGCGCGCTCGCCGCGGAGATGCTCGGCCTCAGCCGGCAGAGCCTCTATGTGAAGTTGCGCCGATACGGCCTCGGCGATCTCAACAGCGGCGCGGAAGCTTAGCGGTCTCACGGCGGCGGCCTCACGTTGCCCGGATGACGTTTGCAGGCTGGCTGTAAACTCAAATTGACACTCATTACTGTCAGATCTAGCGTGGCTGCATGCGCAGTCAAATTTTGGTCACGTCGAATCTTCGCCCGCCGCCGCTCTCGGCGGTCGTCGAGCTTTTGAAGCCGCTCACCTGGTTCGCGCCGATGTGGGCCTTCGGCTGCGGCGTCGTCTCCTCGGGCGCGTCTCTCGAGGATCGCTGGCTGCTGGCGCTCGCCGGTCTCGCGATCGCGGGACCGCTCGTCTGCGGCATGAGCCAAGCGGTCAATGACTGGTTCGATCGGCATGTGGACGCCATCAACGAGCCGGACCGGC
>CAZPTD010000298.1:0-5617 GCA_964588915.1 uncultured Neomegalonema sp. | reverse complement strand
CGGCGCGGATCGAGCTGCAGCGCTTCACGCTCATCGGCGCGACGACGCGGCGCGGGCTCCTGACGACGCCGCTGCGCGACCGGTTCTGGATCCCGACGCGGCTCGAGTTCTACACCACCGAGGAGCTCGTCCGGATCGTGACGCGGGCGGCGGGCCTGATGCGGGCCGAGATCGACCCGGACGGCGCCGAGGAGATCGCCCGGCGCTCGCGCGGCACGCCGCGGATCGCGGGCAGGCTGCTCCGGCGGGTGGCCGATTTCGCGCTCGTCGGCGTCGGCGGCGGCGAAGAGGACGCTTTGGCGGGCGGCCGCATCACGCGCGCGCTCGCCGACCGCGCGCTCGAGCGCATGGAGGTCGACCCGAACGGGCTCGACGCCAACGACCGGCGGTATCTGCGGCTTCTCGCCGACCATTTCGGCGGCGGGCCCGTCGGCGTCGACACGATCGCGGCGGCGCTCTCCGAGGCGCGCGACGCGATCGAGGAGGTCATCGAGCCGTTCCTCCTGCAGCGCGGCCTCATTCAGAGGACGCCGCGCGGGCGCATGCTCGGCCGCAGCGGCTGGGCGGCGATCGGCCGCGCCGCGCCGAAGGCGGCTCCGGAGCAGGGCGTTTTGTTTCCCGAGGATGACCGACCGGCGTGAACACCTTCATCTCGCGCATCCTGAGCCGCGCGCGGGCCGCAGCCGCCGACGGCTTGTCGACCGCGCCGCAAACGGATAGAGCCGCCTTCATGACCACGAATGACGGGAAAGAGAGCGCCGCCGCGACGGAAACGGCGGACCCGCCGACCGGAAGCGCGATCGAGGCGCAGGCGCCGGAGACGGCGCCGGCCGTAGAGGCCGAACCGGGCGCGGCCGACGCTGTTCGGACCGGCGCCGACGCCGACGCCGACGCCGAGAACGACTCCGAGACGGCCGAAGAGGACGCGGCGGAAGACGCGGACGCGGCGAGCGAGCCGCCGGCGCCCGATCCGGAGCGGATCGCGGCGGACGCCGCGCGCATTCGCGCCCTTTTCGCCGCCGCAGGAGACGAGACGAGCTTCCGCGCCGCGCGTTGGACGCGGCCGATCCGTCTCGCCGTCTACGGCGCCGAGCCGGAGAGCGCCGAGACCATCGCCGCCGCCCTCGCCGAGGCGGCCGCCGTCGCCGGCGCGACGCTGGCGGATCCCGAGGCCGAGGACGGGTCGGAGCCGAACTTTCTCGTCTATCTCTGCGACGACTGGGCCGCGCTCGCGGGCGCGCCGGGGCTGCGCGCGCTCGAGCCGGAGCTCGACGCCGTTCTCGCCGGGCTCGCGGCGTCCGACGCCAATCAGCACGCGTTCTTCAAGGCGTCCCGCAGCGACGGCATCCTGCTCGCGGTCTTTCTGATCCGGATCGACGAGCGCTTGGCGGCGATCTCCGGCCAGGCCGCCGCGCTCGGGCAGGCGGCGCGCGGCCTCGCGCTCTGGTCGGACGCGGCGCTCGCCTCGGAAAACCCGATCGCGCTGCGCCGCTCGGGACGCGCCGCCTACAAGGGCTGGTTCGCGCGGCTTCTCGGGGCGCTCTACGCCGAGGGCGCGCCGGCCTATAGCGAGGATCCGGCCTACGCGGAGGTCTTGGCCGAGGCGATCGCCGTCGCCGGTCCGACGCGCAGCGCGGGCGAGGCCGCGCCGCGCGACGAGGGCGACGGCAAGCGGAAGCGCAAACGCCGCCGCCGCCGCGAGCGCGGCGAGACGGGCGACGGCGCGAAGGCCGAGGCGGGGACCGAAACCGCCGCCGCCGAGGCGGGCGCGGGCGGCGCCGAGCCGGCGAGCGGCCAGGAGGCCGGCGGAGCGGAGGCCGGCGGAGCGGAGGCCGGCGGAGAGGAGGCGCGTTCGTGACCGGCGCGCCGGCGCGCGCGCACCGATTCGAGCTGCGCGTCTACTACGAGGACACGGATCTCGCCGGCATCGTCTACTACGCGAACTATCTGAAATTCATCGAGCGGGCGCGCTCGGAGATGCTGCGCGACGCCGGCGTCGATCAGACGCGGCTCAAGGCCGAGCGCGGGCTCGCTTTCGTCGTCCGGCGGCTCGAGGTCGACTATCGGTCGCCGGCGCGGTTCGACGATCTGCTCGCGGTGGAGACGAGGGTGCTGGAGATCGGCGGCGCGCGCCTCCTGCTCGCTCAGGACGTCCGGCGCGGATCGGAGACCGATCCGCTTGTCGCCGCGAAGGTCGAGATCGCCGTCATCGGCGCGAGCGGACGGCCGGAGCGGCTCCCGCAGGCGGCGCGCGCGGCTTTCGCGGCCGCCGCTCGGGGCGAGCCGGACGGATAGAAACGCGGCGCCTGGACCTGACGGCGCGATTTTTAGTAGGTCGCGGCAGAAGGCCGCTTAACAGCGCGCGCCGGAGCGCCTAAACGGGCGGCCGATCGGTCGGCTCGCGTCGCGGCGAGGCGGCGCGAGCGCTCTGTCGCGCGCGCTCGGGGGAGGCGGGCGGCGGCGGGCCGCATGGAGGACGCAGAGTGAACGGTGTGAACAGCGCAGACGGCCTCTCCCTGCTCGAGCTGTTTCTCGCCGCCCATTGGGTGGTGCAGCTCGTCATGATCGCGCTCATCGCCGCGTCGATTTGGTCTTGGGCGATCATGATCGAGAAATCGTCGGCGTATCGGAGCCTCAGCGCCGGCGTGGATCAATTCGAGGAGGCGTTTTGGTCCGGCAAGGCGCTCGACCACCTCTATGACGAGATCGGCAACGATCCGCGCAGCCCGATCGAGCGCGTCTTCGCCGCGGGCATGCGCGAATGGATGCGGTCGGTGGAGGGCAACTCCGCCGCCTATCTCGGCCTGCGCGACCGGCTCGACCGGGCGATGGACGTCGCGCTCGCCCGCGAGACCGAGCGGATCCAGGGTCGGCTCAGCCATCTCGCCACGATCGGCTCGATCGCGCCCTTCGTCGGCCTCTTCGGCACCGTCTGGGGCATCAAGAACAGCTTCGAGGCGATCGCGCTCACCGGCAACACCAACATCTCGGCGGTCGCGCCCGGCATCGCCGAGGCGCTGATCGCGACCGCGCTCGGCCTGCTCGCCGCGATCCCGGCGGTCGTCGCCTACAACCAGCTGATCGGCTCGGCGCGGCGGCTGACGGCGCGGCTCGAGAACTTCGCCGACGAGTTCGCCACGATCCTCTCGCGGCTTCTCGACAAGCAGGGCGTCTGAGATGGGCGTCTCGGCGGGGTCGGACCGAGGATCGGGCGGCGGGCGGCGCCGGCGGCGGCGGGCCCAATCGGAGGTGATGTCGGAGATCAACGTCACGCCCTTCGTCGACGTGATGCTGGTTCTGCTCATCGTCTTCATGGTCGCGGCGCCGCTTCTCAGCGTCGGCGTGCCCGTCGATCTGCCCGAGACCGAGGCCGAGGCGCTGCCCGCGCCGACGAGCGAGCCGATCGCGATCACCGTCGACTCCTCGGGCGCCGTCTATCTCGGCGACGACCTCGTCTCCTCGATCAACGAGCTGCCGGCGCGGCTGGCGACGCTCGGCGTTCGTCCGGGAGAAGACATCATCTACATCCGAGGCGACCTCGTCGCGCGCTACGGCGAGGTCTACGAGGTGATGGGCGTGCTGAGCGACGCGGGCTATATCCGCTTCGGGCTGGTGGGTCAGCAGGCCCGCGGGTCGGATCAATGACGGCGCGCCGCGCGCGCCTCGGCGGCGCGGCCTGCGTCTGGGAGACAGAGCCGGAAGCGGGGCGCGCGGCGACGGCGAGGGGCGGCGCGGCGGCTCGAGCGCGGAAGCGGAGCGCGCCGCGATCCTTGGTCGGAAGTCGGAGAGGGCTATGGCTCGGATCAATCGCCGCATCGTCGAAATCGGCTTGGCCGGCGCCCTTCTGACGTCGTTCACGCTGCATTCGGGCGGCGGCGCGTTCGTGCATTACGCCAGCGAGATCTTCGCGCCCGAGCCGCCGCCGGAGATCATCGTCATCGAAGCCGACATGCTGAGCGAGGAGGAGTTCGAGTCGCGGCTGCGCGGCGAAGGCGCGCAGCAGGCGCCCGAGCCGCAGCTGGCGTCGGCGCCGCCGCCCGAGGACCCGCCGCCGCCCGAGGACCCGCCGCCGCCCGAGGATCCGCCGCCGCCCGAGGATCCGCCGCCGCCCGAGGATCCGCCGCCGCCGGAGGATCCGCCGCCGCCCGAGGCGCCGCCGCCCGCCGAGGCCGAGACGCTGCCCTCGGCGCCTTACGAGCAGGCGCCGGCCGCTCCGGCGCAGCCGGTTCTCTCGGCCTCCGCGCAGCGCGACGCCTCGCCCGACGAGGAGGTGCGCGAAGCGTTGCCGCGTCCGGCCGTCAGCGACGCCTCCGCGCCGCTCGCGACGCCGCGCTCGACGGACGTGGCGCCCGACTTCTCGCGCGAGACCGACCGGCCGGAGGTCGAGACCGATCCCTGCGCTCTGGTGGCGGCGGCGGAGGCGGCCGAGGAGCAGGCCGGCGGCGCGCCGCAGCCGATCTCGGCGGCCGACCCGTGCCCGGATCGCGACGGGGCGCGCGAGGCGCCGGCGCAGCCGGAGTTCGAGAACCGCGACGAGCCGGCGACGCGCAGCGAGCCCGACACGAGGCGCGAAGGCGGCGAGGAGATCTCGGCGGAGAACGCGACGCCCGCGGATCCCGATCCGGTGCGAGAGGCCGACGCCGCGCCCGGTCCGCCCGCGACCGCGCCGCGGCCGAGCCGTCGCCCGCGCCCGCCCGCCGCCGAGACCGTCGCCGCGGACCAAGCGCCGCCGGAGACGCCGGAAGAGGCGATCGACCCGTTGGCGAACATCGAGGTCGCGGTCGACGAAGGCGCGGCGAACTTCGATCCGACGCGCGCCCAGACGCCGGAGTCGCCGATCTACGGCGAGGCCGCCAGTCCGCCCTTGTCGATTTCGGAATGGAGCCGTTTCCGCTGGGCGATCCTCGAATGCTGGAGCCGGCCGCCGCCCGGCGCCGATCCGGCGGAATGGACCGTCGTCGTCGGCGTCGACCTCAATCCGGACGGAAGCTTGCGGCGTCCGCCGTCGCTCCTGGCGCCGGCTGCGCCGCTCAGCCAGCAGCAGCGCGCCGCGGCGGACAACGCGATCGCGGCCGTCAACACATGCGCGCCCTTTGACGAGCTGCCGGCGGAGAAATACGAGCACTGGGACAGGCTTCGGGTCACCTTCGATCCGCGGGAGGACGCGCCGGTGATCGATTGAGCCTCGGAAGCGCGAGCCCGTCGCGGCGCCGCGCCGCCGGTCGCGGTCGGTCCGGGGCGACCGGGCGGTCGCGGACGAGGCGCGCCCCGAGCGCGGCGTCGGCGGGCGCTCTGCCCGAGATTGGCCATGATCGAATGACTTACCGTCTGACGGGAGGGAGACGGCAAGAGGAGGAGAGACGGTGATGACGTCTTCATACGCAATGCTCGGCCGCGCGCCGCGAGGGCGCGACGGCTCGCCCCGCGCCCGCGACGCGTTTCTGAGCGCGGTCGTCGCGGCGCTTCTCTTCACCGCGTCGGCGCTCGGCGCCGGGCCGGCGCGCGCGCAGACGTCCGATCCGGGGACGGCGGTCGGCGCGGGCGTCCCGATCGAGGAGCTCCTGCCGGCGCTCGACGCGCCGCCGGGCGACGCGCCGCCGGTCGAGGCGCCGGCGCT
>CAZPTD010000297.1:0-5622 GCA_964588915.1 uncultured Neomegalonema sp. | reverse complement strand
CACTCAGGACGGGTATATCGGGTTCATGCTCGACTTCTTCCGCAAGCTCCGAAGCGAGGATGGGCTGGTGTTCCTCTGCGTCCATCCGAACGAGCGCTTCCATCTCGAGATCTTGGAGGAGATCTGCGAGCGCTTCTTCTTCGTCCACTCCGGCGCCTTGACCGAGCTGCCCGATTTCGGCGCGCTCGTCGCCCATGCGCCGGCGCGCGCCTATCTCGGCGATCTCCTGGAGGCGGCATGACCGACGCGCCGCCGCTCCGCGCCGCTCTCGTCGGCGCCGGCATGATCAGCCTCTATCACCTGCGCGCCTGGGCCGCGGTCGGCGCGCCCGTCGTCGCCGTCTGCGACGTCGACCGCGACAAGGCCGAAGCGCGGGCGCAGGAGTTCGGGATCGAGCGCGTCTACTCGGATCCGGCCGCGCTCTTCGCGGCGGGCGGCTTCGAGCTCGTCGACATCGCCGCGTCGGTCGAGGCGCACGCGCCGCTGACGCGGCGCGCCGCCGATCATGGCGTCCATGTCATGCTGCAGAAGCCGATGACCGAGACGGTCGCCGAGGCCGAGGCGCTCGTCGACTATGTCGGCCAGCGCGTCCGCTTCATGGTGCACGAGAATTACCGCTTCCGGCCGCATTACATGACGGTCCGGCAGTGGATCGGCGAGGGCCGCATCGGCCGGCCGCGCCACGCCGGGATCTCGGTGCGCGGCTCCGGGCTCTGCCCGCGCGAGGGCGCCGAGCCCTTCCTGGTCGAGCGCCAGCCCTATCTGAAGCGCTTCCGTCGCAATCTCGTCTTCGAGACGATGATCCACCATCTCGACGTGCTGCGCCTGCTTGTCGGGCCGCTCGACGTCGTCGCCGCTCGGCTCGGCCGGCTGGCGAGCGGCCTGCCCGGCGAGGACACGGCGTCGATCCTGCTCGAAGGGCCGGACGGCCTGATCGCGACCGCGGACGGCTGCATCTGCGCGCCCGGCTATCCGCCGCTCCATGGCGATCGGCTGGAGATCGTCGGAACCGAGGGCACGATCGTGATGGACTACAACCGCGTCTATCTGGTCGGCGACGAGGCGGGCGCGGTCGAGGTCGACCTGATCGGGCGCTATCAGGAGTGCTTCGATCACGCGGTGGGCGACTTCGTGCGCGGCGTGCGCGAGGGCGCGCCGTTCGAGACCGATCGGCTCGACAATCTCGAGACGCTGCGGCTGATGGAGAGCGTCTATCGAGCGGCGGGCGTGGAGGCGAGCGGATGACCGACCAAGGCCTGGCCGGCGCGCTGACGCCTTCGGTCGACCTCGCGGCGCTCGATCGGCTCTTCGACGTCGACGGCGCGCGCGTCTTCCTGCCCGGCGGCTACGGCGCGATCGGCGAGGCGATCGCCTGGGGCTTCGCGCGCCGCGGCGCTCGGGTCGCGATCGCCGGACCCTCGGGCGACAAGGCCGAGCGGCTGGCGGCGAGCATCGCCGCGACGGGCGCGTCGGCGGTCGGCCTCACGCTCGACGCGCGCCGCCCGAGCGACATTCGGGTCGTCGTCGACGCGCTCGCCGCCGAATGGGGCGGCGTCGACGTGCTGGTGAACTGCGTCGGCGTCCAGCGCGAGCAGCGGCTGATGGAGGTCGACGAGGAGACGTTCGACACCGTCTACGAGACCAACCTCAAATCGGCGATGTTTCTCGCCCAGGCGGTGGCGAGGCATCAGATCGCCGCGGGCGG
Source organism: uncultured Neomegalonema sp. (assembly GCA_964588915.1). Lineage (GTDB taxonomy): Bacteria > Pseudomonadota > Alphaproteobacteria > Rhodobacterales > Rhodobacteraceae > JALEGB01. The sequence continues at coordinate 3,917 of CAZPTD010000297.1, read as the reverse complement.
CGGGCGGCAGATCCATCTCCTCTCGGTGCGGTCCAAGCTCGGGCTCAGAGATCGCGGCTATTCGGCCTACTGCGCGACCAAGGGCGGCCTGCTGATGCTGGTGCGCCAGCACGCGATGGAGCTCGCGCCCTACAACATCACCGTCAACGGCGTCGCGCCGACCTTCATCCAATCGGACCGGATCCGCCCGCATCTCGAGCGCAAGGAGTTCCGGGACTTCATCCTGGCGCGCAATCCGCTCGGCCGGATCGGCGATCCGGTCGAGGTCGTCGGGCAGGTGATCGCCTTCGCGGCGCCGGGCGGCGGCTACATGACCGGCCAGGTCGTCTATGTCGACGGCGGCGTGACCGCGAGCCAATAGGCGCGCCGCCGATCCCGGCGCGCCGGTGGTCGCTCACGCCGCGCGATCCATCGGAGCCGCGGCGCCGTCCTGCGGCCTCGGAGCGTCGTCGTCCCGTCGGCCGAGCTTCCGCAGGAACCGGAAATGCGAGCGCACGAGCCCGCCGAGCGTCGTCTCGTTGAGGCGCAGCCCGTGCTCGGCGGCGGTCTCCTGGATGATCGGCGCGATGTCCGGATAGTGGATGTGGCAGACATTCGGGAACAGATGATGCGCCACATGGGTGTTGATGCCGCCGCAGAAGAAGTTGGCCCAACGGCTGGTCGGGCTCCAATCGACCGAGGTGTCGATCGCGTGGATCGCCCAGTGGCTGTCGATCGTTCCGTCCGGCGCGATCTCCGGAAACGCCGCCTCTTCCGCGAAATGCGTGCCGATCAGGAGCGAGATGAACACGATCGAGATCGTCGCGGTCATGATCAGATAGCCGAGGACGATCCACGACCAGTGCAGGTCCATGACCAGGATCGGCAGGGCCAGGGCGATGAAAAAGTAATAGAACTTCGTCGCCAAGAATTGCGCCACGTCGCCGAGGTTGTGGCGCATGTCGGTGATGTTGGCCAGGCGCTTCTTGGTGATGTAGATCGCGTCTTGAATGAAGATCGAGTGGAGATTGACGATCCCATAGAGGAGCGGCGCGTAGAGATGCTGGAAGCCGTGAAACCAGCGCCGCGGATGATTGGGCGTCAGGCGCAGGAAGCCGTTATGGTCGATATCGGCGTCGCAGCCGTTGACGTTCGGAAAGACGTGATGCGAGCGCACATGGCGCAGGCGCCAGAGGCGGGCGTCGACGCCGAGCAGGCTGAACGTGATGAAGTGCAGGAAATAGTTCAGCTTCTTGTTCGGCGTCAGCGCGTCATGGGCGGCGTCATGGGCGATGCTGAGACCGAGGAAGAGGCAGGAGAGGCCGAATACGATCGCGAGCGCCAGAAGCCCGGCCGGCGGCGCCGCCTCGGCGAGGATCGCGACATAGGACGCGACGCCGGTCGCGAGAAAGAAGCCGGCTTTCAGCCAGACGCGCCGGTCGGCGAAGCGCGTCTTTCCCCTCTTCTCGAGATCCGCCGTGACGCGCGACTTGACGTCTCGGTAGAAGGCGACGCCGTCCCGCCGCGCGAAGCGGATCTTCGGCTCGCGCGCCGGTTCGGAATGGGCCGCGGCGAGCTTAACGGGCGGCGTCGCCGCCTCTGGGTCCTGGATCTGCAAAATATCTTCCCCCGGTTCCGGGTTTTACGCCAGGCTCCGAGAGCGCCGACAGCGGCGCCCTTGAGGAGCATTGATCATGAACCACGTTCATGAACGTGGTTCAGATAGTCGAGACAGGGAACATGAACAAGGTTCACGGCGACGCCGTCAGCACGAGCGCGCCGTCGCGAAGAGAAAAAAATCTGCAGGACATCCGCGCGCGCGGCGTCGCCTTGGCCGAGCGGATCATCGACGAGGACGGCGCCGACGCGCTCACGGCGCGCGGGCTCGCCGAAGGGATCGGCTGCTCGATCGGCGCGCTCTACAACGCCTTCGGGCATATCGACGGCGTCGTGCGGGCGGTCAACCTGAGGACGATCGAGCTTTTGGACCGTGAGCTGCAGCAAGCGGCGGCGCCCCATGGCGACGACAGGAAGGCCGCGCTCAATGCGATGGCGGCGGCGTATTTCGGCTTCGCCCATGCGCATCGGCGGCGCTGGTCGGCGCTGTTCGAGCGCGAGATGGCGACGCCGCCGGACGAACGCTACGACGCGCCGATCGAGGACGTGTTCGCGCGCGTCGCCGCCTCGGCGGCGCCGTCGGACGACGCCGACGCGGCGCGGGTTCGGCTGCGGCTCCTCTGGGCGGCGGTGCACGGGCTGGCGTCGCTCTCGAGCAGCGGCGCCATCAAAGGGCTGAGCCGAGACGACGCGCGCTCCTATCTGCGGGTCTTGGTCTCGACGGCGATCAACGCCGCGCCGGCCCGCGACGAGAAGAAGACGTCGTGAGCGGCGGCCGGAGATCCGGTTGCGCGCGCGGTCAAAGCACGGCGCGCAAGGACGCCTCGATCCGGCCGCCGCACCATTCGTCGCCGTATTCCGCGTCGCTCCGTTTGCGCAGCGCTCTCTGCGCCGCAAGCGCGCCGATCCGGTCGGAGAGGCCGGCGATCGCCGGAGCCGTCGTCTCGAAGAGCGGCCTCAAAGCCGGCAGCTTCGCCGTCATCACGCCAAAGAGGATGTGCGCGACGAGATCCGCGACGCTCGGCGCGTCGGTTCCGAGCATATGGCCGGCCTCCATGGTCAGGCCGAAGCGGCGCCCCTGCTCCTCGAAGATCGCCATCCAGCGGCCGAGGCGCGGGCGGAAGGCGTCCCATCGCGCTTGCGTCCACATCTCGGCGCCGTTGTGGAGCGTCATCTCGTAGAGCACGTCGTCGGCGTCGGCGACGATCTTGGCGGTCAGCGCCGCGCGCGCCGGATCCGCCGGGATGAGCGCATGCTTGGCGCCGAGATAGGCGAGGATCGCCGGCGTCTGCGCCAGCGAAAGACCGGCGGCGTGATCGGTGAGAACGGGCGGCGCCATATGCGGGACCGGCTGCTCCGCCGGCGCGGCGTCCTTGAGCGTCGCCAGCTCGTCGACGCCGGGCTCGGCCCAGGAGGCGCCGGCATGGGCGAGGACGGACCGGACGAACTCGCCGCGAAACGGGACAGGCCAGTAGTAGAGCGTGTAATCGGACATCCGTCCGTCTTCCTTCTCGCGCCGTGTTTGCGAACCGAGCGCCGCGCTTACCGACCGGCGATGCAGTCGACCGCTCCGGACGCGAACACGGCGTAAACGTCGCTCGGCGAGAGCGCAATGGCTCGGCGGACGGCTCAGGCCGTCGCCGCGACGACGCGCGAGGGCTCGAGCCGCCGCCCGTCCGGCCCGAACGCGGCGATCTCCGCCGGGTCCGCCGACAGGCCGACCTCGGCGCCTTCCGCGGGCGTCTGCGCCGCCGGCAGACGGGCGACGAGATGCCCGTCATGGCCCGGCGCGCGCACATGGACGAGCGCCTCGGCGCCGAGCGCCTCGACGAGCTCGATCCGTCCGGCGATCGGCGCGCCGCCGACCGGCCCGACCCGCAGCGCCTCGGGACGCACGCCGCCCTGCGCCGCGCCCTCGGCCGCCGCCATCGCGGCGAGACGCGCGCCCGGCTCGGTCTCGGCGCCGAGGATGTTCATCGCCGGCGAGCCGATGAAGCCGGCGACGAAGAGGCTCTCCGGCCGGCGATACAGCTCGAGCGGCGCGCCGACCTGCTCGACGCGTCCCGCGTTCATGGCGATGAGCTGATCCGCCATCGTCATCGCCTCGGTCTGGTCATGGGTGACGAAGAGCGCGGTGACGCCGAGCTCGCGCTGGAGCCGCTTGATCTCGACGCGCATGCTCGCGCGGAGCTTGGCGTCGAGATTGGAGAGCGGCTCGTCGAAGAGGAACACCTTCGGCTGGCGCACGATGGCGCGGCCCATGGCGACGCGCGGGCGCTGGCCGCCGGAGAGCTCGCGCGGCTTGCGCTTGAGGAGCCCCG
>CAZPTD010000296.1:0-5640 GCA_964588915.1 uncultured Neomegalonema sp. | reverse complement strand
GGAAAGCCGCAGGCTTATCCGGGATCCAGGGCCGGTTCGCCGCACGCTCAGCCCCTTGGCCCCGGATCCCGGCTCTGCGCGCTTGGCCGGGACGACAAGGGCGAGGTCGGCTCCATCAGAACCGATCAGACGATAGCGCCGACATCGCGGCCGCGCCGCATCGAGATCGACCTCCTCCTCGGCGAGCGGCGCTTCGAGGCGCCGGCGCTACGGCCGCGGTCCGATCTCGATTTCATGCGGAATGAACAGGCTCAGCTCCAAATCGCCGCTCCGGCGCCAGCCGAGTTCGCGCTCGAGACCGTCGATCGACACCGCGTAGCCGTCGCCGAGCGCCGCCATGATCGCCTGCGCGTCGTCGGCGATCGCCTGGATCACGTCCATCCGGTATTGGCGCGGATCGATCAAGGTCAGCTCGGGCTCGCCGCTGAAGAAAAGCTCGGCGCGGCCGGTGAGCGGAACGGACGGAACGAACGCCTCGAGGCGCGCGGTGACGCTCGCGAGATCGTCCTCTGCGCCGATCGGCGTCTTCAAGATGAAGGACACCGCGCTCGTGTCGGGCCGCGAGCCTGTTCGAATGAACCGCCGAAAGACGTCCATGTCCTCGACGGGCACGACGAAGCTCTCGCCGCCGGCCTCGCGCACCACCGAGATGTCGATCTGGTCGCTGTCCGACACGGCGGCGAGGATGGCCTCCATGGTCGCCTCGAGCTCGGCCCTGCGAAGCTCCGGGTCTCTGGTGTCGCAGGTCACGATGGCGGTGCGCACGAAATTGTCGGCGCGGAACGGCACGACGACATGCGGCTTCTGCGCCGGCGCGACCTGGAAGTTCGCCTGATCGCGCAGCGCCAGATACTCTTGCGCGCGCGCCTCGACGGCGATGAAGGCGAGGACGGCGGCGGCGCCCGCGACGGCGAGGCGGGCTTTCGGGAAGCGGTGGCGACGGTGCATCGGTCGGTCCTGTCTTGCTGGCGCGCGTCGGTGTGCGGGCGCCTTCGGCGGCTCGACGATTCACGGAAACCGGAGCGGCTTCGCGGCCGGATTGCGGCTCTTCCGTCGCGGAGCGGCCAAAATGACGGCCGTCGCAAGAGCGCGAGCCGCTCAATCGCTCGAGCGGCTCCGTCGTCGGATCGGGAGCGGGCCGGCGCGTCGGCGGCGGCCGGCGGCCGCAAGCCGAGCCCGACGCGAGACCGCGCGCTTACTCCTCGCGCAATTGATCGAGGCGGTCGCGCTGCGCCGGGCTGAGGCTGTTGTGAAGCTCGATCATCAGCGACAAGTAGCGCCGCTTGATGTCGTTCTCGACCTCGAGCAGGCGGTCCACCAACGGCGTCACCGCCTCGATATCGATCTCCTCCTCGGCGAGCAGCGCCTCGAGGCGCCGCATGTCGCCGACGGCCTCGAGCTCCATCCGCGTGACGTCGCCCTGGATCGCGACGACCGCGTCGATCAGGTCGCGCCGTTGCGGCTCGGTCAAACCGATCTCCTCGGCATGCGCGAAGACGAACTCCGGCTCGTAGAGGAACTCCCTGAACCAGTCGTCGTCCTCTGCGTCGACCTCTTCCCGGACGAGAACCAGCCGCGCGTCCTCCGGTTGCGCCAGCGCGGGCGGCGCGGCCGGAGAGAGCGCGACGAAGGCGGCGAGAGCGGCGATCCGGGCGGTCTTCAGGTCGATCATCAGAGGCTCCTTTCAGCAATCTTCGGGATCAGAGACGCGGTCGACGGCAGCCGAGCGCGCTCGAAGGGATCGGCGAGCGAGGCGGTGTATTCGGGCAGCGCGACGGCGTAGTCGCTCGGCTGGGCGGGCGGCGGCGCCTCGAGGGAAAACCACGAAGCGGCGCCGATCGCGAGGACGAGCGCGGCGGCGATCGGCGCGGTCCGCGGGCGCCGGCGCGGCGGCTCGAAGTCGAGCACGGTCTTCAAATCCGGCGCCGCGGCGCGGCGCCGGCTGCTCTCATGCAGCGCGTCGCGGAGATCTCGATCAGTCATCTCGGGGCTCGTTCGTCTCCAAAAGGGCGCGCATGCGGTCTTTGGCCAAGGCGTAGTGCCGGCTCACGCTGCCGCGCGAGACGCCGAGCGCTTCGGCCGCTTCCGCCAGCGTGAAGTCGTGCAAGAGCACGAGCTCGACGACCGCGCGCTGCCGCGTCGAGAGCCGGTCGAGCGCGGCGTCGATCCGTCTCGTGCGCGCGCTCGCCTCCTGCGCCGGCGGCGTCGGCGCCTCGGCCGCGGCCTCGATCGGCGCGGACAACAGACGCCGCGCCAGCGCCTTGCGCCAGACCGCGCGCGAGGTCATGCGGACGACGCCGAAGAGGAAGGACTTGAACGACGAGCGCCCGGCGAAGCGCGCGCGCCGCTCCAGGATCAGCACGTAGCTGTCGTGCAAGGCCTCCATCGCCAGCTCCCTGTCTCCGCGGCAGCAGGTCAGCGCCCAGCGCCAAGCGTCCGGATGCAGCGCCGAGAGAGCCGCGCCCAGCTCCGCGCCGTCATCGATCTCGTCGGATCTGGGCATGGCCTCTCAACTTCCGCGACGCTCGACGCCGTCTCTTATCATGAGTGCGCGCGCGACGGTTTCCGCATGAAGCGGCGCGGAAAATTCGAAAGAGGAGGGAGTCGCGGCGGAGAGACGGCGGGCGCTCGCGATCTTCGGGCGGCGTCGACGCCGCCGTTTCCGGCGCGCCGAGCGATCGGCGCGCCGGCGGTCGTCACATCGTGTTGCGGTAGATCGAGTCGATCCGCGCGATGTCCGGCCCGTGCTTGAGCGCCCGCAGCCCGTCGGCGCGGTATTGCCCGAGCGTGACGCCGAGCCGGGCGCGCGTGTTGCGGTTAAGGAGCCGCTCGATCCGCTGAATGAGCGCCGGCAGCTTCAGACCGAACTGCGCCGCCGAAAGCTCGAAGAGCAGCTCCCGGCGCTCGAGCCCGTCGCCGAGGAGCGCCAGCCCGTCCGGGCCGATATGCGCGTCCTTGAGGTCGATCGCGCGCAGCGCCGACGGCGCCGCCAGATGGTCCGCGACCGCCGCCGCGCCGTCGTCGCCGAACCAGTTCGGCAGCTCGCCGAGATCGGAGCCGGACTTGTAGAAGCCGAGCCCGAGAAAGCCGAGCGAAGGCGCGCCGCGCGCCGTCGCCAGGACCGCGTCGCGCCCGTCGCGCTCGATCCGGTTGGCGCCGAGATCGAGCCGGACGAGCGGCGCGTAGCCGTCGAGCGCCTCGGCCAAGGCGCGCGCGCCGTCGCAGCCCAAGCGGTTGACGCCGATGAAGAGCCCTGAGAGGCCGGCCCCGCCGCGCGCCTTCACCGCCTCGAGATACGCCGCGATCGCTCGAGCCGCGCGCGGGCCGAGCCCGTTCGCGTCGAGATAGAGCGTGCGCAGCGCGCGGTTCTCGGCCATCCGCGCGAAGAGCGCCTCGACGCCCTCGTCGCCGAGCGCGGCGTTGGAGAGATCGAGCGTCCGGATCGTCCGATTGCGCGCGAGCGTCTCGCCGAACGCGGCGCCGCTCTTCGGCCCGAGCGGATTGCGCTTCAGCCACAGCGACTCGACGCTTTCGTCCTCGGCGAGCGCGCCCGCCAAGGCGCGGGCGCCCTCGGCGCCGAACGCGTTGCCGGCGAGATAGAGCGTCTTGAGGCGCGGCGCGTCCGGATCGGCGATCATCCGCGCGATCTCCTCGGCGCCGGCGTCGCCGACCACGTTGTTGCCGATGAGAAAATGCTCGACGCCCGCCGCGGCGCCGCCGGCGCGGACGGCCCGCGTCAGCGCGCCGATCCATTCCGGACCGACCACCTGCTTGCAGAGGTCGAGCCGCCCGTCCTCGAAGGTCGCGCCGCGCGGAAAGGAGGCGCCGGCGGCGCCGCGCCCCGAGGCGAGATGCGCGAAGATCGGCGAGAGCTCCTCCTCCGGCGCGACGACGACCGGCATCGCCTCGGGCGCGGCGATCTTCTGCGAGATCGGCGCGGCCTTGAGCGCCTCGTAAAGCGCGCGAGCGCCGGGCGCGCGGGCGGCGCGGAAGGGATTGGGATCGGTGATGTTGAGAGACGCCATAGCGTCGAGCGCCGCCTGCGGCGCGGCGTGCGTGTAGATAGGCTACATAAGAGCGCTCCTTCGACTGAGTTCCTGGGACCGGCGCGCCGTCAGCGGGCGGGCCGCGAACGACTCAGGCGCCGGAGGGAGGCGTGCGCGCCCAGACGCCGGCCGAGTCGGCCGGTTTGGAGACGCTGATCCTATGACGATTGCTCCGCATCGCTCGAACATAGGCGAGCGCTCGTCGCGCCGCAATCCAAGCCGCGCGCTCGCATTCGCATTTTCGGTTTCTCCGCACGGGGGCTCTCGCGCCGAGCGTTGAACCGCGCGCGGACGAATCGCCTTGCGCGACCGATCGGCCTCAGTTACTGAACTGACCAGTCAGTCACTAATCATCGGAGCGGCCGATGGCGCGCGCGCGCAACGACGCGGAGAAGAAGGAACGTCGCCAAGCGATCCTCCTGGCGGCGCTCGACGCCTTCTATCTCCACGGCTTCGCCGCGGCGCGGATGGACGACATCGCCCGCGACGCCGGCGTCGCGAAGGGCGCGCTCTATCTCTATTTCCAGTCGAAAGAGGAGCTCTTCGAGGGGCTGATCGAGCTCATCGCCGCGCCGAAGATCGCCGAGGCCGACGCGCTCGCCGCCGCCGCGCCGTCGGCCCTCGCCGGTCTGCGCGCGCTCCTCACGCTGGCGCCGGTCGTGCTGCGCGAGACGGCCGTTCCGAAGCTCGCCAAGGTCGTCATCGCCAGCGCCGCCGCGTTCCCGGCGATGGCCGAGCGCTACCGAACGCTCGTCGTCGACCGCGGCCTCGCCGTCGTCGAGAGCCTGCTCGCGCGCGGCCGTGAGGAAGGCGCTTTCGCCTTCGACGATCTTGCGTCGACCGCTCGGCTCGTCGTGGCGCCGCTCGCCTTCTCGCTCGTCTGGATCACGACCTTCGAGCGCGAGGACGCGCCGCCCCTCGACGTCGCCGCGCTCCTCTGCGCCCATGAAAGAATGCTGCTGCGCGCCCTTGGCGCCGAACCCGAGGAGGCGTCATGACCGCCCGACACTCCGCGCGCCGCGCCGGCGCCGACGCGGCCTTGGCGCTCGCTCTGCCGCTCCTGCTCGCCGCCTGCTCCGAAGCGCCGCCGGACGGCGTCTTCACCGGCTATGTCGAGGCCGAGCTCGTCATCGTCTCGGCGCCCGTCGCGGGCTGGATCGTTGCGGCGCATTACGACGAAGGCGCGATGGTCGAGGCGGGCGCGACGCTCTTCGAGCTCGATCGGGAGCTGCAGGAGGCGGCGCTGCGCGAGGCGCGGGAGCGGTTGCGCCAGGCGGAGGCCGAGTGGCGCGACACGCAGACCGGCGCGCGGGCCGAGGAGATCGCGGCGCTCGAGGCGGCGCTCGCCGAAGCGCAGGCCGCGCAGAGCTTCGCCGCCGCCGAGCGGCGCCGCTGGACGGAGCTCGTCGAGCGCGGCGTCGCGCCGAACGAGCGCGCCGAGCAGGCGATCACCGACCACGAGGCCGCCGTCGCCCGCGTCCGCGTGGTCGAGGCCAATATCGAGGTCGCGCGGCTCGGCGGCGGCGACGCCGCGCGCGCGGCCGCCGCCGCCGCCCGCGACGCCGCCGCCGCGCCGCTGAATGAAACGACGGCG
>CAZPTD010000295.1:0-5645 GCA_964588915.1 uncultured Neomegalonema sp. | reverse complement strand
CGGCGTCAGCCTCAGGCCCGGCGGGCAGCCGTCGACGACGACGCCGAGCGCCGGCCCGTGGCTCTCGCCCCAGGTCGCGAAGCGGAAGAGGCGACCGAAGCTGTTGACCGACATGGTTTTCCTCTCTCGCGCCTAGTCGGCGATGAGCGCCGCCGCGGCGGCGACGAGCTCTCGGTTCGACGCAGCCGGCGCGCCGTCCGGCAAGAGGAGCGTATCCTCGAACCCGATCCGCATATCATAGCCCTCGCGCTTCGCCATCGCCGCCATCGGCCAGGCCGAGCCGCCGAAGCCGTGCAGCAGGATCGGCGCGCCCAAGCCGTTCTCGCGGACGATCGCGACGACCTCTTGCGCGATCTCGGCGGCCTCGAGCGGGTCGTCGACGATCGTCTCGACGAGAAGGCGCAGCGGCGCCGGCGCGTCGCCGAGAGAGACGAGCCGGCGCGCGTCCTCGGCCGACCAGAGGCCGGCTTCGATCCGCACGCCGACCGACGCCAGCGCCGCCATGGTCTCGGGCGCGTCCGCCTCGACGAGATTGACCGACGCGTAGTCGGGTCGCGCAGGCGCCGGCAAGTCGCGCCAGGCGCGGATATGGTCGAGCCGCGCGCGGCCGCCCGGCGCGATGTCCTCTCCCGTGCCGACGCCGACCGGCGCGCCCGGCGAGGCGGCGCGAACCGCCTCCAGCGCGTTGGCGACGTCCTCGGGCGAGAGGCTCTCGGCGCCCTCGGCGTTCCGCGGATGAAGGTGCAGCTCCTCGGCGCCGGCCGCGCGGACGGCGACCGCGTCGGCGCCGAGTTCGCCCGCCGTGATCGGCAGGGCCGCCGCCTCCGCCTTCGTCCGGGCGCCGTTGAGACAAGCCTGCAGCATCGCGCCATTCCTTCGGTTCCGCGCCGCCGCGACAGAAAAAGGCCTTTCCCGATCAAAGGAAAGGCCTTCCGGATTCCGAGCGATCTCGCGTGGCGGGCCGGCTCTAGGCGTCCCCGCCCTCCTTGACGCGCTTCCAGAGCTTCTTGGTCGAGAACCAAAGCAGCACCGCGAAGATCACGAGGAAGGTGAGGTTGGCGAAGCCGGCGCGCTTGCGGTCCTCCATATGCGGATCCGCCGCCCAGGCGAGGAACGCGGTCACGTCCGCCGCCATTTGCTCGACGGTCGCCTCGGTGCCGTCCTGATAGGGCACGCCGCCTTCGTAGAGCGGCTGGGACATCTTGATCACATGGCCCGGATAGTAGGCGTTGTAGTAGCCGCCGGGCGGCACCTCGAAGTTCTCCGGCTGCTCGGTGTAGCCCATCAGCACGGAATAGACATACTCCTCGCCGCCGCCGCCCTGGAAGACCTGCGTGACGATGCCGCTATAGCCTTTGCGCGCCCGCGTGATCAGCGACAGATCCGGCGGATAGGCGCCGAACGCCGCGGTCGCCATCTCGCGGTTCGGGAACGGCGAGGCGACCCGGTCGGTCGGCAAAGCCGGCCGCATGATCTCGTTGCCGGTGTCGTCGATATCCGGCACCTGCGCCATCGCCGCCATCGCTTCGACCTGCTCCGGCGGGTAGTTCGGGCCGGTCTCGCTGCCGAGATCGCGGTAGTGGACGTATTGCAGCGAATGGCACTGCGCGCAAACGGTGGTGTAGACCTGCCAGCCGCGCTGGAGCTGCGCCTCGTCGTACTGTCCGAACGGTCCTTCGAAGGACCAATCGTAGTCGATCACCTCGACCTTGCCGCCGGCGGCGAGCGCCGCGCCGCCGGCGGTCAGAGCGACCGCCGAAACCATCGCGGCGAGGACGCGCCTGGCCTTCATCGCGACCTTCGCGGCGCGCGCGTCGGCGCGTTCAGGAACGTGTTTCATGTCGCAGTCCCTCACTCAGCCGGTTGCGCCGAGGCGTCCGCTTCGGCGGAAGCCGCCTTTTTGCGATGCTTCGCCTGGAAGTCCGCGTCGATGCTGTCCGGCAGCGGTCTCGTCCGTTCGACAAGGCCGAGCCCCGGCAGGATCACCAGGAAGAAGGCGAAGTAGTAGAGCATCAGCACCAGGCCGAAATCCTTGACCGTGAACGCGAGATGCGTGGTCTTGACCTCGTAGTCGAACACGTTCTCGTCGCGCAGAAGGACCGGCGTCAGCGTGATCGACGCTTCGGGATCCGCCGCTCGGATCTCGTCGATCCGCGCTTCCGCCGCCTCTTGGGTCGAGAAGCTCTCGACGTCGGCGCTCTCGATGATCGCGTTGCCGGGCGCCTGCGAGCCGGCCCAGCCGAGACCGATGCAGACGACGACGAAGAGCCAGAAGAACCAGCGGAAGGTCGGCCGATAGGCGCCGGACCGGATCCGCGAAGTGTCGAGCCACGGCAAGATCGCGAGCACGCCGATCGAGGCGAACATCGCCAGAACGCCAATCAGCGCGTTGTCGATCGACCGGAGAATGGCGTAAAAGGGCAGGAAGTACCATTCCGGGAAGATCTCGGGCGTGGTTCGCCGATCGGCCTCGATGTAGTTCTCCGGATGTCCGAGATAGTCGGGCATGTAGAACACGAAGAGTGCGAAGATGATGATGAAGATCACCACCGCGAACGCGTCCTTCACCGTGTAGTACGGCGAAAACGGCAGCGTGTCCTTCTTCGTCGACTCCAGCGACTGATTGCGCACCGGCACGCCCGTCGGGTTGTTGTTGCCGACATGGTGCAGCGCCCAGATATGCAGCGCCACCAGCCCGGCGATCGCAAAGGGCAAGAGGTAGTGGAGCGCGAAGAAGCGGTTGAGCGCCGCGTTGTCGATCGCCGGGCCGCCGACGAGCCAGTTCTTGAGCGGCTCGCCGATGCCCGGGAAAACCGTGAAGAAGCCGGTGATCACCTGGGCGCCCCAGAAGGACATCTGACCCCAGGGCAGAACGTAGCCCATGAAGGCCGTCGCCATCATCAACAGATAGATGAGGACGCCGATGATCCACAAGATCTCGCGCGGCGGCTTGTACGAGCCGTAATAGAGGCCGCGGAAGATGTGCAGATACACGGCGATGAAGAAGAACGACGCGCCGTTCGCGTGCACCGTCCGCAGCCACCAGCCGGCGTTCACGTCGCGCGTGATCTTCTCGATGCTGCTGAACGCCATGTCGACATGCGGCGTGTACCACATGGCGAGCGCGACGCCGGTCGCGATCTGAAGGACGAGAAACACCGCGAGAATAGCGCCGAAGACCCACATGTAGTTGAGGTTCTTCGGCGTCGGAAACTGATTGAGATGGTTGACCAGGCCGCCGACCGGCAGCCGGTGATCGAGCCACTTCGCCGCCTTCGACTGCGGCGTGTAGTGCTCCTGAGGAATATGTCCTCCGGACATGCGCGCTTTCCTTCGTTCTGTCGCGCGTCGCGGCGCGCTCCTCTTCTCGGTTGTCGGCGGCGCGGCCGGCCGTCCCTGTCTCAGCCGATCTGCACCGAAACGCCGTCATCCAGAAACTGTAGCGGCGGGATGGGCAAGTTCTCGGGCGCCGGGCCGCGGCGGATCCGCGCGGCGAGGTCGTAGTGCGAGCCGTGGCAGGGGCAGTACCAGCCGTTGTAGTCGCCCTCGGTCACCGCCGGGACGCAGCCGAGATGCGTGCACACGCCGATGGCGATGATCCATTCGCCGTTCTCGCCGAAGCTGCGGTTCTCGTCGGTCGCAGGCGCGTCGTCGGACAGATTGTCGTTGCGCGCCACCGGGTCGGGCAGCGCCGCGCCGTCGTCGCGCCGCGACGTCGCGATTTCCTCTTCGGTGCGCCGGCGGATGAAGACCGGATTGCCGAGCCATTCGGCGACGATCTGCTGGCCCTCGAGGACGCCGTCGTAGCGCACCTTGACCGAGCTCAAGGCGCGCGTGCCGGCGTCGGCGTTCATCTGGTCGATGAGCGGCCAAACGAAGCTGCCGGCGGCGACGACCCCTGTGGCCGCCGTCGCGATATAGAGAAAGTCGCGGCGCGTTCCTTCGGGTTCGCTGCTCTCGGCCATCGTCTTCTCCTCGCCTGCGCGCCGCCGACCATCGCCACAGTCCGGCGCGGAATATGCTCACGATGCTACGCGAATTATCGCGCTCGATTTGACGCGTCGAGTGGCATAGCGCCGCAAGGGCCGCCGACGACGCGCCGAACGCCGGCAACAAGGAAAGAGGTCCCGTTGTGAGCACAGAGACGACGACGGCGACGGCGCCGCCGTTCGAGCCGCCCGACCCGCCGATCCGCCTCGTCGCCTGCCAGCCGGAGATGCCCGGCAACCTCGGCGCGCTCATCCGCCTCGGGGCCTGTTTCGGCGCGCCCGTGCATGTGGTCGAGCCCTGCGGCTTCGCGTTCTCGGCCAAGGCGCTACGCCGAAGCGCGATGGACTACGCGCGCCGCGCCGAGATCACGCGCCACGACAGTTGGGCCGACTTCCAGGCCGATCGGCCGACAGGGCGTCTGATCCTCTTGAGCACGAAGGCCGAGAGGCCGATCTGGGACTTCGCCTACCGGCCGGGCGACTTCATCGTCACGGGCTCGGAGAGCGCCGGCGTCGGGCCCGAGGTCTGGGCCGAGATCGACGCCGCCCTCGTCATTCCGATCCGGGCCGGCGAGCGATCGCTCAACGTCGCCGCGGCGGCCGCGATCGCGCTCGCCGACGCCGCGCGCCGGGCGCGGTGACGCCGCGGTCACCGGCGGCTGAGGATCCGGCCGTTCTCGCGGGTGATCCAAAGACCGTTCGGGCCGTCCTCCAGCGTCAGATCGACCTCGGTCCGGCCGCTGACCGCGCTCGCGTCGTTGGCGAGCGTGAAGTCGATCTCGATCGACACGTCGTAGCCGCCGCCCGGCAGCGCCTCGACCGTCAGCGTCGAGAGGTCCGGATCGACGCTCCGTTCCGGCCATCGCCGCAAATAGTAGCTCTTGTCGGTGAGAACGCGCGCGCGGTCTTGGAGGCCGCGGCCGTAATAGAGCACCTCGTCGGCGTAGCGGCCGCGCATCTCGTCGATGGTCGCGTCGGCGTCGAGATGCCGCTCCAAGAGAAAGAACGCCGCCGCCGCCTCGCCTGGATCGTCGAAGGCGACCATCGCCTGTTGCGCCGCCGCAGAGCGCGCGCCGACGACGAGCGCGGCCGCAACGAGAAACCCGGCGCGGCGGCGCCGGCGAAGCGCGCAGTCGGCGCGACGACGGCCGCGCGCGCCCTCGCTCCTCTCGTCCGCCGGTTCGTTCATCCGTTCCGCTTCTCCGACCGCCGCGCCCGTCCTCGGGCGAGCGCCGAACATTCGCGGCGCGCCGATGGCGAAATGCAACCGCATTCGACCTCGGCGCGAAGCGAAGCCGTCATCGGACCGCGCCCGTTGCGCGGCGGCGCCTTACTCGGCGGCCGCGGCGTCGGCGGCGATGAAGCCGCCCGATTGGCGCGCCCAGAGCGAGGCGTAGAGCCCGCCGCGGCGGATCAGGGCGTCATGGGCGCCTTCCTCGACGATCCGTCCTTCGTCGATCACGACGATCCGGTCCATCGCCGCGAGCGTCGACAGTCGATGCGCGATGGCGATGACGGTCTTGTTGTCCATGAGATCCGCCATCGCGTTCAAGATCGCCGCCTCGACCTCCGAATCGAGCGCCGAGGTCGCCTCGTCGAGCAGGAGGATCGGCGCGTCCTTGAGGAAGACGCGGGCGAGCGCGATCCGCTGGCGCT
>CAZPTD010000294.1:0-5646 GCA_964588915.1 uncultured Neomegalonema sp. | reverse complement strand
ATCCCGGGATGACGGCGTCATCGGCGTTGCATCCACCTCAACAGATCCTACTCTAGCCCGCAGCGGCGAGCGCCCGCGTCAGCGCCGCCTCGAAGCGCGCGAGCGCCTCTTCGGGCGCGCAGCTCACGCGAACGAGATGCGCAATCTCGGGCGCCGCGGGCTTGCGCACGAAGACGCCGGCCGCGATGAGGCCGTCCATCACGGACGCGGCGTAGGCGCCGTCGCGGCCGCAATCGACGGCGACGAAATTCGCCGCCGAGGGCAGCGGACGGAGCCCGGCCGAGCGCGCGATCGCCGCGATGCGCTCGCGGCTCTCGGCGATCCGGGCGACCGCGGCGCGGAGATAGTCCTGATCGGCGAGCGCGGCGAGCGAGGCCGCCTGGGCGAGACGGCCGACGCCGAAATGATTGCGGATCTTGTCGAACGCCCGGATCGTCTCCGGCGCGCCGATCGCGTAGCCGACGCGCAGGCCGGCGAGACCGTAGGCCTTCGAGAAGGTGCGGAAACGCAGCACCCGCGGATCGTCGAGCGCGACGGAGGGCGCGCTTCCGGCCGGCGCGCAGTCGAGATAGGCCTCGTCGAGGCAGAGGACGGCCGGCTCCGGCAGCGCGTCGACGAGGCGAGCGATCGCGTCGGGACCGTGCATCGAGCCGGTCGGATTGTCCGGATTGGAGAGATAGACGAGCTTCGCGCCCTTGCGCGCCGCAGCGGCGAGAAGCGGCTCGATGTCGACGGCGCAGTCGCGATAGGGCGCCGTCTCGATCCGCCCGCCGGCGGCGGCGACCTGGTAGTTGAAGGTCGGATAGGCGCCGAGCGAGGTCGCGACCCAATCGCCCGGATCGAGATAGAGCCGCGCCGTGAGGCCGAGGAGGCCGTCGATCCCTTCGCCGACGAGAATATGCTCGGGCGCGGCGCCGACATGCGCGGCGATCGCGGCGCGCAGATCGTGGATCTCGGGATCGCCATACATCCAGACGTCGTCGGCGGCGGCGGCGACGGCGGCGCGCGCCGCGGGCGACGGGCCGAAGACGCTCTCATTGGCGCCGATCCGCGCCGTGAACGGCGCGCCGCGGCGACGCTCCTGGGCTTCCGGCCCGACGAAGGGCGTCGTCGACGGCAGAGCGCGCACGAGCGCGGAAAAGGATCTCGCGTTTGACATGGCGCGCCTCTTGCCAAGGCGCGCCGACCGTCGCAACAGATTTGCGACCCTCAGCCCTCGTCGTCGACCGGCGTCGCGCGCCAGAGGCCGCCGTCGTCCTCGTCGGTCAGGAGCCAGATCGCGCCGTCCGGGCCGACGGCGACGTCGCGGATGCGGCCGATCTCGCCTTCGAAGAGCCGCTCCTCGGAGACCACGCGGTCGCCCTCCATCTCGAGCCGCGCGACCAGCTCGAATTTGAGCGCGCCGACCAAGAGATCGCCGCGCCAGTCGGCAAAGAGATCGCCGTCATAGAAGGCGAGGCCCGACGGCGCAATGGAAGGGTCCCAGTAATAGGCCGGCTGCTCGTAGCCGGGCGCCTCCGAGCCGACGCCGATCCGGCCGCCGGAATAGTGGACGCCGTAGGAGATCACCGGCCAGCCGTAATTGAGCCCGCGCTCCGGGCGGTTGAGCTCGTCGCCGCCGCGCGCGCCGTGCTCGATCGTCCAAAGCGTCCCGTCTTCGGGCCGCAAGGCCGCGCCCTGGACGTTGCGGTGTCCGAGCGACCAGATCTCCGGAAGATAGCCGTCCCGCCCGACGAACGGATTGTCCTCCGGAACCGAGCCGTCCGGCAGGATGCGGACGATCTTGCCGATATGCATGTCCGTCTCTTGCGCGAGCTCGCGCTCGCCGCGGTCGCCCAGCGTCACGAAGAGCGCGCCGTCCGGCGCGACGACGATCCGCGAGCCGAAATGGCGTCCGCCGTTCGTCGCCGGCTCCTGGCGAAAGATCGTCTCATGCTCGACGAGGATCGGCGCGCGTCCGAGCGTCAGCTCGGCGCGGTCGACGGCCGTGCGCGCGCCGCCGGACGCCCGCTCGGCGTAGCTGAGATAGAGAACCCGCGAGGTCGCGAAATCCGGGCTCAGCGCGACGTCGAGCAGTCCGCCCTGACCGCGCGCATAGACGTCGGGCGCCCTGTTGACGGCGATCAGGCGCTCGCCTTCGGGCGCGGACGGATCGACCAGGAGCAGACGGCCGTCGCGCTCCGTCACGATCAGGCCGCCGCCGGGAACGAAATCCATGCCCCAGGGATGGTTGAGGCGGACGATCCGCTCGAGCTCCACCACGCCGGCCGAGGTCGAGACGCGCCTCGTCTCGGCCTGCGCCCAGGCGGCGGAGAAGACCAGCATCGCGCCCGCGACAAGCGTTGCGGGCAGCAGAGCCGGCATGCGCAGGGCGTTGTCACGATCGTCTTCGATTCGGCGGCGAGACATCGCGTCGCTCCTCGGCTGTCTACCTTTCGTCACCACGCTAGGTAGGAGCCGACGGCCGTTCGCCAATGTCAGACGCGACGCTTCGCCAGTCTTTCCGCCATCTCGACCGCATAGTAGGTCAGCGCGCCGTCGCATCCGGCGCGCTTGAACGCGATCAGACTCTCCTCGATCGCCGCGTCGCGGTCGATCCAGCCGGCGGCGCCCGCCGCCTCGATCATCGCGTATTCGCCGGAGACCTGATAGGCGAAAACGGGCGCGTTGAAGCGCTCTTTGACGCGCCGGCAGACGTCGAGATAGGGCATGCCGGGCTTGACCATCACCATGTCGGCGCCCTCGGCGAGGTCGAGCGCCACCTCGCGCAGCGCCTCGTCGGCATTGGCCGGATCCATCTGATAGGTCTTCTTGTCCGCCGGCGCGTCGCCGCTCGCGAGCGCGTCCTTGGCGCCGACCGCGTCGCGGAACGGCCCGTAGAAGCTGCTGGCGTATTTCGCCGCGTAGGACAGGATCAGCGTGTCCGTGTGGCCGGCCTCCTCGAGCGCCCGGCGGATGGCGCCGATGCGCCCGTCCATCATGTCCGACGGTCCGAGCAAGTCCGAGCCCGCCGCCGCCTGCGCCAGCGCCTGGCGAACGAGCGCCGCGACGCTCTCGTCGTTCACGATCCGACCGCCCTTGACGATCCCGTCATGGCCGAGCGCGTTATACGGGTCGAGCGCGACGTCCTGCATCACGCCGATCTCCGGAATAGCGGCCTTGATGGCGCGGGCGGCGCGGCAGACGAGCGTGTCCTCGCGCCAGGCCTCGGCGCAGTCGGCGGTCTTGCGCTCCGGGCCGAGCTTCGGGAAGAGCGCGACCATCGAGACCCCGAGCGACGCCGCGCGTTCGATCGCCGGCAGAGCGCGGTCGAGCGTCATCCGCTCGACGCCGGGCATCGAGGCGATCGGCTCGACGCGGTTCTCGCCCTCGATCAGGAAGATCGGCCAGATGAAATCCGCCGGATCGAGCGCGGATTCGCGCACCATGCGCCGGATCCAGGGATGCGCGCGCAACCGGCGCGGCCGATTCGAGGGGTAGGGCGCCGCCGTCATCGTCTCGTCTCCTTCTCCGCGGCCGCCGGCGCGCGAAGCCTCGGCCGGCGTATCCCGCTCCCGGCCTAGGGCGTGAACTGATAAATCCAGCGGCGTCAGCGCTCGAAAGGCGGTTTTCGGCCGAGAAGCTGTCGCAGAGCGGAGCCGTTCCTCCGGTCAAGACCGCTCAACCAAGCCGACGACGGCTGAATTTACGCGTTCACGCCCTAGAGCATGACCAACGCGGCGCGGCAAGGCGTCGGCGCCGCTCAGCAGGTCTCCGGACGACGCGACCCGACCACGTCGCTCCTGTCCGTGGAGGCGAGGGCCAGGCGCGTCGCCTCGCCGCGTCGCCGATCGCAGAGATCGATGCGGATCGTCTCGGGCAGTCCGGTCGGCGGCGCGTCCGCCCAGGCCCAGGCGCGGGCGAAGGACGCGGTCTCCAGGCCGCGCGCGCCGAGGAAGGACGCGCCCGAGATCTCGGCGCCGTCGAAGCGCGCATGGTCGACGCGCGCGCCGGTGAAGTCCGCATGCGCGAGCGACGCGCGCGAGAAGTCGGCGCCGCGCCAATCGCCGTTCATCGCGAACGCGCCGTCGAGCCGCGCGCCGACCGCGGTCGACCGCGCCGCCCGAACGTCGCGGAAATCGACCGCGGTCGCCGTCGCGCCGTCGAGGGCCGCGCGCTCGAGCGAGGCGCGCCGGAGCGAGGCCGCCGAGAGCTCGGCGCCGGCGAAGGAC
Source organism: uncultured Neomegalonema sp. (assembly GCA_964588915.1). Classification (GTDB taxonomy): domain Bacteria; phylum Pseudomonadota; class Alphaproteobacteria; order Rhodobacterales; family Rhodobacteraceae; genus JALEGB01. Next base: position 1,435 of record CAZPTD010000294.1, on the reverse strand, counting down.
GCCCGGTCGAGATCGGCGTAAGTCAGCGTCGCGCCGCCGAGATCGGCGCCGGTGAAATCGGCGCTGAAGAGATCGGCCCGCTCGAAGGTCGCGCCGCGGAGCGTGACGCCGGAGAAGCCGACGCCGCGCAGGGACGCGCCCGGCGCCTCGTCGCTCGCCAGATCGAGCCCCACGAGGTCGAGTTCCGAGCCGTTGAAGCTCAATCCGTCGAGCGGCTCGCCGAGATGGAAGAGATGCTCGAGCGCGGCGCGCTCGGCGGCGCCGCGCGAGCCGCGCGCCGCGAGGATCGACCAGGCGAGCAAGCGCTCGTCGGCGCGGGGCGCGGTGGTCCGCAATGTCGGCGTCGGCCGCAGGTCGGCCGCGGCGGCGGCGTCGATCCCGCGGCTGCGCGAATCGGCGAATCGGTCCCAGGCGACGATTGTCAAGAGCGCCAGCGCCGCCGCTTGCAGGAACGGGCTTTGCAGCGCGGCCGAGAGCGCGGCGCGCAGCCGAAAATAGCCGCGAGAGCAGTAATAGAGCGTCATCATGGCGCGCCTCCAAATCCGGGCCGCGCCGCCGGAGCATTCAGCATTCCGCTCCTGGCGGCGCGCCGCTAAGACCATGGGCGCTCCTCGCTCGCGAATTCGCGTCGAGCGAGAGCGAGCGCCTCCGCGGTCTGCTTGTTGCTGTTTGCGCATCAAGCAAGCTTTTTAACCGCAAGTTCCGCGCCAGGCGCTCGAATGGTCGCAAATTCGCCCCAGAATCAGCCGCCGAAGGTCGGAATAAGGCGAGGAGAGGCCGATGGAAGGCGAGACGGCGACCGGCGCGGCCGCTTGGTCGGGGCAGCTTTGGTTCTGGACGGCGGCGGCGCTCTTCTGGCTCCGCGCCGTCTCCGGCGCTTTCGGCGTCCCGCGGAGGTTGATCCGCGCCGCGGCGACCGAACCGGCGGCGGCCCGCTTCGCTCTCGATCTCGCGCGGTATCGGCTCGGGCGCGGGCGGCTCTTGCCGCTCGGCCTCGGCCCGTTCCGCTGGCCGGCGCTCGGCGCGCTCGTCGGCTACGCGATCGTCCGCGCCGCGCTCGGCGAGACCGAGGCGCTGGTCGTCGCGGCGATGCTCGCCCCGATCCTCGCCGTCGACCTGATCTTGGAGACGCGCATCCTCGGCGCGGTCGCCGAGGCCCGCGACGCCGCCGCCGAGGATCCATCGTCGGGCGCGCCGCCGGCGCTCGGCGCCTTGGTCGACCGTCTCGGCGAAGCGCTCCGCCTCCGGCGCGCCGCGACGCTCGTCGCCGTCTTCCTGACCGTCGCGACCCTCCTCGCCGCGTCCTAGCGTGGTGGTTTCGAGATTCGCCACGTTTATCCGTAAGCGCCGGAGCGTATTTCGAAACCGAAACCGCACTGAAGTCTGATCGGTTCTGATGGAGCCAACCTCGCCCTTGTCATCCCGGCCAAGCGCG
>CAZPTD010000293.1:0-5646 GCA_964588915.1 uncultured Neomegalonema sp. | reverse complement strand
GGATCCCGGCTCTGCGCGCTTCGCGCTTGGCCGGGATGACACGGGCGAGGTTGGCTCCATCAGAACCGATCAGACGATAGGTTCGCTGATCGGCGCGCCGCGATGACGACCTGGAGTTCGTTCGAAACGAACGTGATCGGCGGCGTTCGAGCTGCGTAACGACCGACCCGCGGGCGGAAGCGCAAGCGTTCCACCGAGGTGGTCGCCAGCCGGCCTTAAGGCCGGCAGGGCTTTATCTCGCGCGGCGCAAAGATCGCGCGCCAACTGCGCCAAGTCGCTCGCAGATTCTCTACCCGCCGCGAACAACGCAGAAACCAGAATACATGTAGGCGGAGCTCGCGATGCTACGCTGATATGCCGCAGGAATGCGCGTTGTTTGAAAATGAGTTTTGAACAGCCGCAGAACTTGAACGTTTCCGCTTGGGGTTATCTCAATCAAATGAATGGCGTCGGAGCTCCTGCTTGCAATTAATCTGGCTGCGCCATTGCTGCCCAGAATCATTGGACTGCGGCCTTCTTCGAAAACGATTGAGATCGAAAAATCACTACTGCCTGAATCCCAATCTTCATACTCTCACTCAATTTCACCTTGCGAATAGAAGTCGAAGTTTAAGTTGGCCGCTCGATCAAACCGGCAATCAACTATCGTGAGCGCCTGCGCAGCAACGCACATGGCGATAGATAGTAAGGCCGACATGATTGCACAGCACATAATTCACTAAGCCTTGGCCAGAATGCGACGTCCCTTCGCCAGTAGATGGTGGTATGATCAATTACCGCCCCGCCAGCGCGCCCAATCCTCCGGCGCGTCGAGGTCGACGAAGGCCGCCTCGCCCGACACCTCCAGATCCACGCGCCGATCCGCCGCCTCCTCGATCACCTTGCGCGCGCCCTGATCGCCCTCGAGCAGCGCCAGCGCCTCGAAATAGCGCCGGCCGAAGAGCACCGGATGCCCTCCCCGCCCGTCAGGCCCGACCGGCCGCGCCGCCTCGCGGCCTTCTTCCGGATCGAAGGCGGCGATCAGCCGGTCGATGAGCTCGGGACCGACCTCGGGCATGTCGGCAAGCAGGATCAGCGCCGCGTCCGACTTCGGCGCCACGGCGGAGAGGCCGGCGCGGATGCTGGAGGCGACGCCCGTCTTCCAGAGCGCGTTCTCGACGATGCGGACCGGCAGCCCGGCGAGCGCCGCCCGCGTCTCCGCGCTGCGGGCGCCGAGGACGACCACGACCTCGTCGGTCGCGCTCTCGAGCGCCGCCTCGGCCGAGCGCTTGAGCAAGGGCGCGCCGCCTGCGTCTTCGAGCAGCTTGTGCCGCCCCTCGCCCATTCGGCTGGAGCCGCCTGCGGCCAAAAGCAACGCCGACACATAGGGCCGATCGCCCGCTTCCTGCGCCATCCGCGCCGCCGGCCGCGACGGGATCTCCTTCAAGAGCCCGCCGACGCCCATCGCGGCGACGTCGTCGGACGTCAGCTCCTCGCCGGCGACAAGCCGCTGCAGCACCCAGTCGACGCCGTTCAGCTTCGGCGAGCGCGCGCAGCCCGGCAGCGCCACCACTTCGCGGTCGCCGAGCCGCCCGAGCGCGATGAGATTGCCCGGATCGACCGGCATGCCGAGCCGCGTGATCTCGCCGCCCGCCGCGGTGATCGCCGCCGGCGCGACGTAGCGCCGATCGGTCGTCGCCGAGGCGGCGAGGATGAGGGCGAGCGGCGCCGAGCCCGCCGCCAGCGCCGCCGCCGCCGGCGACGTCTCATGGGCGACGACGGTCTCGCTCGCCGCTTCGAGGCCGAGCGCGGTCATCCGCTCGCGCACCGCCGCGGCGCCCTTCTCGATCAGCGCGTCGGAGAAGCCTTCGGTGCGCGTGAGGATGAGATCGTAGCGCTCGACCGCCGGCGCCGAGACGCGCGGCAGCCGGGGTGGATCGGCCTCGGCGAGCAGCGTCTCGATGCGCTCGACGGAACGCTCGGCGACGCCGTAGGGGATGATCTTCACCGTCGCGACCATCCGCCGGGCCGAGACCCAGCTCTTCGGCGGCAAGGTCGCGAGCGTGATCTCCTCGTCGACGGCGTTCACCGCCTGGCCGATCGCCGGATCGATGTCGAAGAGGCCGGGCCCGGCGGCGTAGAGATTGGCGCGGCCCGCAAAGGGCGCGGCGCGGCTCACGCCGACGCAGCCGCCCGCGAGCGCCGCCAGCACCCGCGCCGCCGCCTCGTCCTCGGCGATGTCGCCCGTCTCGAGCCGCGCCGCGACCACCTCGCGCACGCCGGCTTCGCGGAGCGACGCGACCGCGCCCGCCGAGAGCCGCCGGCCCTTCTTGAACGTCGCGCCGCCGAGCCGAATCGTATGCGCGAGCACCGCGCCCTCGGCCTCGTCGAGCGGCGTCGGTCCGAACTTCATCCCCGCATCTCCGGCCGGCGCAGCGCCAAGGTCATCGCGCCCATGATCGCGATCGCGATCTCCGCCGGGCTCTTGGCGCCGATATCGAGCCCGATCGGCGCGTCGAGCCGCGAGATCTCGGCCTCGGAGAGCCCGGCCTCGGCCAGCCGGTCGACGCGCTTGGCGTGCGTCCGCGTCGAGCCCAAGGCGCCGACATAGAACGCGTCCGAGGCGAGCGCGCGCCGAAGCGCCGGATCGTCGATCTTCGGGTCATGGGTGAGGCAGACCACCGCCGTCCGCGCGTCCAGCCCATGAGCTTCGAGCGCCGCGTCGGGCCAGTCCGTCAGCAGCGTCTCGCCCTCCTTCAGGCCCGGAAACCGCGCCTCGGTGGCGAAGGCGCCGCGCGGATCGACGACGGCGACGTCGTAGCCGGCGATCGCCGCCATCGGCGCCAGCGCCTGAGCGATATGCGCGGCGCCGACGATCGCGAGCCGCAAGGGCGGATTGTCGAGGGCCAAAAAGCGCGCGCCGTCCTCGGAGACGCCGGATTTGTCTGCGGCGAAGGCCTCGGGCGCGTCCGAGGGCGTTCGGAAGGCGCGCGCCCAGGTCTCGAGCGCGATCTCGTAGCCGATCGCCTCGCGCTCTCGCCGCGCCGCGATCAGCCGCTCGAGATGCGCCCTCGGCATGCCGGGCGCGTCGCCGGAGGCGATCGGATCGACCAGGACGCGGATCGTGCCGCCGCAGGCGAGGCCGACCGCGAAGGCGTCGTCGTCGGAGACGCCGTAGGTGAGAAGCCGCGGCGTCCCGTCGCCGATCGCCTCCAGAGCCTCGGCGACGACCGCGCCCTCGACGCAGCCGCCCGAGACCGAGCCCTCCAATTCCGCCTTCGAGGAAATGACGAGCCGCGCGCCCGGCTGCCGCGGCGCCGAGCCCCAGGTCTCGACCACGGTCGCCACCGCAGCGCCGTTGCCGGCGTCGAGCCAGTCCCGCGCCCGCTCGAGCAGCGCCTCGCCCGCCCGTCCGCCGTCCGCCCTCTGCCCGTCCGCCATCGTCGCCTCCGTCCTCCGCGCGATCAGACGCGCTCGATCATGCCGAGCAGGCGTTCCTTCTCACCGGCGTCCTCGGGCCGCGAGAGCGCCTGCGTCAGCGCCTCCAGGCTATGGATATTGTGCGCCGCGCGGAAGCTGTCGACCCTCGGCAGCAGCGCTCGGACGCCCTGCGCCTTCGGCGCGAAGCTTTCCCAGCGCAGAAGCGGGTTGAGCCAGATGAGCTTGCGGCAGGAGAGGCGCAGCCGGTCCGCCTGGCGCGCGAGTTCTTCGGGGGCGCCGCGGTCGAGCCCGTCGGTGATCAGGAGCGCCGCCGCGCCGCGCCCGAGCACGCGCCGCGCCCAGTCGCGGTTGAAGGCGGCGAGCGCGTCGCCGATCCGCGTGCCGCCTTCCCAATCCGGCGCCTCCGCGCCGACCGCGGCGAGCGCGTCGTCGACGTCGCGGTGGCGCAGGCTCCGCGTGACGTTGGTGAGCCGCGTGCCGAAGACGAAGACATGGATGCGGCCCCAGCCGCGTTTGCCGGTCACGCCCTCGCCGGCGCCGGCCGCATGCAGGAAATGCAGCATCATGCGGCTATAGGCGCTCATCGATCCGGAGATGTCGCAGAGCGCGACGAGATCCGGCCAGCGCTCTTGATGCTTGCGCTTCTCGATCCGCCGGATGTCGCCGCCCGCGCGCATGCTCGCGCGCAAGGTCGCGCGCCAATCGGCGACGCGGCCCGCCGGCGCCGGCGCGCTCCGGCGCGAGGCGATCGGCTTCACCGGCATCTCGAGCCGCTGGATCGCGCGCTTGGCGAGCGCGATCTCCTCGGCGCTCATCTGCTCGAAATCCATCGAGCGCAGACGCTCGTCGTCGGACATCGTCAGCGTCGCGTCGAACTCGATCTCCTCGCGCTCGTCGTCCTGCGGACTGGGCGGCGGCGGCAGGTCGGCGCCCGCGGCCAGCGCCGCTTGCGCCCGGGTCTCGGCGGCGCGGCGCTCGCGCTCCTCGGGCGGGATCTCCACCTCGCGCAGGAGTTGCTGCATCATTTGCTCGATGAGCTTCGGATCGCGCCAAAAGAGCTTGAAGGCGGCGTCGAAGAGCGCGCGGTCCGAAGGCTTCGAGACGAAGCTCGCATGGAGCGCCCAATAGAAGTCGCGCTTCGAGACGAGCCCGACCGCGGCGGCGGCCTTGACCGCTTCGAGCGCCCGCCCGGTGCCGACCGGCATGCCGCCGGCGCGCAGCGCCCGGGCGAAATGGACGACGTTCTCGGCGAGGCGCTGGGGAGGGGCGGGCTCGGACGTCATGAAACCTCTCGCAAGATCGCAGCCGGGGCGCCGCTGGCGGCCATCCCTATCCATCTCCGCGATGCAACCAAATCGACGCTTCCGTGTTCTTCTCGAAGGCTGGCGCGAAAACCGCTTCGCGATCAAGATCAGAGGTCGATATGAACTGGGACCAAATCGAAGGCAAATGGAGGCAGCTCACCGGCTCGATAAAGTCGACATGGGGCGACTTGACCGACGATGAGCTGCAGCAAATCAACGGCGACCGTGAGCGGCTCGAAGGCAAAATACAAGAGCGCTATGGCGTCGAAAAAGAAGAAGCGCGTCGTCAAGTCGACGAGTGGCTGAAGAACATGTGACATCGAATATAGGCGTCGTTGCTTCGCTGCGAAGCGGTCGGCGCACGCCGACCGAAATATCGCGCGCGCTTCCAAACACGCCTCGCGCTGCAAGGAGCGTCCGCAACGTTCTCGCGCCTAAAGGGAAGTCGAACCGTTCGGAGCCGAAACGCTGGAGCTGAGCGGCGACCGACCCGCGGGTCGGTCGCCAGCCGGCCGGAGGCCGGCAGCTCGAGCCGACGATCAAGCCGGAGCAAGGCGGCTCCGAACGGTTCGGACGCGCGTGTCTCATGATCTTCGCGCCTTTTCAGGGTAAGAAGAGACGCCGCAGAAGGAGTTGCGGCTCCACTGCGGCGGCGAGGGACGGATCGCGAATGCGCGGGCCGCAAAGCGGGCCGAGCTATCGTCTGATCCGTTCTGATGGAGCCAACCTCGCCCTTGGCGTCCCGGCCAAGCGCGAAGCGCGCCGAGCCGGGATCCAGGGCCGGGGGGCTGAGCGTGCGGCGAACCGGCCCTGGATCCCGGATAAGCCTGCGGCTTTCCGGGATGACGGCGCGCCTCTCGACGGCTGCTATCGTCTGATCGGTCCTGATGGAGCCAACCTCGCCCTTGTCATCCCGGCCAAG
>CAZPTD010000292.1:0-5647 GCA_964588915.1 uncultured Neomegalonema sp. | reverse complement strand
GAGCTGGCTCTTCTGGCAGATGGGCTCCGCGCCCTATCTCGGCGGCGGCTTCGGCCATTTCTACGCCTACGCGCCCTCGAAGATGCGCTATCCGATCGAGCGCTACACGATCGAGGTGAAGCGCCAGCTCGACGTGCTCGACCGGCGCCTGGCCGAGACGCGCTACATCGCCGGCGAGGACTACACCATCGCCGATATCGCGATCTGGCCGTGGTATGGCGGGCTGGCGAAGGGCCGTCTCTACAATGCGGGCGAGTTCCTCGACGCGGCGAGCTACAAGAACGTGCTCCGCTGGGCCGACGAGATCGACGCGCGTCCGGCGGTGCGACGCGGCCGCCGCGTGAACCGCGATTGGGGCCCTGAGGAGGAGCAGCTGCCCGAGCGCCATTCGGCCGCGGACTTCGGCTAGGAGCGCTTCGCCGCCGCCATTGGTCTTCCGCGGCAAGTGTCGTAACGGTTCCGTCAGCAGCGGCGAAGGGAACCGGTATGGCGACACGGCCGGAAGGAAGACGGGAGGGGCGGACCGCGGCCCGCGCGTGGCGTCCGTTCGCCGTTCTCGCGGCCGCGGCGGCGCTCGCCATCCTGTGCCTCGCGCCCTGGACGGCGCGCGCGCAGCTGCTCCCCCCGACCGGCGGCTCCGAGCCGCCCGTCCTCTCCGATCTGAGCGCCGCGGAACTCCAGGATCTTCTCGGTCGGCTCACGGACGAGCAGGTTCGCGGGCTCCTGCTCGAGAAGCTGCAGGCCGAGGTCGCGGCGAGCGCGTCTTCCGAAAGCCTGAACCTCATGACGCGGATCGAGACGCTCGGCGTCGAGGTCGCGCAGCTGTTCTCCGATCTTTGGGAGCGGTCGCGGCCTCTCTCCGAGGCGTGGCGACTGCTCGAGCGGAGGCTCGAGCCCTCGGGCGGCCTCGAGACGGCGCTCTTGATACTCGCCGCCGCCTACGCGGCGGGCTTCGCCGCGCGCGCGGTTTGGGGGCTCAGAAGCCGACGCCGGCAGAATGCGCTCGCCGAGCGTCATTTGGATCGCGGCGCCTACGCCTCGCTGCGCACGGTTTGGGACGCGTTCGTCTATCTCTTCTACGATCTCGTCGGGGTCGGGTTCTTCTTCATCGCCGCCGCGACGGCGGCGCATTTACTGTCGAGCGGCGACCCGGATCAGCGCGCCTTCCTGGTTCCGTATGTCCGCGCCGCGACCTCGGTCTTGGTCGTCTACGCCTTCGTTCGCGTCGCCTTTCCGCGGGGCTGGGCGGTCTATCGGATCCTGCCCTTCGACGACAAGCTGACCCGCGAGGCGACGCTGTGGCTGCTCGCGCTTTCGATCATCTGGAACTTCGGCTTCGAGTCGATCGAGCCGCTTTTCGCCTACGGGTTCGATCGATCGTTCCTGGCGCTGGCCATCCTCGCGGTTGCGACAGTGTTCACCGCGGTCGTGTTGTTCGGCGTCTTCGCGCGCCGTCGGTCTGTCGCGGTCGCCTTCGGCGGCGGTCCGAGACCGGAAGGCGCGCCGCCCTCCTTCCAGCGCGCCGCGGCGAACGGCTGGCACGTCGTCGCGGCGGGCTATAGCGTGGTCCTCTGGGCCGTGAGCGTCGTGAGCATCCTTCGTCAAGGGCTCAATCGGGAAACGGGCGGTTTGGCGCTGACGAGCGTGGTCATCCTCGTCGCCGCGCCGGCGCTCGACTTCATCCTCGGCCGCCTTTTGGTCGGATATTTCGGCGACAGCCCGCTCGCGCAGTCGATCCGGCGGGCGTTGCGCATCCTGATCGTCGCCGGCGTGGCGGTGATCTTCCTCTCGCTCTGGGGCGTCACGCGCGACTCCGTGCGCGGGCTCGGCGTCGAAGGATGGCTGCTCGACGTCGTCGCCGATGTCGGCCTGACGGCGCTCATCGGCTACTCTGCCTGGCGCGTCGTGCGCGCCTTTGTCGATGCGCGGCTCGCCGAAGAGTCGCCGCATGACGACGGGCCCGACGAGCACGCCGACGGCGAGGGCGGCGCCGGGCTCAGCCGGACGGCGACGCTCTTGCCGCTCCTGCGCTCGGCGGCGTTCGTGATCATCTTCGTCGTCTGCTTCTTCTCGGCCGCCGGCAGCCTCGGGCTCAATGTCGCGGCGCTCGTCGCCGGCGCCGGCGTCGTCGGCATCGCGATCGGCTTCGGCGCGCAAACCCTGGTGCGCGACATCGTCTCCGGCATCTTCTTCCTCGTCGACGACGCGTTCCGCTCGGGCGAGTATGTCGATGTCGGCTCGGTCAAGGGCACGGTCGAGAAGATCTCGCTCCGGAGCTTCCGGCTCAGACACCATCTCGGCGCGCTCCACACCATACCGTTCGGCGAGATCCAGACGCTGACCAACTACTCGCGCGATTGGGTGATCATGAAGCTGCCGCTTCGCCTGACCTTCGACACCGACCCGCAGAAGGTGAAGAAGATCGTCAAACGGATCGGGGCGGAGATGATGGAGGACGAGCTCTTGGCGCCGAAGCTCCTGGCGCCGCCGAAATCGCAAGGCGTGATCCAGATGGAGGACACGGCGCAGATCCTGCGGGTCAAGTTCACCGCGGTGCCGGGTCAGCAATTCGTGCTGCGGCGCGAGCTCTTGCACCGGATCCGCAAAGCCTTCGAGGAGGAGGGCGTTCACTTGGCGCCGCGCGAGGTGGCGGTGCGGACGATCGCCGCGGACGCGGGCGGGCAGGCCGACGCCGCGGCGGCGGCGGCGCAGGCGCTCCAGGATCAGCAGGCGCGCGGCGCGCCGGCGCTGCCGGATCGCTGAGCGCGTCAGCCGCTCGACGACGCGCGTCGAGCCTCGACATGCCGGATCAAATCCTTGCGCGCCCAGAGCCAGCTATGCGGAACCGGCCGGTAGCGGCCTTCGTCGAAGAGGCGCCGGCGCTGCGGCGACCAGCGGGTGGCGTCGGCGGTATGTTGCGCGTCCGGGCGGCCGGGGATGAGAAGGGCGCCGCCCGAGAGCGGCGTTCGGCGCAGATAGGCGAGCTCCGGGCTCACCTCGTCGAGCGCGGGATCGAGATACCAGGCGAAGCTCGACCACACGCCCTTGACGTCCGGGCGGGCGCGAAGGATGTCGGCGAGACGGGCGTAGCCGAGGTCGTAGCCTTCCGGGCTGAAATGCTTCGACAGCCGCCGGTCGAGATGCAGCACCAAGAGAGGCCGCGCGCCGCCAAGCCGCGTCAGCACAAACCGCAATCTCGACGGGACCTCGCCCAAGGGCGGTCCGACCAACGAACGGCGCGGCACGCCCGAATTGACCTCGGCCAGCTCCGGGCCGGTCGGCAGCATCCAGAGCAGGCAGAGGCCGAGATCTTTGCGAAAGCGTTCGGTCTCGCGCACGTGAAGCCCAGGGCGGGTTCGGCTGGCGTTCTTGAGAATGTCGGACAGAATCTCGGCCAGCTGCGGCAGGATCGACGCCGGAACCCGACGCAGGCGGTCGCCTTCTTCGATTTCGGCGATCAAGAGCAGCAGCAGGAGGCGGTTCAGCCGCTCCACGCCGGCGGCGCCGGCGGCGCGCTCGGCCTCGGATCGGATGGCGGCGGCGGCGGCGGGCTCGAAGCCGTAGCTCGGTGGCCGGCTCACGCTCCGGTAAGCCGCGGCGAGCGCCTCGAGCGCGCCGCTCAGCGCCGCCGCCTCGTCGGTCGCCTCCAGCTCTTCGGCAAGCGCCGCTCCGGCCGCGACCGCCAGGGCGGAGATGTCGGTCGGATCGCCCATCGCGGCCGCTAGCTCCGCCGCGCTTCCGCCTCGGTGAGCCGGGCGATCACCGCCGGCCGGTCGAGCTTGCCGTTGGGCGTGCGCGGCATCTCGCCCTCCCAGATCTCGATTTTGCGAGGCGTCATGTAGGGCGGCATCTCGCGTCGGCAGTGGGCGAGAAGCGCTTCGGCGTCGAGCGGTCCGGTTCCGGGAGCGGCGGTCACGGCGACATGCACGACCTGACCGAACTCTTCATCCGGCGCGCCATACGCGACGACGTCGGTGACCTTGCCGCTCGAGAAAACGATGTCTTCGACCTCGGTCGGGCTGATCCGGTGCTCGCTGCTCTTGATGAGCGTCGAGGTGCGCGCGACGAACCAGAGATAGCCTTCGTCGTCCTTGTAGACCGTATCGCCGCTGAAGAGGACCGCCTCGTCGCCGATGAGGTGCGCCAGATGCGGGCAGGGACGGATCTTCTCCGCCGTCGCGTCGGGGTCGCGATAGTAGCCGGAGCTGATCAGGTTGCCGCGATGGACGAGCTCGCCATGCTCGCCCGGGCCGCAAAGCCCCTTCTCCGGATGCACGACGTAAAGCTCGACATTGGGCAGCGGCTTGCCGATCGAGCCCATCTTCCGCTGGTAGTCCGCCGGGTCGAGATAGCTCGACCGGAAGCCCTCGGTCAGCCCGTACATGAGATAGCAGCGGGCGTTCGGAAACACCTCCGGCCAGGCCTTCATGACGTCGGTCGGCAGCTTGCCGCCGGTCACGGCGACATAGCGCACGTCTTCGAGCGCCATGCCCCGTTCCTTCAAGGTCCGGACGAACGGAATCCACAAGGTCGGCACCATTTGGATCGCGTTGACGCCGTGCGTCGTCGTCTGCTGGAGCAGCTCGTTCACCAGCACGGCGCGCGGGAGCACCAAGGTCGCGCCGACCAGCATCGACGACGTCAGCTGGCTGAAGCCGGCGTCGAAGCTGAAGGCCAGCGCGCCCATCATCCGGTCGTCGCTCCGCGCCTCGAGATAGGTGGCGGCGATGCGCGCGCTCTGGACGATCATGTGATGGTTCAAAAGCACGCCTTTCGGCAGGCCGGTCGATCCCGAGGTGTAGATCAGCGAGCAATCGTCCTTGTCCACCAGAGACGGCAGACCGCTCCGCTCGGCGCGGAACGCGTCCCACGTGATCGCGTCGGCCGGGCCGACCTCGGGCCGCGCCTGGATGTCGAGCACATGTTCGAGCGACGGCGGCGGCTTCTCGCCGACCGTCAGCGCGCGCGCCGCCCGCTCGCTCGTCAGCAGCATCCGCGCGCCGGAATGCGTGAGCACATGCTGCAGCATCCTGCGGGTCGCGCTGGAGTTCACGTTCACGACCAAGCCGCCGGCGAGCGAGACGGCGAAGGTGTAGACGATCTCGGCGATGGACTTCGGCGCGTGCAGAACGACGCGATCGCCCTTTCGCAGCCCGAGCTCGCGCAGCCAATGGGCCTCCTCGAGCGCGCGACGGGCCAGGCCGGCGTAGGTCGCGCTCTTGTCATGGTGAATGACGGCGACCTTGTCGCGCTCGGCCAGCAGATTGCGCTGAAGCAGGTCCGGCAGGGTGAAGGGTTGCATGTCGGTACGCGCCCCGAGCTCAGAACGATCGATCAACGCGGCGGCTGACGCCGATGCGGCGGGTCGGCGATCACGCCGTCGCCGGTGACGTCCGCAACGGACGCGCCGTGCTCGGAGATCGCGATCTCCAGAGGCGGACGATGGCTAATGAAGTGAACCGGGCTCGCCGTCGGCCCGTAGGCGCCGGCGCATCCGATCGCGATGACGTCTCCGACGCCTGACATCGGCAGCGCCGCCGCCCGCCCCATCGTGTCGATCGTCATGCAGAGCGGGCCGGCGACGGTGTTGGTCTCGGTTTCGCCCGAGTTGGGCCGGCTCGAGATGTTGTCGGTCGGGAATTTGCGC
>CAZPTD010000291.1:0-5650 GCA_964588915.1 uncultured Neomegalonema sp. | reverse complement strand
CCCGTATCTACCGAGAGCCCGATCGCCGGCTAGACGGTCTTCTTGACCGGCAAGCTCGTGCGGTTGAGCCGGTCGGAGGCGAAGAGCCGGGCCGAGACGCTGGGCGCGCATGTCGCGGGCTCGGTCTCGGCCACGACCGACATCGTCGTCGCCGGTCCGGGCGCGGGCTCGAAGCTCAAGAAGGCCGAGGAGCTCGGCCTCACGGTGATGTCAGAAGAGGCGTGGCTGGAACTCCTCGATCAGGCCTGAAATCGGCCATTTTTGAGCGGCGTTAAGTGGTTTTGCGATGCAATGCGATATATTGTGCATCGCGAAATGGCCGGGCGGACGAACGCGCGCCGCCCCGTGGCAGGAGCGTTGACATGAGGGCTCGACGCGTCGCCGGAGCCGACCCGGCGCGCATGGCGCATGAGAAAAAGTTGGATCTTCCCGAAAGGGTGGACGGCGCCGCCGGCGCCGCCTCGAAGAAGATCGACCTCGAGAGCGACAGCGCCGCGAGAAGCCGCCTCCGATCCGACGCCGAAGACAGCCTCAAGCGCCGCCATCCCGAGATCGAGACGGCTGTCGACGACCTGAAGGCCGGTCGCCTCGGCCGCCGCGGCTTCATGCGCCTTGCGGCGTTGCTCGGCGCCGGCGCCGGCGTCGCCGGCTATTTCGCCACCGACATCTTCGGCCAAGGCGGCGCGCCGCGCGCGGAGCCGGCGGCGTCGGACGGTCCGCGCCGCGGCGGCCGACTGGTCTGCGCGATGCCGGTGGAGGCGGTCGGCGATCCGGCGCAGTTCGACTGGGTGGCGAAGTCGAATCTCCTGCGCCACCAGAACGAGCACCTGACCTTCACGGGCGCCGACAACATCACCTTGCCGATGCTCGCCGAGGGCTGGGCGGCGTCGGACGATCTCAAGACCTGGACGTTCCGGTTGCGGGAAAGCGCCTATTGGCGCTCGGGCGCGCGCTTCACCGCCGAAGACGTGCGCTTCAACTTCACCCGCTGGTTCGATCCGGCGGTCGGGTCCTCGAACGCCGCCCTGTTCGCCGCGCTGCCCGGGCCGGAGGCGGTCGAGATCGTCGACGTGCTGACCTTCCGGCTCCATCTCTCCACGCCGTCGCTCTCGGTGCCGGAAAGCCTCTACAACTATCCGACGGCGATGATGCCGCGGAATTTCGAGGGCGATGTCGGCGCAGCGGTCGCGGCCGGCGTCGGCGTCGACGGCACCGGGCCCTACGAACTCAAGGAGCTTGTTCCGGGCGAGCGGGCGGTTCTCGTCCGCGCTCGGAACAGTCCGCGCTATTGGGGCGCCGACGCGCCCTATATCGGCGCGGGGCTGCTCGACGAGATCGTCTACGCGCATCATGAGACGGTGGGCGACGGCGCGATGGAGGTCGTGCTCTCCGGCGCCGCCGACATGGCCTACGAGATCGACGTCGCCGACGCGGAAACCGCGACGGCGGCCGGCGGCGTGGTCGTGCATGCGGCCGACTCGGCGCAGACCGGCTGTATCCGCATGCGCACCGATATCGAGCCCTTCACCGATCTGCGGGTGCGCCGGGCGCTGCAGGTCGCCTGCGATCCGGCGGTGTTTCCGGAGCGCGTCTTCGCGGGACGCGGGCGGCCTGGCGAGCATCATCACGTCGCGCAGATCCATCCCGACTACTTCCCGCTGCCGCGGCTGCGGCGCGACGTCACGGGCGCGCGCGCCGCGCTCACGAGCGCGGGCTATCCGGACGGAATCGATCTCACGCTGAAAGTGGGCGCGACCTCGGGCGCTTGGGAGATCCGGAGCGCGGAGCTCTTCGCGGAGCAGGTCGCGGAGGCGGGCGTGCGCGTCGTCGTCGATCGGGTCTCGGCCGACGAGTATCGGCGGATCTGGAAGACGACGCCTTTCGGCCTCACGCAATGGACGCATCGGCCGCTCGGCACGATGGCGCTGGCGCTCGGCTATCGCTCCGGCGCGGCGTGGAACGAGTCGGCCTACGCCAATCCGGAATTCGACGCGGCGCTGGCCGAGGCGGAGGCGATCATCGACATCCGCGCGCGCCGCCGGGCGATGCGGCCGGTCGAGCGGATGCTTCAGCGCGACGCGCCGATCGTGCAGCCGGTGTGGACGCCGATCATGAGCCTCGCCAGCGCCCGCGTCCGCGGCTTCGAGGCCCAGCCGACGCGGTATCATCACTTCAACAAGGTGTGGCTGGCCGAGTGACGCCGACGGGCGGCTATTTCGAAAGCGGCGTCGGCGACGGTCTAGAGACGGATCTGTTGAGGTGAATGCAAGGCTGACGACGCCGTCATCCCGGGATGACGCCGTCATCCCGGAAAGCCGCAGGCTTATCCGGGATCCACGGCCGGTTCGCCGCACGCTCAGCCCCTTGGCCCTGGATCCCGGCTCGGCGCGCTTCGCGCTTGGCCGGGATGACAAGGGCGAGGTCGGCTCCATCAGAACCGATCAGACGATAGACGCGGGGCGTCTCACGCCTGATGACGGCGCTCAAAGGCGTCTGCGCGGGCCTGCGCCTCGCGGACCTGCTCCGCGCCGAAGCCGCTCCTCGGCATCGCCGCCATGTTGTCCGACGCCATCTTCTCGCCGTTCCGCTCGGCGAGCAGGCGCCATTTGAACGCCTCCACCGGATCGTCGTGGAACGCTTCGAGCGTCTTCGACGCGAGGGCGGGCGCAACCGCGTCCGCGCGCTCGGCCGCGACCTGCAGCCGCGCGCCGACCTCGACGAAATCGTCATAGGCGCCGCCGTCGCTCTCGTGAAGAACGCCGTGAAGACAATCGGCGCGTTCGTATTGGGCCGACGGCCAATCCCCGAAGGCGGCGACGCCCTTGCGATACTCGTCTGCGCTCATCGCCCGTCTCCTCGGCCGGAATGCGTCGAGAATATGCGGAGACCCTCCGAGCGGCGAGAATGAGGGCCGGTCCGTCGGGCTCGCGCCGGCGGCGTTTTCGCCCTAAAGCGGGGCGACGGTTCAGGCTGGCGGACGTCGCGGCGATCCGTGACGCGCCCTGGCCTCATTGGTCGACGAGAGCAGGATGCGCCCAGACAGTCTCTTTCCGCTCTTCGCCGAGTCGGCGAGCCTGCCGGGCGTCGGGCCGAAGACGGCGCCGCTGCTCGAGAAGCTGGCCGGCCCGCTCGTGAAGGACGTTCTCTATCTCGCGCCGACCGGACTGGTCGATCGACGTCCGCGCGCGACCGTTCAGGGCGCGCCCGAAGGCTCGACGGCGACCGTGGAGGTCGTGATCGGCGCCCATCGCCCGCCGCCGGGACGGCCCGGGCCCGGGCGCTCGAAGACGCCCTACCGCATCCATGTGACGGATTCGGCGACCGATTTCACGCTGGTCTTCTTCCGCGCCGATCCCGAATGGCTGCGCAAGCTCGCGCCCGAAGGCGCGCGGCGCGTGGTGAGCGGCAAGCTCGAGCTTTATGACGGCGTTTTCCAGATGGTCCATCCCGACCATGTCCTGCCGGTCGAGGAGGCCGCGGAGATCCCGGAGATCGAGCCGATCTATCCGCTGACCGCCGGCCTGACGCAGCGGGCGGTGCGCAAGGCGGCGCTCGGCGCGCTCGAGCGGGCGCCCGAGCTCGAGGAGTGGATCGATCGGCATTACCTCGAGGCCCAGGGCTGGCCGAGCTGGCGGGCGGCGCTCGAGGCGCTCCATCATCCGCAATCCTCGATCGATCTCGAGCCGACGGCGCCGGCGCGGGCGCGCCTTTCCTATGACGAGCTCTTCGCCCATCAGGCGGCGCTGGCGCTGGCGCGCGAGATGGCGCGGCGCGGACCCGGAAGGGCGACGACCGGCGACGGCGCGCTCCGCGAGAGGCTCTACGCCGCGCTGCCCTACGCGCTCACCGGCGCCCAAATCAGGTCGATCGGCGAGATCGCCCGGGACATGGCCGATCCGCGCCGGATGATGCGGCTTCTGCAAGGCGACGTCGGCGCCGGCAAGACCATGGTCGCCTTCGCGGCGATGCTGATCGCGGTCGAGGCCGGCGGCCAGGCGGCGCTGATGGCGCCGACCGAGATCCTCGCGCGCCAGCATCTCGCCTCGATGGAGGCGTTCGTCGAGGCGACCGGCGTGCGCATGGCCGCGCTCTCCGGCCGCGACAAGGGCCGCGCGCGCGAGGAGACGCTCGCGGCGCTCGCGCGCGGCGACGCGGATCTCGTCATCGGCACGCATGCGCTCTTCCAGCCCGACGTCGCCTTCAAGGATCTGCGGCTCGCCGTGATCGACGAGCAGCATCGCTTCGGCGTCGAGCAGCGCATGGCGCTCGGCGCGAAAAGCCCGGAGGGCGAGCCGCCGGCGGACATGCTCCTGATGACCGCGACGCCGATCCCGCGGACCTTGGCGCTCGCCCAGCATGGCGATCTCGACATCTCGATCCTCGACGAGAAGCCGCCCGGAAGGAAGCCGATCGACACCAAGCTGGTGTCGCTCGAGCGCTATGACGAGGTGGTGGAGGGGCTCCGGCGCGCGCTCGACCGCGGCGCGCGGATCTACTGGGTCTGTCCGCTGGTCGAGGAATCCGAGCTCAGCGACCTCGCCGCCGCCGAGGAGCGGGCGCGGATTCTGGCGGCGGCGCTCGGGCCGGAGCGCGTCGTGCTCGCGCATGGGCGCCTCACGCCCGCGGAGAAGGACGCGGCGATGGCGCGCTTCGTCTCGGGCGAGGCGCAGCTCTTGGTGGCGACGACGGTGATCGAGGTCGGCGTCAACGTGCCCGAGGCGACGATCATGGTGATCGAGCGCGCCGAGCGCTTCGGCCTGGCGCAGCTTCACCAGCTTCGCGGGCGCGTCGGCCGCGGCGCCGCCGCGTCCTATTGGGTCCTTCTCTTCGGCGCGCCTTTGAGCGCCGCGGCGCGGGCGCGGCTCGAGATCATGCGCGAAAGCGAGGACGGGTTTCGGCTGGCCGAGGAGGATCTGCGCCTGCGCGGCGCCGGCGACATGATCGGCGTCAAGCAATCCGGCCTGCCGCGCTTCAAGATCGCCGATCTCGAGCGCCAGGGCGAGCTGATGCGCGTCGCCCATCAGGACGCTCGGCTGCTGGTCGAGCGCGATCCGAGCCTGGAGAGCCCGCGCGGCGCGGCGCTGCGCGTGGCGCTGCATCTCACCGAACAGACGGCGGCGACGGCGTTCCTGGCGTCGGGATAGCGCGCGGAGGCCGCCTGCGGCGCGTCCCTTGTCTCGGGCGCGGGCCGAACCACGTATCGTTCGTCGCCGCGCGATCGGGCCTCCGGCCGGCGCGACGACCGGACGCCATGCCACTGTTCGAGGAGACGGAAATGCAATCAGACGACCGCGCGGCGATCGAGGGCCTGTTCGGCCGCCTGTCGCATGTGGAGGGCCAGGCGCCGCGCCGCGACGCCGAGGCGGAAGCCTTCATCAACGAGCGCGTCGCCGCGCAGCCGGCCGCGCCCTACTACATGGCGCAGACCATCGTCGTGCAGGAGCAGGCGCTCGCGCGGCTGCAGGCGCGCGTCGAGGAGCTCGAGGCCGAGGCGGGCGAGCCGACCTCGGGCGGCGGAGTTTTGGGCGGCCTCTTCGGCGGCGGCGCGGCGCCGGCGCGATCGCGCGGCGCGCCGTCGACGCGGGCGGCGCGGCCGACGGGCGCTCCGCCGGCGCAGCAGGGCGGCGGCTTCCTCGCCGGCGCGGCGCAG
>CAZPTD010000290.1:0-5662 GCA_964588915.1 uncultured Neomegalonema sp. | reverse complement strand
AGCGGCGGATCGAGGCGGCGTTGACGCTGTCGTCGGCGCCCTGGTCGATCACCTTGAGCGCCGCGCCGGGCTTGGCGAGGGTGAGGCTCACCTGCAGCCCGCCCGTGCCCCAGCCGCGCGCCATCGGCATCTCGCGGCTGGCGTAAGGCACCTGCGCGCCCGGGATCGCGATCGCCTTGAGGATCTTGCGCCGGATCTCGCGCTTCGCCGACGGATCGAGAAACGCGTAGCCCGACGGGCGCTTGGCGGCGGCGAGCGCGGCGAGGCTCATGAGCCCGACTCCTCGACGTCGCGTTCGTCGGCCCGCGCCTCGGCCGCCTCCGCGGGCGCCTCCTCAGGCGCCTCCGCGGGCGCCTCCTCGGGCGACTCTCGATGCGCCTCTTGGCTCAGGCTCCGCGCGCCGCGGAGCGCGTCGAGGGCGGATTGGAAGGTGACGTAATGCGGCAGCTTGAAATGGATGCAGAAGCCCGAGGCCTCCACCGGCTCGGTGTGATAGACGAAGAACTCCTCCTCGACCGCCGAGTTCTTCGGCGCGCCCTCGGCGTTGAGGTCGAGCGTCGCGCCGGCGATGCATTTGACCTCGTTCCAGCCGAAGGTGGCGCAGAAGCCGAAATCGAGCTTCAGGTCTCGCTTGGCGTTCACCACCTCCGCCGTGGTCACGCGCGCGCGGCCGATCGAGAACCGCGTCCCCGAGGGATGGCGCATGACGAGGTCGGCCTCGGCCAGGCGGAGCTCGTTCACCGTCGGATGGCCGGACCCGTAGCCGCGCATCGCCGAGTAGCCGAGCGCGAGCACGCCGCCGGTGTCGGCGCGGGCGAGGCTCTGCAAGGTCTGCGCCCGCGGCGCCGGAAACAGGATCGGCTCGCGCGTGACGTCGGGGATGTCCTCGGGCGCGACCTCGACGCGCTCGGGCGCCTCGGAGAGGCCGGCGGCGCGCTGCCAGGCGGCGACAGAGGGATGGCGCGCCGGCGCCGGCGCCGGCGCCGGCGCGACCGGCTCCGGCGCATAGGCGCGGCCGTCCGCGATCCCGGGATCGAGGATGCGATGCGCGTAGTCGAGGCTCGGCCCGAGGATCTGCCCGCCCGGGATGTCCTTGAACGCCGCGGAGATGCGCCGATGGGTGAAGAGCGCCTCGATCTCGATCGGCCGAGCGATGCCGAGCCGCGGCTGCGTGGTGCGCCAGGCGCGCAAGAGCAGAACCGCCTCGTAGAGCTCGCCGCCCGATTGCGCCAGCGCCACCGCGGCGAGGTCCTCGTCATAGAGCGACGCCTCGCCCATCACGCGGTCGACGAGATAGGGCAGCGCGCGCTTGATCTCGGCCACGCGCGCCGCGTCGATCGTCCCGAGCGCCTCGCGGAAGAGGCGCTCCGACTGTTCGATGGCGCGTTCGCCGCCGCGGGCCGCCACATAGGCCATCAGATCGCCTCCACGACCGCCGAGCGCGGCAGCCCGATGACCTCGGCCCCGTCGACGAGTACGAGATCGACGCCGGCAGGATAGCGGATCAGAGCCGCGCGCGCCGCCCAAAACCGCGAAGGCGGGCCGCCGATGCTGAGCGTGCGCGCGCCGTCGACGCCCGGACCGCTGAGCCGCAGGCTCGGGCCGTCGTCGAAGCGCGCCGGCGAGAAGGCGGTCGCGCCGCGATCCGGATAGAGCGCCGATCCGCGCGGCAGCGCCTCGAAGGCGGCGAGCCCCGCTTCGCTCGAGAGATCGATGAAGGCGTAGTCCGCCGCCGCCGCCGGCGCCGGCTCCGCGCCGACATCGGAGAGCAGCGACGCGATCGCCGGATCCTCGGCGTAGACCCGGCATTCGAGGTCGATGACGGCGCGGATGATCGAGCGGAAGGCCGGCTCGGGCGCGCGCCGGCGTTCGCCGGGCCGGGCCAGCGCCCACATCAGCGCCTCGAAGGCCGCGGCGGCGGCCGCTTCCTCCGCGGTCGGACGCGGCGCATCGTCGATGTCGGCGCCCGGCGCCATTAGAACGTCTCCATATCCACGCGGGTCGCCTCGACGCGCCGGAGCAGCGCCGCGTCCTCGGCGGCGAGGCGCGCGGCCTCCTCGTCGACGAAGGCGTCGATCTCCGCGGCGCCGAGCCCGGCGCTCCACGCGGCGTCGACGACCGCCATCGCCATCGCCCGCTCGAGATCGCGGCCGAGCAGGAGCCCGTAGCCCTCGACCGCCGCGCCGTCGCGCAGATGCGCCGGCGCGCGGATATAGGCCTCCGCCGCGAGCGCCTCGCCGAGATGGAAGTCGACCGCTTCGACGGTGTCGCGCATCGGCGCCATCACCAGCCCGGTGCGGCAGCGCAGCACCTCGACCTCGCCGAGCGCCGGCAGCAGCGTCTCGGCGAGCGCTTTGAGCCGCGCCGGCTCCGCCCGCGCCAGCGTCTCGAGAACGCGGCGATGCGCGTCGGCGGCTCGCGGAACCTCGGACGACGTCATGCGCTTCAGGCCCTTTCTCCGCCGGCCAGAACGCCCGCCGCCGCGATCCGGTCCCGGCGGCTGCGCGCGATCAACCACAACGTCAAGACCATCAGCCCGAGAAAGATCGCCGCGAAGGCGAGCGTGAAAATCCACCACTCGGCCGCGAAAAAGTCGAGGCCGAAGAGATAGGCGAGCGACGCGCCCGCGAGCCCGACGATCACCGCGCCCGTCGCCGAGGCGCGCCGCGCGCCGCCCTCGATCAGCCGTCGGCGCAGCCAGCCCGAGAGCAGGTCGACCGCGATCACCAGGACGACGATGAGAATGATCAGGAAGAGCACGTATTCCCAGCGCTGCTGCGTCGCGATGCCGAGCGCCAGCGCAAGGCCGATGCCGCCGGCGCCGAGCGCGCCGATGATCGTCGCCGAGCGGATGTTCGACTCGAAGTAGTAGAGGCTCTGGCTGATGAAGACAGGCAGGATCTGCGGAATGACGCCGAAGCGGTAGCGCTGGACCTGGCTGGCGCCGGTGGCCGCGACGCCCTCGATCTGCCGCTTGTCGACGTTCTCGAGCGCCTCGGAGAACAGCTTGCCGAGCGTGCCGGTGTCGGTGAAGGCGATCGCGAGCGCGCCGGTCAGCGGGCCGAGGCCGAAGGCGTTGTTGAAGAGCAGCGACCAGATCAGCATGTCGATGCCGCGGACGAAGTCGAAGAAGCGCCGCGTGACGAAGCGGATCGGCGCGAAGGCGACGACGATCGGCGCCGAGATCCGAAAGCTGAGCGGCGTGAAGTTCTTCGCCGCCAGGAACGCCAGCGGCAGGCCGAAGAAGGCGGCGAAGAAGGTGCCGAGAAACGCCATCAGGAACGTCTCGAACAGCTTCTGGAAGGTGTCGTTATGCTGCCATTCCTCGTTGCGCAGGAACTCGCTCCAAACGAGCTCGGCGTTCGAGCGCGCCGGGTCGACGCGGTCGCCGTTGAAGGCGAGACCGATCGCGTCGCCGAAACTGACGTCGCGCAGCGGCGATTTGGTGTCGAAGAAGAAGTGCTCCCACCCATATTGCCCGCGCTGGACCTCGATCCGCGAGCCGGCGACGATCCGGATGCGCGCGTCCCAGCGGATGCGCGCGTCGAGCGTGTTGCCGGAGATGCTGAGCCAGGGCGTGTAGAGCTTGTCGGCGTAGAACGCCTCGATCCGCTCGAGCTCCTCGGCCGGCGGGTCGAACGCCGGATCGTTCTCGGCGTCCGTGAACAGCCCCGTCAGCCAGCGCTCGGCGCGCAGCGCGAACCGCGTGAAGGCGCCCTCGGTCTCGTCGACCTCGCGCGCGAAGGCGCCGTCGGCGAGGCGCAGTTGGCGCAGCCGGTAGTCGGCGGCCCGATCGGCGATCAGCTGGGGCTCGTGAGCGCGCTCCTCCTCGTAGATGCGATCGGGCAGGATCGGCTCCAGCTCTCGACCGTCGATCCCGATGTCGAACTCGCCGTATTCCGGCACGGTGAAGACGACGCGCTCGTCGCGGATGCGGACGACGACGCCCTCGCCGAGATCGACGGTCGCCTCGGCGCCGTCGTCGCTGCGCGACAACCAGGGCGGATCCTCGGTCAGACCGGCGGCGGTCTGGTTTTCGACCGACACCACCCACTCGCCGCGCCTGAGGTCGCGGACGACGAAGATCTTATGGCTGACGCTGTCCTGAGCGAGGCTCGACGCGCGCTCCGGCTCGGCGCGCGAAAGAACCCCGCTGACGTCGAAGGCGGCCCAGGCGATCAAGAGATAGACGACGCCGGCGATCAGGATGCCGACGGTCATCCGCGTCCGACGGCGGGTCGCGCGTTCGGCCGCCTCGAAGCGCCGGGTCGCCGTTTCGTTCATTTCCGACTGCGCGCTCATCGATGCGCCTTTCGCACGCTGGGCGGCCGCAACGACCTTTCGAGCTCAGCCATGGGCCGCGCCGCCGGCGAGACGGTTCCGGAGATAGGACGAGATCTGGTCGATGGTCACGATCGTCACGAAGAGCAATAGCAGGATCATGCCGGCGTCGTCATAGCTGCCGATGCCCCATTTCAGCGTTCGCGAGAGCTCGGACCCGATGCCGCCGGCGCCGACGAAGCCGAGAATGGCCGAGGCGCGGACGTTGATCTCGAGCCGGAGCAGCATGTAGCTGAGATAGTTCGGCGCCACCTGCGGCAGCACCGCGAAGCGGATGCGCTGGAGCCAGCCGGCGCCGGTCGCGCGCAAGCCGTCGATCGGCTTCTGGTCGATGTTCTCGTTCACCTCCGAGAAGAGCTTCCCGAGGGCGCCCGAGGTGTGGATCGTGATCGCGATGATGCCCGGCAGCGCGTTCGAGCCGAGGATGTAGATCAGCAAGAGCGCGAGGACGATGTCCGGAAAGGCGCGCGAGACGTCCATGATCCGGCGCATCACCGGGATCAGCGGCGGCCAGACGCCGATATTGCGGGTCGAGGCGAGCGAATAGATCACCGCCAGAACGGTGCCGAGCAAGGTCGAGACCAGGGCGACGTTGATGGTCTCGAGCAGAGCGCCCCAATACTCGCCCGCGAGCGCGAAGAACGCCCAGCCCGCCTCGTCGATCTCTCTGACGAAGCGGCTCGGAAAATCGAAAAATTGCCCGAAGCCTCTGGCGAGGCTGCCGGAATTCATGTCGTTGGCGACGAAGACGCCCGTCACCACCAAAAAGATCAAGAAAACGAACAGAAGGACCGAATAGACCCGCCGCTGCCGCTCCAGGCCTGTGATCAAGGTCTCTGTCGCCGAGATCGCCATGCGCGCCTCTCGAAAAAAAGACGGGCGGCCGCGCGCGGCCCCCCCCCGGGTCGGCGGATAAAGAGGCCCGGCCCCCCCCCGCCCCCCTCCTCTAAGGGCGCCCGCGCCCCCCCCCCCCCCCCCCCGCCGGATCGGCGATTACTGCGACGCGGCCTGGCGCGCGGCGATGATCGACTCGTAGGCCTCATGCGTGATCGGCGCGATGCCGAGCACTTCGCCCGACATGAAGCTGTAGGCGCATTCCGCGTCGATCGACGCCAGCGAGGCGAGCATGCCCACCATCTGGATCTTGACGTCTTCCGGCAGATCCGTGCGCAGGACGATCGGGCCTTCCGGAATGACCGGCGACTGCCAGATCTGGACGAGCTGGGTCATGTCGACGAGGCCGGCGTCGACCGCTTTGCGCAGCGCGCCCGAGTTGTAGCCCTCTTCCCATTCGCCGAGGCCGTCGGCCCAGGTGACGCCG
>CAZPTD010000289.1:0-5667 GCA_964588915.1 uncultured Neomegalonema sp. | reverse complement strand
CGGTCGAGCGCGAGCTCGCGCTCGTCAAGGTCGCGTCGTCCGGCGAGCACCGGGTCGAGGCGCTGCGGCTCAAGGACGCCTTCCGCGCCCATGTCGTCGACGCCACGCTCGACAGCTTCATTTTCGAGGTGACCGGCGGGCCGGACAAGATCGACGCCTTCGTCGATTTGATGCGGCCGCTCGGGCTCGTCGAGGTGAGCCGCACCGGCGTCGCCGCGATCCGCCGCGGATCGACGGGGATTTGATCTACGGCAGCGGCGCGATCACGCGGATCTCGAAATCCGGGCCGACCTTGACCGGAATCTCGATTTCGGCGGCGAGCGGCGACCGCCCGTCCATGTCGAGAGGGCGCGACGACGACATCTCGGGACAGCGGTCGCGCAAGAGATCGATCGCGCGGCGCGAGCCCGCGAGCGTCGCCTCGCCGTAGGCGTCGAGACCGCGCGCCCGCGCCGCCATCCGCTCTCCGGACTGGAGCGCCTCGATCAGCCCGCCGTCACTCGGCGCGGCGCCGACAAAGGCGCGCGAGCGGGCGCTGTGCTCGAAGGCGAGCGCGCCCGCGAGCCGACCGTCGACGAGAAACACGACCTCGATCGGCGGCAGACGGTCGAGGTCGTAATGGAGATCGCGCACGAACCCCTGAGCGGAGATGAAGATCAGGATCGGCGCCGGCGCCTCGACGCCGTAGAGCGCGGCGGCCTCTCCTCGGGCCGGCGGCGCGAGGCAGCCGAGCCTCATCGCGAAATCGGGATAACCTCCGACCCGCGCCGAGCCGGCGCCGCCGCCAGAGGGCGCGTAGATCCAGCTCTCCGCCATGGCGGTCGCGCCTGCGAGCGCCGCGGCCGCGATCGCGCCGCCCAGCGCGCGCGCCAGACGCCGTCGCCGGCTCGTTTTCCGTCCCGCGCTCGATCCGCCCACCTTTCCCTCCGACCTCTGCGCCGCCGCTCGGCTCCGTCTGGCGATTTAACCTCGAAGTATTTTGAGCAGGATCTGTTTATATGGATGCAACGCTGATGACGGCGTCATCCCGGGATGACGCAGGCTTATCCGGGATCCAGGGCCGGTTCGCCGCAGGCTCAGCCCCTCGGCCCTGGATCCCGGCTCTGCGCGCGTCGCGCTTGGGCGGGACGACAAGGGCGAGCTTGGCGCCATCAGTACCGATCAGACGATAAAATCGCGTGAGCGCTCCGCCGGCGCGCGCTCCGCCGCCGCGGCGACGACGGCGCGCGCGGACCGCCTCGGAAAAACGACGCTTTCTTGGCGCGCCGATTTCCGGTAGCTGAGCCGCGGCGCATGATGCGCGAAACTCTGGAGGGACCGGCGCGCCGAACGCGCCGCGTCGGGCGCCGGCGGTCGGGCAATCGGTCAGGACCGCCAGTGGAGGCGCGCGCCCGACGAAGCGGAGAAGGAGGCAGAAATGGTTTTGTCGGTTTCGAGGCGGATGCGGTCCGCCGCACTCGCCTGCGCGGCGGCGGCGACGATCGCCGCGGGCGCGCTTTTCGGCGCGCCGGCGCAGGCTCAGATCGACGAGAACGCGACGGCGCTCGACTGGTACATCTTCGTCGGCCGCAATGAGCTCGACAACCCGATCGTCGTCTATTTCCAATCCGAGCACGCGACGCCGGAGTTCACGCCGGTCGGCTCGATCGCGTTCGTGCTGAACAGGGAATACGCCCACTCGGGCGATTTCGATCCTACCCAGGCCTGCATCTGGCAGTCGCTCGACAATTTCGATCCGGACGACGCTCGGTCCCTGCGCACCTCGATCATCTACGGCCCGAACTCGACGCAGGAGCAAATCTCCTATGTCGACCTGCCGATCTTCATGGCGCGGCGGACGGCGTTGGCGCTCCTTCAAGAGGGCGTGCTGATCGACGAGCGCGCCACGGTGCCGTATTTCAACTGCGCCGGCTTCGTCTGGTCCGAGATGCTGCTGCAACCGCCCGAGGTCTGGCAGGCGCTGATCGACGACGCGATGGCCGAGCAGAACTAGTAGCCGCTGACGGTCGCCGCCGGGCGCGGCGACGCGCCGCCATCGAGAGGGTCGACGACTGATGCTCGTTCTGAGCCGGCTCTCCTTCACGCTCGCGGGAACGCCGCTCTTCGACGAGGCGGAGGCGCGCGTGCCCGCCGGCGCCCGCGTCGGCGTCGTCGGACGCAACGGCGCGGGAAAGTCGACGCTCTTCCGCCTCATCCGCGGCGAGCTGACGCCCGACGGCGGCGAGATCGCGCTGCCGAAGACCTGGCGCGTCGGCGGCGTCGATCAGGAGGCGCCGGCGCGGCCGGACAGCCTCGTCGACATCGTCCTCGAATACGACGTCGAGCGCGCCGACCTCTTGGCCGAAGCGGAGACCGCGACCGATCCGGAGCGCATCGCCGCCGTCCAGACGCGGCTCGCCGATATCGGCGCGCATTCGGCCGAGGCGCGGGCGGCGGCGATCCTCTCGGGCCTCGGCTTCGACGCGGCGGCGCAGCGGCGGCCGGCGGCGTCCTTCTCGGGCGGCTGGCGCATGCGCGTCGCGCTCGCCGGCGCGCTCTTCGCCGCGCCCGATCTCCTGCTGCTCGACGAGCCGACCAACTATCTCGATCTCGAAGGAACCGTCTGGCTCGAGGGCTTTCTCGCCCGTTATCCGCGCACGGCGCTCGTCATCAGCCACGACCGCGGGCTTCTGAACGCGTCGGTCAACGGCGTGCTTCATCTCTCGGCCCGCAAGCTCGCCTACTATTCGGGCCGCTTCGACCAGTTCGAGGCCGAGCGCCGCGCGCGCATGGCGCATGAGGCGGCGCAGGCCGAGCGCCAGGCGGCCGAGCGGGCTCGGATCCAGAGCTTCGTCGACCGCTTCCGCGCCAAGGCGAGCAAGGCGCGCCAGGCCCAGTCGCGGATCAAGCTGCTCGAGAGGATGGAGCCGATCGCTCTGACGGTGGACGAGTCGGTCGCGCCGTTCTCGTTCGCGAAACCCGAGACGCTCTCGCCGCCTTTGGTTCGGCTCGACGCCGCCTCGGTCGGCTATGACGGCGCGCCGGTGCTCTCGCGCCTCTCGCTCCGGATCGACGAGGACGACCGAATCGCGCTGCTCGGCGCCAATGGCGAGGGCAAGTCGACGCTCGCCAAGCTCGTCGCCGGCCGCCTGGCGCCGATGGCGGGCGAGGCGCGCCGGCATCCCAAGCTCAAGGTCGGCTTCTTCGCCCAGCATCAGATGGACGATCTCGTCGCGGACGAGACGCCGATCCAGCATCTGGCCGCGCGGCGGCCGGGCGAGGCGCCGGCGACGATCCGCGCGCGCCTCGCGGCGACCGGTCTCGGCGCAGACGTCGCCGACACGCCCGCGAAGAAGCTTTCGGGCGGTCAGAAATCGCGGCTGCTGATGGCGCTCGCCACCTTGGACGCGCCGAACCTGCTCATTCTCGACGAGCCGACCAACCATCTCGACATGGAGAGCCGCGAAGCGCTCTGCCATGCGCTCCTCGCCTATGAAGGCGCGGTGATCCTGATCAGCCACGATCCGCATCTCGTCGAGCGCGTCGCCGATCAGCTCTGGCTCGTCTCCGGCGGCCGCGTCGCGCCCTTCGACGGCGACATGGCGGCCTATCGCGCCCATATCCTCGCCGCGCGGACCCAGCCCGAGGCGGCCTCGGCCGAAGTGAACGGCTCGGCGGCGCGCGACAAGCGCCGCGGCGCCGCCGACATCCGCAGGCGTCTCGGCCCGCTCAAGGCGGAGCTCGCGAAGGCCGAGGACAGAGTCGCCAAGCTCGAGGCGATGCGCGAAGAGGTGGAGACGCGGCTCGCCGATCCGGAGCTCTATGACGGCGCGCCCGAGAAGTTGGCTTCGCTCGCCCGCAAACGGACAGAGATCCTGGACGGCGTCGAGCGCGCCGAAGCGATTTGGGAACGCGCGGCCGCGGCGCTCGAGGAGGCGGAGGCGGCGCTGAAGAGCGCGGAATGAGGCGCCGCGCCGCGCCGTCGGGAGCTCAAGACATGTCGCAACCGTTCATCGAGCCTTGCGCGCGCGGCGCGATCGAGGCCGAGCCTTGCCCGAGAGCCGCCCGCAGGGAGCCGACCGAGCGCGCGAAGCGCCGCGTGCTCGTCGGCTGCGTTCTCGCCTCGTCGATGGCGTTCATCGACGGCTCGGCGCTGACCGTGGCGCTGCCCGACATCCGCGCGCGCCTCGGCGCCGACATCGCCACGCTGCAATGGGTGCTGAACGGCTATGTGCTGGCGCTCGCCGCGCTCACGCTCATCGGCGGCGCGCTCGCCGACGCCTACGGCAAGGCGCGGATGGTTCGGCTCGGCTGCGCGCTCTTCGGCGCGGCGTCCGTCGCCTGCGCGCTCGCGCCGAGCGCGGAATGGCTGATCGGCGCGCGCGTTTTTCAAGGCGTCGCCGCCGCGATCCTGACGCCGGCGAGCCTCGCGCTCATCGGCGCCGCGTTCCCGAAGGAGGAGCGCAGCCGCGCGATCGGGATCTGGGCGGCGGCCTCGGCGCTCACCACGGCCGGCGGGCCGCTCCTCGGCGGCTGGCTCACCGAGACCTTCGGCTGGCCGGCGATCTTCTGGATCAATCCGCCCTTGGCGCTCGGCGCGGTTCTCATCCTCGGCGCGGCGCGATTCGACGACGTCGTCGAGAAACGGCGCTTCGACCTTGTCGGCGCGCTTCTCATCGGCGCGTCGCTCTTCGCCGTCGCCTGGGCGCTCACCGCCGGCGGCCCCGGCGAGGCCGGCGCGCTCGAAGGCGCGGCGCCCGCCGACGGCGCCGGCGCGGTCTGGCCCTGGGCGCTCGCCGGCCTGCTCGGCGTCGTCGCCTTCATCCTCTGGGAGCGGCGGACGCCGGCGCCGATGACGCCGCCGCGGCTCTTCGCCGATCGCAGCTTCAGCGTTCTCAATCTGGCGACGCTCGGGATCTACGCCGCGCTCGCCGCGGCGTTCTTCGTCACGCCCTTCGAGCTCATCGAGCGGCGCGGCCTCGCGCCGAGCGTCGCCGGCGCCGTCTTCCTGCCCTTCACGCTCGGCGTCGGCCTCCTGTCGCGGCTCTTCGGCGGCCTCGCCGACAAGACCGGCCCGCGTCCGCTCCTGATCGGCGGCGCCGCCGGCGCGGCGGCCGGCTTCGGCCTCTTCGCGGTCCTCTCGGATCAACCGCTCGCGCTCGGAATTCTGCTGCCGATGGCCGTGCTCGGGCTGTCCTTCGCGGTCTTCGTCGCGCCGTTGACGGCGGCGGTGATGTCGAGCGTCCCGGCGCGCGACGAGGGCCTCGCCTCCGGCGTCAACAACACCGCGAGCCGGGTCGCGCAGCTTCTCGGCGTCGCCTTGGCGGCGGCGATCGGCGCGTCGGAGGCGGGCTATCGGACGGGCATGGCCGCCGCCGCCGCCGCCGCGCTCCTGAGCGCGCTCCTCTTCCTCGCGCTGCCGCGCGCCGAAGCCGCCGCGCCGGAGAGGACGTGACCGATCGGGCGACCGCGGCGCGGCCGGCGAGCGCGCGTCAGAACCGAGCGGCCCGCCCGGTCGGGCCGAACGCCGCCACGCCTGGCGTCGGCCGCGCCGGCGCGCCGGCGACGAGCAGCCTCGGCCGTCCGTCCGCCGACACGGAGACGACGGGCGCGACGCCTTCGACCCGACACGCCCGCCGCGCCAGCGCCGCGAGCGGCGGCGCGAGCCCGGCCCGGGCCAGAGGCGCC
>CAZPTD010000288.1:0-5706 GCA_964588915.1 uncultured Neomegalonema sp. | reverse complement strand
GCTTCGTCCTCGAGCACAGCGACCACGCCAACGGCTTCTACGGGGCGTCGTCGATGGAGCGGCTGCCGACCGAGATCGCGCTCACCGAGCAGACCAGAAAGTTCAAGCAGATCGGCCGCGGCTGATCGCGCAGGACGGAGGCTAGGACCATGTCGGGTCAGTTGATCGGCAATCTCATTCTCTGGCTGATCGTCGCGATCGTCGGGATCGCGATCGTCTACTGGGTGATGAACTGGCTGTACCGCCGCTCGACCAAGGAGGTCGCGTTCGTGCGCACCGGCTTCCTGGGCGAAAAGGTGGTGATCGACGGCGGCGCCTTCGTCTGGCCGATCATCCACGACATCACCACGGTCAACATGAACGTGCTGCGCCTCGAGGTGGCGCAGGAGCGCGAGAGCGCGGTGATCACGCGCGACCGGATGCGCGTCGACGTCCGGGCCGAGTTCTACATCCGCGTCGCGCCGACGGTCGACGCGGTCGCCACGGCCGCGGCGACGCTCGGCCGGCGGACGATGGAGCAGCAGCGGCTGCTCGATCTGCTCTCGGGCAAGTTCATCTCGGCGCTGCGCTCGGCGGCGGCCTCGATGACGATCGAGGAGATGCATGAGGACCGGTCGACCTATGTCGCGCGGCTGCGCGCCGAGGCCGAAGCGGCGCTCGCCCAGAACGGCCTCGAGCTCGAGTCGATCGCGATCACCGATCTCGACCAGGCCGATCTCGCCTATTTCAATCCGTCGAACCGCTTCGACGCCGAAGGTCTGACCAAGCTCGTCGAGAGCATCGAGGCGCGCCGCAAGCTCCGCAACGACATCGAGCAGGAGGCGATGATCGCGATCCGGACGCGCAACCTCGCCGCCGAGCGCGAGGCGCTGGAGATCGATCGTCAAAGCGAGGAGGCGCGGCTCGCCCAGGAGCGCGAGATCGAGGTCCGCCGCGCCGAGCAGCGCGCCGAGATCGCCCGCCAGCGCGCCGAGCGCGAGACCGAGGCCGAGCGCGCCAACATCGTCGCCCGCGAGCAGATCGAGACCTCGCGGATCTCCAACGAGCGCTCGATCAGCGAGGCGCGGATCGCGTCCGAGCGCGAGGTGCGCCAGCGCGAGATCCAACGCCAGCGCGACATCGAGGCGGCGGAGATCTCGACCCGCGAGGAGATCGAGAAGGCGCGCATCGCGCTCGAGAAGGCGCTCGCCGAGGAGCGGATCCGCACCAATCAGGAGACGGAGTCCGCCGACATCGCCGCGCGCGAAGAGGTCGAGAAGGCGCGGATCGCGCTCGATCTCGCGCTCAACCAGGCGCGGCTCGCCCAGGAGGAGGAGCTGCGCCGCCGCGAGATCACGCGCGACGTCTCGATCGAGGAGGCGGCGATCGCGGCGCGCGAGTCGACGGAGAAGCTCCGCATCAGCCAGGAGGCGGCGGTCAACGAGCAGCGCATCACGACGCATCAGCGCGTGCGCGAGCTCGAGATCCAGCGCCAGCGCGCGATCGAGGAGTTCGAGATCGCCGCGCGCGAGGCCGTCGAGGCGGCGCGGATCGCCCAGGAGAAGAAGATCGCCGTCGAGCGGATCGAGAGCGAAGAGGCGACGCGCGAGCGCGACATCCGCCGCCAGCACGCCATCGAGGCGGTCGAGATCGCCGAGGCCGAGGCGACCGAAGCCGCGCGCATCGCCAAGGAGAAGAAGATCGCCGCCGAGCGCATCTCCTACGAGCAGTCGGTGCGCGAGCTCGAGATCATCCGCAACCGCTATCTCGACACGGCCGAGATCAGCGCCCGCGAGACGGTCGAGGAGGCGCGGATCGCGCAAGCGGCGCGGCTCGACGCCGAGCGCGTCGCCAAGCGCGAGGAGGTCACGCTGCGCGAGGTCGCCTTCGACGAGACCACCGCCGCGGCGCGGATCGCCAAGGACCGGCGCGTCGTTTTGGAACAGATCCAGCGCGACGCCGATGTGCGCGCGAAGGAGATCGCCCGCAACGAGGCGGTCGAGTCGGCCGAGATCGCGTCCCGCCGGATCGTCGATCAGTCGCGGATCGAGACCGAGAAGGAGACCGCCGCGATCCGGATCGCCCGCGACGAGGACGTGCGCCGGCTCGAGATCGCGCGCAACCGCTCGCTCGACGTCGAGCAGGTGCAG
Organism: uncultured Neomegalonema sp.; assembly: GCA_964588915.1. Taxonomy (GTDB): domain Bacteria; phylum Pseudomonadota; class Alphaproteobacteria; order Rhodobacterales; family Rhodobacteraceae; genus JALEGB01. The sequence goes on along the minus strand of CAZPTD010000288.1, from coordinate 3,577 downwards.
GCCGACGAGACCGTCGAGGCGGCGCGGATCGCCCGCGAGAGCGCGCTCGACGCCGAGCGCGTCGCGCGCCGCGAGGAGGTGACGCTGCGCGAGGTCGCGTCCGACGAGGCCACGTCGGCGGCGCGGATCGCGCGGGATCGGCGGATCGTGCTCGAGCAGATCCAGCGCGACGCCGACGTGCGCTCGCGCGAGATCGCGCGCAACGAGGCGATCGAGTCGGCCGAGATCGCGTCGCGCCGGATCGTCGACCAATCGCGGATCCAGACCGAGAAAGAGACCACCGCGATCCGGATCGCGCGCGACGAGGACGTCCGCAAGCTCGAGATCGCCCGCAACCGGGCGCTCGACGTCGAGCAGGCGCAGGCGGACGAGAACGTCGAGGCGGCGCGGATCGCCCGCGATCGCGCGCTCGACGCCGAGCGGATCGCCTCCGACCAGCATCTCGAAGCGCGGCGCCTCGAACGCCGGCGCGCGCTCGAGCAGCTCGAAGTCGCGCGCGCCCAGGCGCTGCGCGAGGCCGAGATCGCGTCGCGCGAGGAGGTCGAGCGCGCGCGCATCGCCTCGGAGCGCGGCCTCGACGACGCTCGGATCGGCCACGAGACCGAGCGCCGGCGGCTCGAGGTCGATCGCGAGCGCGCGGTCGAAGAGGCGGAGATGGAGAAGGCGATCCTGCTCTTCCGCAAGTCGCTCGAAGAGTCGGCGGCGCGGACCGAGGCCGAGATCGCGCGTCTGCGCGTCATCGAGGTCGAAGAGCGGAACCTGACCTTGCAGGCGACCGAGGAGGCGCGCCGCCGGCGCGAGGTCGACGTCACCATGGCCGAGAAGGAGGCCGACGAGACGCGGCTCGCCGCCGAAGCGGCGCGGATCCGCCACGCCGTCGAGGCCGAGGCGCAGCGGCTCCTCTACGAGGCCGAGAACATCCTCACCGACGACGCGCGCCTCCAGCTCTTCCGCCGCAAGCTCCTCGAGCATGTCGAGGGCATCATCGCCGCCTCGGTCAAGCCGATGGAGAAGATCAGCGAGATCAAGATCATGCAGCTCGACGGCGGCATCGGGAGCGGGCATGGCGGCGGCGGCGGAGGCGGCGGCCATCGCACGCCGACCGAGGAGGTCATCGACAGCGCGCTGCGCTACCGCGTCCAGGCGCCGATGGTCGACAGCCTGCTCAAGGACATCGGCATCGACGGCTCCAACATCGCCAAGACCGGCGGCCTCATCCGCGAGGGCCGCGACATGGTCTCGATGGCCCGCGACGTCGAGCAAATGAAGAAGCTGCAGGCGAACGGCTCGAGGCCGCCCGCCTCGGGCGAGAAGGGCGGCGGCGAGTCGGAGCCGCCCAGCGGCGGCGCGGGGGCGCCGTCCGGCTCCCGTCGCTCCGACGACGACTGATCGCGAGAGAGGAGCCGCATCATGCCGCGCGTCTACGTCTCCAGCGTCATCGCCGCGTCCGCGCCCAAGGTCTGGGCCCGCGTGCGCGACTTCAACGGCTTGCCGAGCTGGCATCCGCGCATCCGACACAGCCGGATCGAGAACGGCGAGCCCTCGGACAAGGTCGGCTGCGTGCGCGACTTTCATCTCCAGAACGACGACCGGATCCGCGAGCGGCTGCTCGGGCTCAGCGACTACGACATGTTCCAGACCTATTCGATCCTGGAGAGCCCGATGCCGCTCTCGGACTACGTCGCGACCCTGCGGCTGACGCCGATCACCGACGGCGACCGGACCTTCATCGAATGGACCGCCGAGTTCTCCTGCGCGCCGGAGAACGAGCAAGACCTCGTCTCCGGGATCGGGAGCAACGTTTTCCAAGCCGGCTTCGACGCGCTGAAGCGGCATTTCGGAGGCTGAGTTGGGGGCGACGCGAAGCGCCGGCGTGACGGGCGCGTCAAGACCGGGAGGAAAGACGATGAACCTGAAAGCCTTTGGTCTCGCGGCGGCGCTCTGCGTCGCGTCGGTCAGCGCCGCGCCGGCGCAGGAGCGTCAGTTGCCGCCGCTCGCGCCGCAGCCGAACGCCGAGATGACCACGTTCGAGCATATCGACGCGCTCAACGCCTGCGATTGGGATCGGCTGATGGCGCAGTATCCGGAAGAAGTGCTCTTCATCCTGCCGAACGGGGTCTGGGTCGAGGGCCGCGCCAATATCGGCGACGTCTTCGCCGGCTTCTGCACGCCGCGGGAAGAGGGCGGCTTCCTCGGCGCGACCTTCATCGCCGAGAAGATCAAGACGGTCGGCGACACGGTGAACGTGTCCTGGCGCGTCGAGGCCGATTGGCTCGCCGAGCCCTATCGCGGCGCCGACGCCTATGTGACCAAGGACGGACTGATGTACGTCCAGGTCACGACCTTCGACCCTGCCGACATGGTCTTCAAGTAAGCGAGGACGGGCGCGTCGTGGTGAAGGTCGTCAAAAGCACTGTGCTCGACGCGCCCATCGAAGCGGCCTGGGCGCTGCTTCGGGACTTCAACGGCCATGACCGCTGGCATCCGGCGGTGGCGACGAGCGCGGTCGAGCGCGATCTGCCGCCCGACCGCGTCGGCTGCGTCCGGCGCTTCCGGCTCGAGGACGGCTCGGAGCTGCGCGAGAAGCTGCTGACGCTCTCCGACCTCGAGACGGCGTTCAGCTATTGCCTGCTCGACACGCCGGTCCCGCTCTTCAACTACGTCGCGCATCTGCGCCTCGCGCCGGTCACGGACGGCGACCGCACTTTCTGGGAATGGGAGAGCCGTTTCGACACGCCGGCAGGGCGCGAGGAGGAACTCGCCAAGATGGTGGGCGAACAGATCTACGAGGCCGGCTTCGAGGCGATCCGGCGCGAGCTGGAGAAGGGGCGGGCGTGATGTCCTTGACCGTCGAGACCTATGATCAAGCCGCCGCCGCCGCGCAGGCGCTCGGCCAAACCGACCAGGACGGGCGCGGCGCGCGCTATCTCGCCGGCGGCACGCTGGTGATGCGCGACGTGAACTACGGCGACGCGAGCTTCTCGCGCATCGTCCGCGCCGCCGACCCGGCGCTCCGCCAGATCCGCCTCTCGGGCGATCGGGTCGAGATCGGCGCCGGCGTGACGATGGCCGAGGTGATCGCGTCCCGCGAGCTCGGCTTTCTCGCGCCGGTCGCGCGGGCGATCGGCGGGCCGGCGGTGCGCTCCGCGGCGACGGTCGGCGGCAACCTGTTCGCCCGTCATCCCTATGGCGACTTCGCGGTCGCGCTGCTGGCGCTCGACGCCGTCGCGACGACGGCCGACGGTCAGCGGACGCCGCTCGCCGAGCTTCTCGCACGGCGCGACCGGTTCCGCGGTCTCGTCGCCTCCGTTTCGGCCTCGCGGCCGAGCGACGGCGAGTTCCGCTTCCGCAAGGTCAGCCGCGTGAAGCCGAAGGGCGTCGCGATGATGAGCATGGCCGCCTGGCTGCCCGGCGCGAGCGGCGGCCGGGTCTCGAACGCGCGCGTCGCCTATGGCGCGATGGCGCCGACGCCGGTCCGGGTCGCCGCGGTCGAGCGCGCGCTAGAAGGCGCGACGCTCGGCGAGGCCGGGATCGCGCCGGCGCGAGCCGGCGGGCTCGGCGGCGTGGGGCCGCCGCC
>CAZPTD010000287.1:0-5725 GCA_964588915.1 uncultured Neomegalonema sp. | reverse complement strand
CGGCCTCGGGCTGCACCGCCACCGGCGCCGCCGAGGTGTGGATGCGGCCCCGCGCCTCGGTCGCCGGCACGCGCTGCACGCGATGGACGCCGCTTTCGTATTTCAGCCGCGCGAACACGCCCTCGCCCGCGACCGAGACGATGATCTCGCGATAGCCGCCGACCTCGCCCGGGCTCTCCTCCATCACCTCGACGCGCCAGCCGCGCTCGGCGGCGTAGCGGCTGTACATCGCGAAGAGGTCGCCGGCGAAGAGCGCCGCCTCGTCGCCGCCGGCGCCGGCCCGGACCTCGACGATCGCCGATTTCCGGTCCGCCGCGTCCTTCGGCAAGAGCGCGAGCTGAAGCGCCTGCTCCGCCTCGGGCAGCGCCGCTTCGAGCGCCTCGACCTCCTCCGCCGCAACCGCTCCGAGCTCCGGATCGTCCGCCATCGCCCGCGCCTCGTCGAGGTCGGAGACGAGCTTGCGATAGCGGCGGATCTCGAGCGCGACCGGCTCGAGCTGCGCGTACTCCTTCGAGAGACGCACATACGCGTCCGGATCCGCGCCGTCGGCCATCTTGGCCTCCAGAAACGCGAAGCGGTCGAGGATCTGCGAAAGGGTCTCCTGCGGGATCATGAGCGTTACTTAGGCGACCCGCGGCGGGCCGCAAAGAGCGCTTTCGCGCCTGGAGCGGCGGAAACGCGCCGCCGCCCTCTTGCCCGACGCGGCGCGCGACGCCAAGTGACAGAGGTGGGCCGAAGCGTCTGGCTTATCGCTGCAAACGATTTAACCCGCCAGACGCGCTGACACGCCCATGCATGACGTTTCGGCCTCGCGGGCCGGACGTCGATTACCGCAAATCGGCGTAGGCGGGTTCGCTTCCCGCCGCGCAGTCCAAGCAGGCTGCGCGAGGCGGACTGGCGACGCAGCCGACCAAGACGCGAAATCGACGCGCGCCAGCGCGCCGCGCCCGCGAACCTCGTTGCGACCGTGCGAGCCGGTGGATGTCGGTTATCGTAACTATACGACCCTAAGGTATGGCTCTGCCTGAGTCGGCGGCGACGCCGGCGCGCCAACGGGCGTCTCCGGAGGCTCTCCGGGGCGCTGCGGGCGGTCAATCGACGTTCGAGAAGGCGGCGCTCGCGCCGCTCTCCATGTTCGCGCGGCGTCTCGACATGGCGGGTCCTCGGGCCCGCCATTTTTCTTCTGCGGCGCCTTGCGCGCCTGCGCGCCCGCCCCCATTTCGATCGCTCCGGCGCAGGGCGGAGACGCCCTGTCCGGAAAGGCCTCAGCTTCGGGCCGGCGCGATGTCGGTTATCGTGTTCGATCCCCGACGTCCCGACCATGACGGGACGCGGCTCGCTCGGGAGCCAGTCGACGTCCGAAGGCGAGCGCGACGCGCTCGCTCCATGACCGAAGCCGGCTCGTTTGTCGACGATGTGGTCGGGCGCCGCAGCGCAATGCGGGCGCCTCGAGCGAAGGACGCCGAATGCCAAGCGCATTTCGCCAAAGCGGAAGCGACCGATCCGGCGCTGAAGCCGCCCAGACGGGCGGCGAAACGTCGGACTGCGTCGGCTTCTTCCGGACGCGGCCACGCCCGCGGTCCGCGACGGCGTCCTCGGCCGCGGAGTTCCTCTCCAACGTCTGATCCGCCCTCGCCGGCCGCGCGCGCGCAAGCGCCCGGTCTCGAGAGGAACGGATCGATGCCTAAAATGATCAGAAATACGCCGCGCCGACACGGCGGACAGCTGCGTCCGATTCCTGGGCGCGAGCGCGCGATGGCGCGGAACGCCGCCGGCGGATTCGCCTTCACGCTCGACGATTGGGCGCGCCTCGAGCGTTTCCTGATCCTCGGCGCCGACGGCGGAACCTACTACGCGAGCGAACGCGCGCACGCGCTCGACAATTTCGACGTGATCGTGCGCGTGCTGGGCGAGGACGGTCCGCGCGTCGTGGCGACGATCGTCGAGATCTCGACGTCGGGCCGCGCGCCGCGCAACGATCCGGCGATCGTCGCGCTCGCCCTCGCCGCCGCGGCGGACGACGCGGAGACGCGCCGGGCCGCGCTCGACGCGCTGCCGAAGGTCGCGCGGACGGGAACGCATCTGTTCCAGTTCGCCGAGGCCGTCGAGCGTTTCCGGGGTTGGGGCCGTTCGCTCCGCCGGGCGATCGCGCGTTGGTACGAGGAGCGGCCGGTGGCGGACGTGGCGCTGCAGGCGATCAAGTGCCCGTCGCGGCAAGTGGCCGGCAAAGGCTCGCGCTGGACGCATCGCGATCTTCTGCGCCTCGCCCATCCGAAACGGCGCGACGGCGAGGAAGACCGCGCGGCGCTTCTGAAGGCGATCGTCGAGCGCGACGCCGGCAGGCCCTACCGCGAGACGCGGCGTCCGGCGTTGGCGCAATGGAACGCGGCGCGGCGGCTGACGGCGCTCGGCGCCCAGGTCTCGGAGCCGCAGCTCGTGGAGGCCGCGATCGCCGCGATCCGGACGCATCGTCTGCCGCGCGAGGCGCTGCCGACGGAGGCGCTTCGGTCGCGCGAGGTCTGGGAGGCGCTGCTCGTCGACATGCCGGCGACGGCGATGATCCGCAATCTCGGCAAGATGACCGAGATCGGGCTCGTGACCAAGGGCTCGGCCGCCGCGCGGACCGTCGTCGAGCGGCTCGGCGACGTCGAGCGGCTCAGGCGGGCGCGGGCTCATCCGATCCAGCTCCTGCTCGCCCAGGCGGTCTACGCCAAGGGCGGCGGGATCCGCGGTCGGCTGACCTGGACGGTGGTCCGCGAGGTCGCGGACGCGCTCGAGGAGGCGTTCTACGCGTCCTTCGCCTGGGCGCCGGCGGCGGAGAAGTCGCTGATGCTGGCGCTCGACGTCTCGGGCTCGATGGGCGTGGGCCAGATCGCCGGGACGCCGTTGAAGCCGCGGGAAGCCGCCGTCGCGATGGCGCTGGTGACGGCGGCGCGCGAGCAGCGGGTCGAGCTTCGGGCGTTCACGGACCGGCTGGTTCCGCTGTCGTTCGGCAAGGGCGCGCGGCTCGACGCCGCGGTGGCGGCGACGGCGCGGCTGCCCTTCGGCCGGACCGACGTCGCCCAGCCGATGCTGACGGCGCTCGACGAGGGGCTGAAGGCGGAGGGTTTCGTGGTCTACACCGACAACGAGACCTGGGCGGGCGACGTCCATCCGATGGAGGCGCTCGACCGCTACCGTCAGGCGACCGGGATCGCCGCGAAGCTGATCGTCGTCGGCATGACCTCGACCGGCTTCTCGGTCGCCGATCCCGAGGACGGCGGCGCCCTCGACGTGGTCGGCTTCGACGCGGCCGCGCCGGCGGTGATGGCCGACTTCCTGAGGGCCTGAAAGGCGGCGGCCGGCGATCCGAGGATCGCCGGCCGCTTTCTTTTTGCGACAACGAAGAGGGCCGACATGGCGCAACAGGAAACCTACGCGTTTCGTCCAGCGACGACGCGCGATCTCGATCTGCTGCGGACATGGCGGCGGCGGCCGCATATGCGCGAATGGCGGGACGACGAAGACCCCTTCGACGAGGACGATCTCGGCGACGCTCGCGTCGCGCTCTGGATCGTCGAGCGCGACGAACGGCCCTTCGCGTTCATGCAGGACGACGACGTGCATGGCTGGACGCCGCATCATCTCGGCGGCCTTCCCCCCGGCTCTCGCGGCGTCGACCAATTCATCGGCGAGCCCGACATGCTTGGCCGCGGCCACGGCGCCGCCTTCATCGCCCAGCGCCTGCGAACGCTCTTCGAGGACGGCGCGCCTTCGGTCGGAACCGGACCGCATCCGGACAATGCGCGGGCGATCGCCGTCTATCGGAAGCTCGGCTTCAAGCACTTCGCGCCGGCGCAGGTCACGGAACGGGGCCTCGTGACGCCGATGCGCGCCGATCCTTCCTAGCGCCGAGGCGTCACTTACGATCCTCGCCCTCGACCTCGACCTCGATGCGGGCGTCATCGCCGCTGTCGGCGTCAGCAGCAGGAACGTCTGGCGTGACACCCGAGAAGCGCGCCTGCTGGACGTCGATATGAAGCTCGGGATCGGTCGACGCGTTGCGTTCCGACGCGCTTTTCTCTTCGGCAAGGGCGTGGCCGCCGACGAGCAACGCTGGCAGGACGACGACGGAGAGAAGGCGGTTCATCGCGAAACCTCTGTCAAAGAGTGTCGGCGCACCAACCGCGGCGAGCTGGTTGCGCCTGAGCTTTTAGCGCATTTTCAGCCTAGGCTAAGACGAGCGCCGCGCGCGCCGGCGATTCGGACGCGAGCGGCGGGCGCGGAGCAGTCGTAACATCGGAGGATCTCGAAGTGAATCGGCGTGTTCTCATCCCGCAGACGAGCGCGGTCTTCGCCGCGGCCTTCATGCTCTCCGGCCCGGTCTTCGCCGAAGCGACGTGCGGCGAACCCGATATGGACGATCCGATCATCGTTTCGGTCGTAGGCGAGACCAACGATGGCGGCGGTTGCGTGCCGCCGGGCCCCGCGGACGCGTTCGGAGCGACGCCCGACACGACCCATGGCGGCGGCCCTGCCGACGATCTGCATGCGCCAGGGCAAGCGCCTTCTGCGGCCCGCCGTGGCGGCGCGCGCGACGCTTCGGGCGACGGTTTGCGGAAAGAATAGAAACGCGGCGAGGAGACCGACATACGGGCAGGGGCGCCGGCGTTCAATGCGTTCGGCAAGGCGCCGTTCAATCCGCGCGAAGAAATCGTCAAGGCGCTCCGGAGCGATCCGTCGAAGGGCGCCTTCGACGGTTCCGACGCCCCTGGTCAAGCCAGGGGCGGCGCAGCGTCGACGCGCGCTCGGATCCACCCGACTTCGACGCGCTCTATTCTCCACTCGGCCGCCTCGCCTCCTCGTCAGCGGCCATGCGCTCGCAACCATTCGGGCGTCACCGCGCCCCACGCCCCGTCGTCGCGGGTGGTCCGGCCGCCCAATACGCCGACGATTTCGCCGTCCGCATTCAGAATCGGAGCGCCCGAGAAGCCGCTCAGAGCCGGCGGCGCGGCGTCGAACAGAAATATGACGTAGAGCTCGTCCATCGTGCCGAGCACGGTCGCAGGATAGAGGTTCTGCGCGCAGGCGCCGCCCTCGGCGTAAGGGCATCCCACAAGAAACACCGCGTCGCCTTCCATCGCCAAAGCGTCGGAGAGCGGCAGCGTCCGTCCAGCCGCATCCGCCGGCGACATGTCGGTCTCGAGCAGCATGAGATCGACATCGAGGTTGTCGTCAGGTCGATGCATGCCGGTGACGGCGACGGAGAACGGATCATCGCCCTCGCCGTAGAAGCTCCGATTGGGCGCCGCGCTCCAGCGCACGAGTTCGGCGTCGAAGCGAGACGGAAGCACGGCCGGTTCGACGCCCATGGCCGAGCCGAGCAGATGCTTGGCCGTCAGCACATAGACCTCGCCGTCGATCTCGATCAGCGACGCCGAAGCCCCGGCCGTCACGCGGCCGCCGGTGAATTCGATGTCGTTCCGCAAGAGAACGGCGTTCTCGAATGTCGGCGCGGGCTGCGCCCGAGCGCTATCGAAGAACCCGCCGCCCTCGGGCGTCGCGCCGACGCCCAAGACGAGCGCGAACGCCGCGGCCAAACCCGAAACACGCATCGCTAATCCTCCTGCAGCCTTCCGGCGCTCCAACCGTCGCGCGATGAACCGCTCCTTGCGCCGACGGCCGCGAGCTTGGAGCAGGATCTGTTTAGAGCGCATTCGAACCATTCGGAGCCGCCTTGCTCCAG
>CAZPTD010000286.1:0-5732 GCA_964588915.1 uncultured Neomegalonema sp. | reverse complement strand
CCTGATCGGCGCGCCTCCGGGCTATGTCGGCTTCGACCAGGGCGGCTTGCTCACGGACGGCGTCGACCAGCATCCGCATTGCGTGCTCCTGCTCGACGAAATCGAGAAGGCGCATCCGGACGTCTACAACCTGCTTCTGCAGGTGATGGACCACGGCAAACTGACCGACCATAACGGCCGCACGGTCGATTTCCGCAACGTGATCCTGATCATGACATCGAACGCCGGCGCCAAGGAGCAGGCGGCCAACGCCATCGGCTTCGCGCGCTCGAAGCGCGAGGGCGAGGACACCGCCGCCATCGAGCGGACCTTCACGCCGGAGTTCCGCAACCGGCTCGACGCGGTCATCTCCTTCGGCTCGCTGCCGCGGGCGGTCATCCTGCAGGTCGTGGAGAAGTTCGTCCTGCAGCTCGAGGCGCAGCTCATGGAGCGCGGCGTCTCGATCGAGCTCAGCAAGGAGGCGGCGGAGTGGCTCGCCGATCGCGGCTACGACGAGAAGATGGGCGCGCGGCCGATGGCTCGGATGATCCAGGAGCACATCAAGAAGCCGCTCGCCAACGAGCTTCTTTTCGGCGCGCTGGCCGAGGGCGGCCTCGTTCGGGTCAAGGTCAAGGACGGCGAGCTCGATCTCGAGATCCTGCCGCCGGACCATCCGCAGATCGCCGGCGCCAAGCCGCCGCTCCTGACGGCGGAGTAGAAGGCCGCGTCGGATCGATCGAAACCTCGAAGGCGCGCTCCGGCGCGCCTTTTCCTTTGTCGAAGCGCCTGGCGCGCCTCGGATCGGGCTGAGCGCCCGACGCGCCGCCGCTTGGCCGGCCTGAGGCTCGTCGGTCTATAGGCCGAGCGGCGCCCAGATCGAGCGGCCGAGCGTGTAGGCGACGGTCGCGTGCGCCAGCCAGCCGATGACGGCGAAGGCGGCGAGCGCCATGAAGACGCGGATCATCCTGAGCGCGACGAGCCCGAGAGAGAGCGCGCCGATCACCTGCGAGACCCGCTCGAGCGGCGCGTCCGCCGTCCAACGAAAGACCGTCGCCGACGCGGCCGGATCCGGATCGGCGTAGATCATGTCGATCAGCCGCGGACCGAGAAATCCGAGCGCCGCGCCGAGCGCGACGCCGAGCGCGCCGAAAACGGCGATCACCATGGTGAGATCCGCGCGCGGCGCCACCACGAGATGGTCGCGCCGCCCGCCGCGTCCGCCGCGCTCGAGTTCGTCCTCCTCGTATTCCGCTTCGTCCGGCGCCGCCGGCGGCGGGCGACGCCGCACACGGCCCACGCCGCGGAGATCGAAGAAGGACTGCGTGTAGACGACCAGCAAAAGGGCGAGTGCGGCCAGCATGTAGCCGACATAGACGGCGTTGGGCGCCATTCCGGGCTCCTGTTGCGCCAGGGCTCGCGGCGCGCTCGGCGGCGCGCCGTCTCGCCCGGGCGAATCGGCGATCCGCCGCCTTTTAACCAAGGCCGCGCCGGCGGCAAACCGGCGCGACGCGCAACCTGGGGTTGGTGCGGCGTTTTCCGATCCCGGCGGATCGGAAGGCCGCCGCCGACCGTCGTCCGGCCGCGCGGGTCGTCGGGTTCTCCGGCGCTCCGGCGCGACCGCGCTCTACCGCTCGTCGAAGCGCAGCTCGATCCGTCGGTTGCGCGCGAACGCCGCTTCGCTGCTTCCGGGATCGATCGGTTGGTATTCGCTGAAGCCCGCCGCGGCCAGGCGCTCGGGCGGAATGCTCTCGAAGACGATCAGATACTGGACGACCGAGAGCGCGCGGGCCTGGCTCAGTTCCCAGTTGTCCTCGTAGTCCGCGTTCGGGCCGAGCGGCACGCGGTCGGTGTGGCCGTCGATCCTGAGGATCCAGTTGATCTCGGGCGGGATCTCCGGCGCGATCGTGCGCAGCGCGTCGGCGAAGCGCGCGAGCTCGCGCTGGCCGGCGGGGCTGAGCTCGGCCGAGCCGCTCTCGAACAGGACCTCGGAGCGGAACACGAAGCGGTCGCCGACGATCTGGACGTCGTCGCGGTCGCCGAGGATCTCGCGCAGGCGCCCGAAGAACTCCGAGCGATAGTCGGCGAGCTCGTCGACCTTCGCCGCCAGCGCCTGGTTGAGCCGCGCGCCGAGCAGCTCGATCTCGGCGCGCTGCGCGGCGTCGGTCTCCTCGGCGACGTCGAGCAGCGCCGTCAGCTCCTCGATCCGCCGTCGGAGCGTCAGCACCTGGGCGTTGAGAAGGGCGACCGCCTCGCGGCCTTGGGCGCTCAGCGCCTCCTGGCTCTGGAGCGCGGCCATGGCGTAGGCGAGCGCCGCCTCGCGCTGATCGAGCTCGGCCGCGGCGGCGAGCGCCTCCTCCGAGATTTCCCGGCTCTTCAGCTCCGCGGCGGCGAGAAGCGCCAAGGTCTCCTCCGCCTCGCGGCTGCGCTCCTCGACGGCGAGCTCGAGCGCGGCGATCCGCTCCTCGAGCGTCAGCTGCGTCGCCGCCGCCTCTTCGCGGGCGACCGCGAGCGCGGCGCGGATCTCGGCGTTCTCGTCCGCGAGCGCGGTGATCTGATCGCTCTGGTCCTCGAGAGTCTGGACGGCGGCGACGGCTTCGTCGCGCTCGTCGCGCAGCGCCGCGGCGATCGCCTGCAGCTCGTCGATCTCGACGCCGCGCTGCTCGAACGCGCTGGTGAGCGCGGAAAGCTCGGCGACGCGGTCGGCGAGCTCGCCGCGCAGCGCCTCGCCTTCGAGCTGCGCCTCGGCGAGCGCGTCCGCGAGCGCGAGCGCCGAGGCGCGCTCGGTCTCGAGCTCGCCTTCGAGCGTCGCGACGCGCGCTTGGCTGATGCCGAGCTGATCGCGCAGGAAGCCGAGCTCGATATTGAGCTCCTGCAGCGTCTCGTCCTTGCCGGTCAGCTCCTCGCGCAGGACGAACTGCACGATCAGAAAGATCGAGAGAACGAACATCAGCACCAGAAGCAGCGCCGTCATCGCGTCGACGAAGCCGGGCCAGATGATCGAGGAGGATCCGCGTTCGCCGCGTCTGCGCTGGGCCATGGGCCGCTCCTTTGGCATGCGGCCGCGTCGGGCTCTCGCCGCGCGGCTCTCTGTTCGCGAACGCGCGCCGGCCTCTCGCGAAGCGGGCGGGCGCGCCTACGCCCGATCGCCGATCGCGCGCCGGCGGGCGCGTCAACCCGTCGGGCTGCCGGTGAGGCTCGCCGTCATCTCGTTGACGGCGCGTCCGACCGCGCGCATCTCGCGCCTGAGCGCTTCGGCGGTCTCGACGCGGCCGGCGGCGCTCTCTTCGATCAGCTTCGCCATCAGGAGATCGAGATTGCGGATATGGCCGCGCGTCTCGGCGTCGAGGCCTTCGCTGCCGCCGACCATGGCCGTGTCCGCCAGACGCTCCACCGCCGCCAGCATGCGGCTCTGCGCCGCCACCGCCTCGGCGATGGTGGCGCGCTCTTCCTGCGCCTGCGCCGCGATCCTCTCGATGCTGTTGAGCGCGTCGGCGATGCGCGCGCTGTCGGAAGCGCGCCGGTCCTCGCCCTCGGCGATCATCCTGTTGAGCGCGGCCATCTGCTGGCCGCTATAGGCGAGCTGCTCGACGAGATCGCTCGAATAGCCGCTCGCGTCGCCCTCGCCGCTCGAGAGGCGCGTCATGGTCGAGAGCCAGGTCTCGAGCTCGCCGTAGAACCGGTTGGCGGCGCTGGCGCTCATCAGCTCGAGGAAGCCGACGACCATCGATCCGGCGAGGCCGAGGAGCGAGGAGGCGAAGGCGACGCCCATGCCGCCGAGCTGACCTTCGAGCGCGCCGATCAGGTTGAAGATGTCGATGCCTTCCTCGCCTTCGGTCGGCGTGATCGACTGGATGGTCTCGATGACGGCCGGCACCGTCTTGGCGAGGCCCCAGAAGGTGCCGAGCAGGCCGAGGAAGATCAGGAGGCCGGCGATGTAGCGCAGCGTGTCGCGGCTCTCGTCCATCCGCGTCGCGACCGAGTCGAGGATCGAGCGCACCGTCGACGAGGCGACGCCGCGCGCCGCCGGCGATTTGCGCATCGGATCCATCGCCACGAGCAGGCTCGGCGGCGGCACGTTCTCGATCCCTCGGGCGCGGGCGGCGAGCGCCTCGAGCCAGTTGACCGCCCCGAAGAGCCGGCCGACCTGCCAGAACGCGATGATGACGCCGAAGAGGAAGACGACGCCGATCAGTCCGTTCAGCTCCTGGTTCTGGTTGAAGACGCGCAGGATCTCTTGGCTGAGGACGTAGGCGACGCCGCCGACGACGCCGAGAAAGGCGAGCATGACCAGGATCCGTCGGACCGGCCTCGTGAATTTCACAACGGTCTTCGCCACGTCTTTAATCCTTGCTAACGAACCGCATCATGGAACGCGTTGCAGCATGCGGTTAATATGCTGTTAAGCGACCGGCGTTCGGCGCGAATTCGCGGCCGCATTAGAACCGGGCGCGGCGGCGAGGCAAGTTCGCCGCTTGCCGCCGCGCCCGATCGGCGTCAGGCGCGGGCGAGCCGTTGCCGCACCGGCTCGAAGAGGTCCGGCGTCGCGGCGAGGATGTCGCCGCTCTCCAGCATGTTCTGCTCGCCGTCGAGATCGGCCACGAGCGCGCCGGCCTCGCGCGCGATGACGACGCCGGCGGCGATGTCCCAGGCGTGAAGCTCGCGCTCCCAGAACACGTCGAAGCGGCCGGCGGCGACATAGGCCAGGTCGAGCGCGGCGGCGCCCCAGCGCCGGAGCCCGGCGGTCTCCGGCATCAGCCGCGCGATGTCCTTGATCGCCAGCGGCAGCGTCTCGAGCGCGCCGTAGGGCACGCCCGTCGCGAGGACGGCCGAGGAGAGCTCGCGCCTCGCCGAGACGCGCAGGCGCCGCTCGTTGAGATACGCGCCGCCGCCCTTCTCGGCGATGAAGAGCTCGTTCTTGGCCGGATCGAACACGACGCCATGGGTGATCTCGCCCTTGTATTCGAGCGCGATCGAGACGGCGAAATGCGGCAAGCCGTGCAGGAAGTTGGTGGTGCCGTCGAGCGGATCGACGATCCAGCGGCGCAGCGGATCCTTGCCGGCGACGGCGCCGCTCTCCTCGGCGAGCCAGCCATAGGCGGGCCGCGCGCGCATCAGCTCCTCGCGGATCGCGTCCTCGGCGCGGAGATCGGCGGCGGAGACGAAGTCGCCCGGGCCCTTCACCGAGGTCTGCAGGTTCTCGACCTCGCCGAAGTCGCGCACGAGCAGGCGCCCCGCTTTGCGCGCCGCGCCGATCATGACGTTGAGCGTCGCTGATTGCAGGCTCATTCGATCACTCCGTGATCGAGCGGTCGGCGATCAGCAGTCAGACCGGGCGCCTCTGACAACTGACGGCTGACGGCTCTCAGTTCGCGCGTCCGGCGTATTCGAAGGTCTCGGTCATCACGTCGACCTTCTCGCCCTCGGCGATGAATGGCGGCACGGTGATCCGAAGGCCGTTGTCGAGCGTCGCCGGCTTGTAGGAGTTCGCCGCGGTCTGGCCTTTGACCACCGGCTCGGTCTCCGCGATCGTGCAGACGACCTTCTCCGGCAGCGTCAGGTTGAGCGCCTCGGACTCGTAATACTCGATGACGACCGTCATGCCGTCCTGCAGGAACGGCCGCCGCTCGCCGAGAAGCTCGGCCGGCAGCTCGATCTGCTCGTAGGTCTCGGCGTCCATGAACACCAGCATGCCGTCCTGCTCGTAGAGGAACTGCTGGTCCTTCTGCTCGAGGCGCACGCGCTCGACCTTGTCG
>CAZPTD010000285.1:0-5800 GCA_964588915.1 uncultured Neomegalonema sp. | reverse complement strand
GGTCGAGACCGTCGAGGCCGGCTTCATGACCAAGGACCTCGCGCTCCTCGTGGGCCCGGATCAGAAATGGCTGACCACGATGGGCTTTCTCGACAAGGTCGACGAGAATCTCGGCAAGGCGCTCTCCGGCTGAAGCGTTTGTCGAGGGCGTGGAGCGCGGCCAGAGCGCGCTGTTTCAGGAGCGGTTAAAGCGCGTCCGAACCGTTCGGAGCCGCCTCGCCCCCAGCTTGATCTCGGCGCGCTCGGCTGCGGCTCGCGCCCGATCAGAAGACGATCGCCGATTTTCGCAAAGACAACGGCGCGGCCATTCGAAGAACCTGCGCGCAATTCGTCGCGCTCGGCCGCCGCGTCGGGATACCGAGCAGGCCGAGCGTCGCGATCGACGGCGGCAAGTTCCAGGCGGTCGACGACGGCGATCGCAACGTCACGGCGGCCAAGACGCAGCGCCGCTTGAAGCAGATCGACGAGAGTTCGCCTCGACACGGTCCGCTACCAACAAAGCTCCTAGCGCACCGGATCGCAGGCCCCGTCAAAGACAGGCGTTTTCACACGGCCGAGACCCGCAGGAGACATCGGGCTCGATCCAAAGCGGACGCATGTCTGCGGCCCTTCTCACGACGGCGCGGCCCGCATTCGCGTCTTGCCGATCCAAGCGCCCGCTGGACGGCCCGATGTCACGCGAGGAAACCTTCGATGCAATCCATACGGCGGCTCTGTCGCGGTCGAGCCTAGATATCGAGGGCCGCTCGCACGCGCGCGCCGAGCAATCGCAATCGGTGCGCCGGCTCGTTGGCGAAGACGAAGCGGATGTACTGCTCGCCGTGAGCGACGCCCCAACCCTTCATCGCGGTCGCGCAGACGCCGTGCTTCAGCAGCCGATCGGACATCGTAGCGCCGTCAATGCCGAAATCGGAGACCCGCAACAGCATGGACCAGCCGCCGCCGGGCTCGCCCACCGGCAGGCCTTGCAACTGCTCCATCACGACGTCCCGGCGCGCCTGAAGTTCGGTCACGTAAGGGCCGATGGTGGTCGCCGACCGATCAAGCGCGATCGCCGCCGCATCCTGGCCGATGCCGACAGGCGCGACCACATTGGCCAGCGACACTGCGACGAGGTCGGGCGTCAAGGACTCGGGCGCTACGATCCAGCCAACGCGCCAGCCGGTCATGCGTAGTTCTTTTGCCGAGGAGCCGATCGTGATGGTTCGCTCCGCCATCCCCGAGAGGCCGGCGGGATGGATGACAGGGCGATTGTCGAAGACCAAGCGCTCCATGGCGGCGTCTAGGATCAGCAGCAAATCGTGAGTCGCGCACAATTCTGCAATGAGGGTCCAGTCGTCCCGGTCGAGATAACCACCCGTCGGCATCGACGGCGACATGAGCAGCATGGCTCTGACGTTCGGCCCGACCGCGGAACGAAGCGCGTTGTGATCGAGCTTCCATTCAGCGCCAGGCGTGAAGCGAAAGGGAACGAATTTGGGCGCACCGCCCGCGAGGCGAATGCGGTTGATTATTCCGGCATAAGTCGGGTCCGTGACGATCACCTCGTCGCCGACCTCGATCGTCGCAAGCAATACATTCAGTATGCCTGACAACCCGCCGGCCGAGATGACGCAGTTGCGCGCGCCGCTGTAGGCGACGCCCGAAAGCTCTGACACATGCCGCGCGGCGACCTCGCGCAGATGCGTCTGACCTACGAACGGAAGGTAGCTGTTGTCATCGTCCCGACTTGCCGCCTCGCGCGTCCGCGCGACGGCTTCCGCATCCGGCGGGATGTCGACGTCGAGGTTCTCCAACCGCAGGAAATCCTCTCCGGACGCGTCGGCGATGGCGCCCATGCGATCGACACCGATGCCGGCGATGTGGTGCAGTCGACGTGGGCGTGACCGCGGCATGAACACCTCCATTTCATATATTATCTATGAAACACGGACGCCGGGAGATGGCAAGATGAAAGTCACAGATCAACCGTCGCTGACAGGTCGGATCGTTGCGGCGCTGACCGAACGGATCGTCAGCGGCGAGATGGATCCCGGCATGGCGGTCCGTCAGGATCGGATCGCCGAAGAGTTCGGCTCGAGCCATGTTCCGGTGCGGGAAGCCTTTCGTCTTCTCGAGGCCGATGGATTGCTGGTCGCCACGCCACGGCGCGGAGTTCGCGTCGCGCCTCTCGATCCTGACGGCGTTCTAGAGACTTCGATGATGCGGGCCGCCTTGGAAGCGCTGGCCCTGGAGCAGGCGGCGCCGCGTCTGACGAAGAGGGACCTGGAGCTTGCGGAGAAGGTCAATACGGAGTGTGGCGAGAGCCGCGCTATCTCGGTTTGGATCGAGAAAAACAGGGAGTTTCACATGGCGATCGTTCGGCCATGCGAGATGCCGCGTTTGCTGGCCGCGATCGCTGAGCTGCATCGCTTCTCGGAGCGCTACCTCTACGCCACCTGGAAGAACCTGAATTGGCAACCGAGGTCGGATGACGAACACGTCAATATTCTGGAGATGCTGCGCGCAGGAAACGCCGCCGGCGCTGCCGAAATACTGAAGCGCCACATCGTCGCCGCCGGCGCCGCGCTGGCCGCCCGACTGGGCGCGTGAGCGCGCTCGACGCCAGCCTGCTTTGAAGTCGCGCCATCGGGCGGTCGAGTGTCGGCTCCTGGTCCACATCCGCAGTTCGCCTGAGCGAATAACGCGTGGGCTGTCGGCAGGACAGCCAACGGTCGAGGTCGGATGTCAGCTGTCGCGGCGAGTGGTTCCGATTGTGCCTTGAGAGCTGACGTTGACGATTCGGTGAGCGACCGCCGATGGTGACCCGGAGGCGAAGTATCAACCATCGCTCTGAGCGTCAGCAATGCGGGACAATCCGGGTTCTCGCTGCGTAATGCGCGACAGTCTGTTACAACCGAGGATACTCATATCGGACGCGTTGTCGCTCGAGTGGAACGGCTTGGGCAGGCTAGGGAATAGGGATGGATAGTGGCGGAAGATGACGGGCGGGCTCCGAAGAAGCCGAAGAGCGTCGATCTAGCGAAGCTAGTGGGCGATGACACCGCGACGCGATGGCTGCGAGAGCAGATTAAAGCGATGGAAGTGCCCGAAGACCCCGCTGGACTTCGCGCTCTTCGTGCTGCGCTAGGCCCTACCAGTGCCGTTCAAGAGATGATGAGGTCCCATCGCGCCGCAATTGACACGGCGCACATCCTGTCGAACGTGTCAGCCTTCGCGAGGATTGCGGATGCGGCGCGGCTGGCGCATTCATGCCGTTTGCCGGAATTGGCCGGGCTGGGCTTTGGGGATGCCTACAAAGTGCCGGAGATTGTGAGGATCGACGCAGTCAGCAGAGCCCATCGCAGAATCATGGACTCTTTCCGCGTTGGATCGCTTGCGGACATGATCGCCAGTGAGGGCGCGCTTGCAGCACTCGCGCCGTCCCTCGGGTTAGTGAAAACTGACGACTTTGCGGGATTGCTACAGGGCGTCCTGGCGCGTCAGTCGGCACTCCGTTCCGCCATAGAATCCTACACATATCAGCAGCGGGCGCATGTAGAACGCATTTCGGGATTGATGGAAGCGCTGGCAATGCCGCGTATCGATCCGGCCAGATTCGGCATCGGCAGCGCGCTTGCTCTGAGCGAAACAAATGCGTTCAGGATGGCCGGGCTGACGCCCGACTATGCCGAACGGTATCGATCAGTATTCGGTGTGGTGAATGAACGTATCAGCGCCTTCGTTGGACTAGGGGCGGCGGCGAATAAATTCGCATTTAAGCCGGATTTGGTTAGCGGGATGGGCAGCTTGTTGGAGCGTGCGTTAGCGCAACAAGAAGAGCTTTTAGAACAGCAGCGCCAACTGGTCGAGAAAACGGCAGACGCACAGCCAAAGACGCCCTCGCGGCTGGTGCAGCAGCTTCATATGCTGGCCGCAATTGTCGCTGTCCTACAATTCTTCCTCTTCATCGCACTACTGATCGAGGAACGAATGCTTGGTGGTGATCCTGCGACCTTGGACAATACCGACGCCATAGAAGAGAACACGCAGGCGATAGAACAGATGCGCGATTCGTTCGACGTGCTGGCAGATCAATTAGAGCATATGCGCGTAGTACAGGAAGAAGCTGGAGAACAGGAGAGGGCCGCAAACGCGGTTATTACCGAAATCATGCGCGAGATTGCGGGCGCGCTGGTGGATGAAGCAAAATAGGACAAAACCCGTCCTCGGCGATGGCAGTCCCGCGTGCATAGATCGAACCGGCTGTCGATCTTGGAGCCCTCCAACTCTTCGCTCGGCAGGGCTTGCACATCGGCCCTGTGGACGCACTGCTGTAGCCCGTTTGGGTGCGGGCCTCCGTTCGCCCGGAGCTGTTCTAGGCAGATGCGCTCCTGCGGGACAACCGAAGGAAACGAGAAGGCCGCCACAGCAGCTTCTCTGCCGGTTCTGAAAGCGCTTCGGTGGGCGGGGGGAGGGCAATGCGGAACGCCATACTGCGACCGCAGCGCAGTATAAGGAAGCAGCCGTTCGTGTGCTCCGCAGCATCAGTTGAAGTCAGCTCTAAGCAGTCAATCGACGTACTTTCACAAATGACTGCTCCTGGCTCGCACCCGCCGATCGGTCGCGCGAAGCGCTCGACCGTTCCTGGCGGGAGAGCCGACATCGGCGGTCGAACGGCGGAAGTTGGACGCTGCTTCTCCCGCGGTCGGCGCTGGCCGGTTGCGGCGCGGGCGGGCGACGAGAGACGCTCCGTCTCGAGGAGCGAGCCCGCTCCACGGCGCGGCGCCGCTCATCGAGGCTTTTCGCCTCTCTTCGCGATCCGTCGAGCGGGCGCGGCTACTGGTCGCGCAGCTCCTCCACGATCTCTCTGCCGGCCTGCTCGGCGTCCTCGAGCGACTGGTTGAGCTGATCTGCCGGCGTGTCCTCCTCCTGCAGATAGTAGAGGACGCCCACGACGGCGGCCACCGCCACGACCGCGATGATCCAGATCGGCTTCATATCGTCACCCTCCGCTCAGTGATGCGACGCGCCGACTTCCCTATCGGGCGAAACGGCGCGCCGCTTTTCGCGCGCGAGGACGGCGTCTCGTTTTGTGACGGTCCTGTGACGAAATTGCCGCAGGCGCTCAGGCCTCCATCGCCATCAGCCGCGCGTCGCCGCCCTCGGCCGTGAGATCGACAGAGAGCGCGCGCTCGACCGCGAATCGGAGCAGCGCATGCGGCCCGCCCGCCTTCGGTCCGGTTCCGGAAAGCCCTTCGCCGCCAAAGGGTTGGCTGCCGACGATGGCGCCGATCTGGTTGCGGTTGACATAGACGTTGCCGACCTTCGCGCGGCGGGCGACGCGCCGGCGCATGGTCGCGACGCGGCTGTGGACGCCGAGGGTGAGGCCGTAGCCGGCCGCGTTGATGCGGTCGACGAGCCGATCGAGCTCGGCGGCGCGCCAGGTCGCGACATGGAGGACCGGGCCGAAGACCTCGCGCTCGAGCGCCTCGATCCCGTCGATCCGCGCCAGGGTCGGCGCGACCCAGAAGCCTTCGGGCAGGTCCGCGGGAAGCGGCGTCTCGGCGAGGAGGCGGCCCTCGCGCCGCAGCGTCTCGACATGCCGCTCCAGCGTCGCTTGCGCCTCTTCGTCGATGACCGGGCCGACATCGCTCGCAAGGAGCGCCGGATCGCCGATCACGAGCTCGCGCATCGCGCCCTTGATCATCTCGACCTGCCGCTCGTAGCAGTCCTCCTGGAGATAGAGCACGCGCAGCGCCGAGCAGCGCTGGCCGGCGGATTGGAACGCGCCGATCAGCACGTCGCGCGTCACCTGCTC
>CAZPTD010000284.1:0-5808 GCA_964588915.1 uncultured Neomegalonema sp. | reverse complement strand
CATCCCGGGATGACGGCGCGTCTCGCGACGGCTGCTATCGTCTGATCGGTTCTGATGGCGCCAACCTCGCCCTTGTCATCCCGGCCAAGCGCGAAGCGCGCAGAGCCGGGATCCAGGGCCGAGGGGCCGAGCGTGCGGCGAACCGGCTCTGGATCCCGGATAAGCCTGCGGCTTTCCGGGATGACGGCGTCATCCGGGATGACGGCGTCATCGGCGTTGCATCCGCCTCAACAGATCCTGCGCTAGCAACCTATTGATTCTATTGTCCTTTGAGGATCCGAAATGCGCAACGCCCTCGGCCGCGACGATGGTGTGAATTTCAGATCCAGGACGCTAGCGCCCGGCGATGAACACGTCGATCGCGCCCGGCGGCGTCTGCGGGGTGATCGGCCGCCGCGTCACGGCCTCCGGCGCGAGAGACAGCAACTCGGCCACCGCCTCCGCCGCCGCGCGATCCTGCGCGAAGTAGTGGACCACCTCCGTCGTCTCCGGCGGCGCGTCGAGCGTGACGAGGGCGACAAAGATGTTGGAGCGCCCGAGATCCTCGATCATCGCTTCGCTGATCGTCGAGGCGACGCTGTCGGTCCGCGCGAAGCGCAAGGTGACGTCGTAGCGGGCGAGGCCGTGCTCCGCCGAGCCCTGAGCCAGCGTGGCGGCGCGGCCGTCGCCCGGCGTCAGGCGGGTCCATCCGGCGCCCGAATAGACGCCGCCGTCGCTCACCGTGAAGACGCGCCAGACATAGAGCTCGTCTGGATCGCGCAGCGGCGCGATCGCGGCGGTGATGTCGGCAAAGGCGATGAAGATCGGCTCCGGCGGCCCGTCGCCTGCGACGGCGACCTCGACGAAGAACCGTCCGGGCGGCGCGCCCTTTCCGGGAAACCAGACGAGCTGGGCCACCGGGCCCTCCGCGGTCTCGATCAGGATCGGATCGGCGGCGAGGATCGGGGCGGGCGGCGGCTCGATCGAGCGTTCCGTGAACGGCGCCAAGGCGCGGCGCCGCTCCTCGCCGGCGGCGACGCCGGTCGCCGCGTATTCGAACCAGGCGAGCGCGACGGTCGGGCTTTCCGGAACGCCGTCGCCCGCCTCGTAGAGCTGGCCGAGATTGTAGGCGGCGCGCGCTTCGCCGACGAGGGCGGCGCGCGCGTACCAGATCGACGCCGACCGCCGGTCGACCGAAGCGCCGCGGCCGGCGTCGAGCATCACCGCGACGTTGAGCTGCGCCGGCGCGTGACCGGCGCGCGCCGCGCTCAGATACCATTCGAACGCCTGCGCATGGTCTTGCGCCGCGCCGCGGCCGGTGTCGTAGAGGAGGCCGAGCCAGAACTGCGCCTCGGCGTCGCCGCCCTCCGCGAGCGCGCCGAAGAGCGCGAAGGCGGCGTCATAGCGCGCCTCCTCGAACGCCGCATGGGCGGCGTCGATGGTCTCTTCGGCCCGCGCGCCGAGCGGCGTCGCGATCGCGAGCGCGATCGCGAGAGCGGAGCGCGTCGCGAATCGCGTCAGCGCCACGTGATTTCGACGGCGCGGTTGCCTTGCTCCGCGATGTTGTCGTCCGTCTGCACCCGGACCTCCGCCTCGCCTTTGCCGACGACGAAAAGGCGCTCGGCCGGAATGCCGCGATCGATCAGCGCGTCGGCGACGGTCGCGGCGCGATCGACGGAAAGGGCGAGATTGCCGTCCGCAGGTCCGGTCCGATCCGCCGTTCCTGTGACGAACATCACGAGAGGATCGCCCGCCCGGAACGTCCGCGCCGCAAGATCGAGCTTCTCGATTTCGCTGGGCGAAATCTCGGCGCTGCCGCTGTCGAAGTAGATCAGGATCCGATCGTCGTCCTGCGCGACCGAAGCCGACGCCGCCGCGACCGTCAGGCCGAGCGCCAAGCCGAAGATCCGCGCCGCCCGAGCAAGAGCCCACATTGCAACCTCCCTGGTCTCTCTGAAGACACTACGTCTTACCCCGAAGAGATGGCGCGTTCCCTCGAAACGGCGCGCGCCCGTCCAGGCGAATGGCGTTAATGTGACCTCAAAAGCTCAAAAAAGCGCGCCGCGAAAGGTTTGCGGCGCGCGGCGTTCCGAGCCGGCGAGGGCGCGCGGTCAGCGCGTCACGATTCGCACTTCGATCGCGCCCGGCGCGGTGTCGGGCTCGATCGGCAGCCGCTCGACGTCGCTGGGCCCGAGCGACAGGAGTTCCGCGACCGCCTGCGCCGCGGCCTCGTCCTGCGGGAAATGAAACACGACCGAGGTCGCGCTCGGCGGCGCGTCTTCGGCGCTGACCGACACGAAGATGTTCGCGAGCGCCAGATCGGCGACCAGCCCTTCGCCGAATTCCGCCGCCTCCGTGTCCGATCGGCCGTAGCGCACGGTGACGTCGTAGCGCGAGAGGCCGTGACGCTCCATCCCTTGGGCGAGGGACGGCGTCGCGCGGTCGTCCTCGGGCCGGAGCCGCCGCCAGCCGCCGCTCGAATAGACGCCGCCGTCGCTGACCGAAAACACGCGCCAGACATAGAGCTCTTCCGCGTCCGGCAGCGGCGCGAGGGCCGCCGTCACGTCCGAGTAGGACGCGTAGACGGTCTGCGGCGGCCCGTCGCCGAGCGCCGCCACCTCGACGAAGAACCGCCCCGGCGCGGCGCCGTCGCCCGGAAACCAAACCAGCGCCGCGGCGGCGCCGTCGTCCGTCGCGACAAGGGTCGGCGCGGCGTCGAGCGTCGGCGCCGGCGGCGGCGCGGCGGTGTGCGTCACGATCTCCGCCAGCGCGTCGCGCCGAGCGGCGCCGGCCCTGACGCCGCTCGAGGCGAACTCGTACCAGGCGAGCGCGACGCGCGGGCTCGACGGAACGCCGGCGCCCGCCTCGTAGAGCTGGGCGAGACGGAAGGCGCCGCGCGGTTCGCCGCCGAGGGCCGCCCGCGCGTACCAGACCGACGCCGCGCGCCGATCGCGGTCCGCGCCGCGGCCTTCGGCCAGCATCGCGCCGAGATGCAGCTGCGCCTCGGGATGGCCGCGCAGCGCGGCCTGGCGATACCAAGCAAGCGCGGCGTCCGCGTCGGGCGCGACGCCTTGGCCGTTTTCATGCATCACGCCGAGGAGGAACTGCGCGTCGGCGTCGCCTTGCTCGGCCAGCGGGCGGAGGATCGCGAGGGCCTCTTCCGGACGGTCGGCCTTGAGCGCGTCGGCGCCGCGCGCGATGTCGGTCGCCGCGGCGGTTTGCGCCGTCCCTTGGGCCGCGCCGAGAGTCGTCGCCGCGAGAAACACGAGAGCGGCAAGCGCGGCCCGGCCGCGGCTTGCGCGAAAAGTCGTCTGTTCGATGGTCGCCTCCAAAGCCTGTTCGCCTCGCGGTCGCGCAACCGCGCGCGATCGCATTATGGTTAACGTTTTGGCGGAACCTTCTGCTTGTCGGCGAGTCGACGCAAGCGCAATCAGCGCGTGCGCTAGATAAGAATTTCGCGGAGCCGTTGCATCGGATCCGCGCTTTCGGCTCCCGCGCGCATCCGCTCCGGAAGCGGACGCGGGCGCGGCGCGCTACCGACGCCCGATAAAGACGTCGATGGCGCCGGGCGCCGTCGCCTCGGCGAAGTCGCGATGCGCCACTTGATCCGGCCCGAGCGACATCAGCGCCGCCACCGCCTCGGCCGCCTCGCGATCCTGCTGGAAGTAGTAGACGACCGTCGTCTCCGTCGGCGCCGCCTCGACGGGAATGACCGAGACCGGGATGTTCGCCAGAGCGAGATCGTCCATCAGCGCGTCGCCGAGCGACGCCGCCGCCACGTCGCCGGCGTCGTGGCGCAGACGAATGTCGTAGCGCGCGAAGCCGTGCTCCTCGGCGCCTTGCGCCAGCATCGGCGCGTCGCCGCCCCGGCTCGCATTGACCCGCTCCCAGCCGGCGCCGGAATAGATTCCGTTCTCGCTCAGCGCGAGAACGCGCCAGGCGTAGTCGCCGTCGGCGTCGGGCAACGGCGCCGTGAGGGCGGTGGTGTCGACATAGCCGGTGAAGACCGGCTTCGGCGGACCGTCGCCGATCTCGACGATCTCGACGAAGAAGCGTTGCGCCGGGGCGCCCTCGCCCGGAAACCAGACGAGCTGCACCGCCGGCCCGTCCGGCGTCTCGACCATGAAGGGAAGCGCGTCGAGCTCCGGCGCGGGCGGCGGCGACATCGCCGGCTCGACGATCCGGGCGAGCCGCTCGCGGCTTTGCGAGGCGCCCATCAGATCGTCCGACGCTTCGCCGTACCAGGCGAGCGCCATCTGCGGGCTGCGCTCCACGCCGGCGCCGCCTTCGTAGATCATGCCGAGACACATCGCGCCGCGCGGATCGCCGCCGAGATGGGCGCGCGCGAACCAAATCGACGCGACGCGCGAGCTCTGATCGCCGCCGCGGCCTTCGGAGAACATCATGCCGAGATTGAACTGGGCGTCGGTGTGGCCGCGCCGGGCCGCCTTCTCGTACCACTCGCGCGCCGATGCGCCGTCGGCGTCGACGCCGAAGCCCTGCTCGAACATCAGACCGACGAGGAACTGCGCCTCGACGTCGCCGTCGACCGCGAGCGGCATCAGCAGCCGCCAAGCCTCGTCAAAGCGCTGCTCGCGGATGGCGTCGTGGCCGCGCGCGGTCGGCGACGCGGCCTCGGCGCGGGCGACGCCGCCGCCGACGATCGGCGCGCCGATCGACATGAACGCGGCCAGAGCCGCGAGAAGCGCGAGGCCGCGAAGCCGAGCAAGTCTGGTCATCGGTCCTTCCCTCTCGATGCAAGCGGCGCGCGCATCTCGACTCCCCGGCCGTCGTCGCGCCGCAAAGGACACTTAAGTTGCACCCGCTCGGGTTTTATTCTCTTTATGAGCGTGCGCGGTCAACTCGTCACCGGTTGTCTAGGGGCCATTGCGTCTTTAGGTCGTTGCCGGAAAAATACGCCGCGGGGGGAAGTGGTGCGGATCGCGCGATGCGGTCAGGAGGGTCGAGATGCAGGACGTCGCCAGAGACGAGGCCGTTCGCAGAGCGCGAGCGCTGCTCGAGAAGTCGCGGGATCCGAGCGTCTCCGAGGAGGACGAGCACAAGGCGCGCCGGGCGCGCTTCGAGATCCTGCGCGAGCACAACATCCCGTTCGACGAGCTGATGTCGGCGCCGCCGCCGCCGCCCGAGCCGAGGCCCGCGCCGCCGCCGCGGCCGGCGTTCGAGGCGCCGCGCCCGGGCGCCGCGCCGATCGCCGAACCCGTCGCGCCGCCGCCGCGTTCGGAGACGCCGCCGCCGCGCGTCTCGCCGGAGACCGCGCGGGCGCCGGCCCCGAGGCGCGCCAAGGGGCGTCTCTGGGCGTTGATCGCCGGCGTGGGCGCCGCGGGCGCGGCGGTCGCCGTGTTCGCGAGCATGGGCGGCCCGTCGGATGGATCGGGCGCGGAGCTCGCCGACGCGCGCATCGTCGATTCGCGCTCGGCTTCCGAGGCGGCGGAGGCGCGGCCGGCGCCCGAGGCGCAGGAGACCGTCGTCGCCGCGTCGATCCCGGCTCAGGATCCGGCGGCGGACGCGGGCGAGACGGAGCCGGCGCCGAGCGTCGCGGCGGCGCCGGAGCTCGCCGAGCCGGATCCGCAGGAAGAGGCGCTCGGCGCGGCCGCGCGGTCCGAGGCCGAGGCGGACGGGCCGCCCGCCGCGCCGTCGGTCGCCGAAGTCGAGGTCGGCGCCGACGCGCCGGCGCCCGACGAGGCGCCGGAGAAACCGGCCTTGGCGGATGCGCGCGACGCCGCCGCCGAGAGCGGCGAATCGCCGCCTGTCGCCGCGACGGCGCCGAGCCTCGCCGTCGCCGAGCCGCCGCAGGACGCGCTCGATCCG
>CAZPTD010000283.1:0-5829 GCA_964588915.1 uncultured Neomegalonema sp. | reverse complement strand
CCCAAGTCAGCCGCGCCGCTGGATGCATCGCGCCCTCCCGCATGTCGCCGCGAGGAGAGTTTACGCCAGCGGGGAGATGAAACCATGTCTCCGAACTTCACAAATTAATCGAGTTCGAGCTGAATCGACGAGCTTCTAGGCGGCGCAAAGGCTGATATGATTGACGAGACCAAGAGGCTTTTCTTTCGCGCCGCGCCTCTTAGAGCAATATTGTGCTTACCTGCGTACGCGCGGAGCTGAGGGATCGTAAATCCTCCGTTTTCCAGGGCTTCCTGCGCAGCTCGACGGCCTTCTTCACGGATGATTTTCTTGAGGTCTATTGCCTCAAGGTCGGCCGGTATTTCAACTGTTTTAGCCGGTCGCGCAGGGCGCTCGACAACGAGCTCCTTGCCGATCGCGTCCATCAATGAGGCTGCGAAATCCGCGTCCGTCCGCGCCTTTGAAATCACAGCGGCGAAAATACCTTCCAGAACCTCATCCGCGGTTTTCAATAGCAGGCCTCCAGAACTGACCCAGTGAAGTCCGACGCCAGTTGACGAAAAGCGCCGTATCTCCTGCGATAGCTTTCGACGCGATCCGGATCCTCATGCAACATGACAATTCCAGGATCTCGCGGAATGTCGACTTCGAGTCGATCGATGTCAACGCGCAACTCAGTGTCGACAAAACGACGAACGCGGTCGATGTAATTCACGTTAACAGAGTTTCGCCTTTCCACCATAGTAAAGAGCAAGCGTAGCGGCGGCAAAAATCCGCCGGCGGCCGCAGCTTCCCTCGCGAACCACCGCTCTCGATAGAAGCGTGATATCAAGTATTCCAAGCCAAGTGTCGAAAGTGGATCTGGAATAGTTGGGCAAACAATTACATCACTCGCGAGGCATGCCGCCTCGACGAGCGTCGAGATTCCAGGCGGGCAGTCGACGACAATATTGTCGTACGATTTTCTCGCTTCCTGCAGCGCGTCGACCAATGGTCGCCGCGCATGCATGAGTTCGTGCTCAATGTCGTTCTCTTCCCCGACATCACGCAGAATTCGCATGAGGTAGCGACGTTCCGCAGGCCGGAGTTCAGGAGTGCTGCAAAACAGATCCAGCGTCGCACAGTCGGTCAACGCCGACGGCTTCGAGATTTTGAAGTCATCTATGCTCGCCGCAGCGCCCCTTAGCGGGATTTCGGCGAGAAAAGCCGATACATTGCGGTTGACGTTGCGAGCTCGCCGCAGCGGGTCTTCGCCCGCTATTGAATAACTGCCGCTCGCCTGCGCATCGAAGTCAACATATAGCACCTTTTTCCCACTATGAGCAAGTGTCTCAGCAAAAATTACGCTGCAAGTAGTTTTACCAACGCCGCCCTTCATATTGGCGAAACACACAATGCTGCCCATTTTGCGCATCCCTTGCTAGATAATTAGATCACAAGACAAATTCAGCGAGTTTTTCTAGATGCGTGTCATCGAAACCTCCATATGGCGGAAACGCACTTCGTGCAGGAAGTGAGTACGCGCTACATGGCTCCGCAGAGCGGCCTCTTGTCCTGATCAATTCGCCAGAAGATTCCGCACCGTCACAATGCGGACAGAAATCTTCTTCCGAGCGCAGCCGGGACTGAAATTCTTAATGGCGTAGCATCTTCGGATGCTGACTGGCCTGGGTCACGCGGCGCGTCGCGAAAGCGTGATCGAGGTGGTGTCCAGAATGGCTCTTGACAAGCATGTAGAGGAATAAAGCGGCCGACACGGGCCGTGAGGCAACGGCGGTTCCGCGCGGCGGCAGGTTGCCGGCGCTCGCATTACCGCGTGAGCAGCTCCGTCAGCGACGCCGCCTCCAACAGCCGGGCGCGGTTGCAGTAGCGCGGGCCTTGCATCAGGCCGTTCGGAGCGTCGTCGCCGAGCGGGATCGGACGGGCGAGCGCTTCGGCGGGGCGGGCGAAGACGGCTTTCCAGCGGCCCTCGGTCTTTGGCGACGGCTCGAAGCGGGCGACTTCGGCGATGTGGGTGACCTTCTGGATCGGGCGGATCTGATAGCCCGCGATCCACTTGACGGCCTTGCGGTAGGGCTCGGCCATGCGGAACTCCCACCATGCTTGCTGCTGGAGAAAGACGTCCTCGAAACCAGCGCTGCCGTCCGGCGCTTCCTTCGAGGCGACGATGATCAGGCAATCGATCGCGTCTTCCTTGATCTCGCGCTCGCGGGCCTCTTCCAGCGCCTCCTTGTCCGCCTCGTCGGCGGTGAAGTCCGTTCCCGGCGAAACGTCGTCATGCGGCGTGAGGAGCAGGGCCTCCTTGGCGACCTCGGCCGGCATCTCGAAGAACTCGCGCTTCGGGTTGCGGCGGATGCTCCCAAGGAGGCGATGGACCCGAGCCTCGACCTCGCTGGCGTTCTCGACCAGCGCGGCGTACTCGCATTCAAAGGCGAAGGGCACGCTGGTGTTCGAGAGCTGGCGGATCCGCTGATCGAGCAAATGCGGCTCGCAGCGGCCGATCTTCACCCAGCCAGGCATCGCGCGGTTGGTGAGGATGTAGACGATGCCTTTGGCCAAGGACGGGCTCCGATGTTGGGTTTTCGAGGCGTGTTGAGGCGATCGAGGCTGGCGACCCGGCCTCTACGCGACGGCTGAGCGGGCTCCGGGCATGGGCGGCTTAGCCTCTTCGTCGCCTTGCTCATCGGCGGTATCGGCCCCAGCGAGGGCCTCTCGCAGGACGGCGTCGAGTAGTTTGGCGCGGGTATGGTCGGACGACTCAAGCGCGCGTTCGAGCTGATCGCAGAGTGCAGTCAGTTCATTGACCTTGGCGACGATGCGGCGCTGTTCGGCGAGGGGTGGGATTGGAAACATGACGTTTTTTAAGTTGGCAGCGCTGATGCCCCAGTTGCCAACAGTCGTCGCGCACAGCTCCCCGACCGATCTCCTGACAAGATCGCTATCACCTGCAATCCGAATGTACTCAGGAAAAGCAACCTGTTGGTCCAAGCGCACCCGTATCAACTTGTCGGGAAAAATGGGGGTCAGCCCAAGGTAGTCGGTAAAGATCGTCAGCCGTCCAACAAATGCCTTGTTGCCATTGAAGCGGCATGCCAGCAGGTCGCCACGGTTCAAGCCGTACAAGGATCTAGTCTTATTATCGATCCCACTGATCAGTTTGTGCTCTTCTTCGGCAACCAACCCATCGAGGCGAGCAGTTCCCGCGCTGATACGTAGTATAGGTGCGCCGTTAGGGTCGTCGTCTGGTCGACGTGAGTAGCCATTCCTCGTACCCTCACTGAGTAGACTGGAAAGAGGAAGGCATTGCCAATGTGGAGGAATGCCCTTCGATCTCAAGCGAAAAGTGGCATCTTGCGGAATTGAAGCCAACACTTCCTCGTTCGTTCCCACCAGTTTCCCCCGCACCGCCAAGTCCAGGATCGTCTGGCGCAGGAGTTTGATCTGGTCCGGGCGGGTGGTCAGGGATGGGAGGGCGTCGAGGGCGAACTGGGCGTGGGTGCGGAAGGCGTCGGCGCCGGAGCGTTCAGCTTCGGTGTTGGCGGTTTCGTCTGCCGCGTCCTCTTCGTTCCCTTGAACGCTCGGCGCAGCGGTGAGGCGGGACAGGCTGGCGGCAGCCAACCGATCGCGCGTCGCCTCTCGGGCCTTGCGGGTCTCCTCCAACCGATCCAACAGCCCCATCAACTCATCGACCTTGGCCACAATGCGGTGCTGCTCGGCGAGTGGGGGGAGGGGGAAAGGTAAGATCGCGAAGTCTGAGTCGTTGATTGCCGGATAGGCTTGCCCCCGTTGGGCGGCTTCAACACAAGCAACCATGAACACACTTCGCAAGACGATCCATGTGTAGCGCGGCAACACGAGGTTGTGCCCATTGATGACTGCAAACGCTGTGCTCGCGATTGGGGGCGGGCTAAAGTCCTCTTCCACAATCGCGACATTCAATAGGTATGGGCGCACACAAGAGTAGAGCACGTCGCCTCTGCGAGTTACCTTTCTCGCGCGGCTAGGAGCATCTCTCGGCTCCAATACTTTGGGGTCAGCAACAACGCCTGCTGTTTTGTCAATCGAGGTAACGTCTACATACGTGAACGCTTCGTTCGGCATCATCTGGCCGCGATCGCTGGTAACTTCGCGGATACGACACCATTGCCACGAATTAGGAACGGAGAACGGGACCTCCCCGACTGGGGGCAAAAGCTTCGGTTTCCGTATCTCACCAAGCTGCGCCAGCCGCAGCTTTTCGGCAGTAATCTCAGCCAGCAGCTCCGAAGCAGGCTCATCGTTCGGGGCCTGAGCGACCAGCTTCCCGCGCACGGCCAGATCCAGCACAAACCGACGCAACTTCTCCACCGCATCAGGCGCGTCGGCGACGCGCTCATACAGCTCCAGCAGTCTCTCCGCCTTCATCGGGCCATCTTCCGTACTGCGTCATCTTCTCCGCCAACTGGTTCCCTTTTGGTGGGATCACGTAGGAGAGCGTCCGACAGGATCGCCTTCAGCTGATTGCGGATTGCGGCGACCTCGGCCTCGGCGTTGGTCAACTCCTCCTGCAGCAGTTCCGGGTCGCCATGGTCTTCTTCGATCGCATACGGGTTCTTGATGTCGAGATTGTAGCCGCGGGCCTTCACGTCCTCGACCGAGACCTTCCAGGCGCGCTCACTCTCCACGCGGCCACTGCGCTTCGCGCCGCCCCACCATGCCGCGCAGTCATCCAGATGGTCGAGCTTGATTGGCCGGGTCATAGAGTAGGCCTTCTGGCCCTCAGGCACGCGATGCTCCCAGAACCAGATCTCCTCCGTCGGCGCGCCTTTCTCGAAAAACAGCAAGTTGGTGCCGATCGAGGCGTAGGGGCGGAAGACGGAGTTCGGCAGGCGCACGATGGTGTGGAGGTTGCACTCCTCCATCAGATGCTCCTTCAGCCGGGTCTTCACGCCCTCGCCGAACAGCGTGCCGTCCGGCAGAACCACCGCGGCTCGGCCGCCGGGCTTCAGAAGGCGGATGATCAGCGCCAGGAAGAGATCCGCGGTCTCGCGCGTCCGAAACTGGTTCGGGAAGTTGGCCTCGATACCGTCCTCCTCCTTGCCGCCGAAGGGCGGGTTCGTGAGGACGATGTCGACGCGGTCGGATTGGCTCCACGAGATGTAGGGCCGCGCCAGCGTGTTGTCGTGGCGGATGAAGGACGGGTCCTCGACGCCGTGGAGCAGCATGTTGGTGACCGCCAGCATGTGCGGCAGCGGCTTCTTCTCGACCGCGCGCAGGCCTTCTTGAAGCCGCCACTCGTGATGCGTCTGCTTCACGTAGCGCTCGCGCATATGGCGAATGGCGCAGGTCAGGAAGCCGCCGGTGCCGCAGGCCGGGTCGAACAGCGTCTCGCCCGGATGCGGGTCGATCTGCTGGACCATGAAGCCGGTGACCGCGCGCGGCGTGTAGTACTCGCCCGCGTTGCCGGCGGATTGAAGGTCGTTCAGCAGCTGTTCGTAGAGGTCGCCGAAATGCTGGCGCTCGGAGAGGTTGTTGAAGTCGATGTCGTTGATCTTATTGATCACCTGCCGCATCAGCAGGCCGGACTTCATGTAATTGTAGGCGTCTTCGAAGACGTCGCGCACGACCCGGCGCCGGTCGCCGGGCCCGTTCGACAGCTGCAGCGACTTCAGCGCCGGAAACAACTCGCCGTTGATGAACGCGAGCAGTTCCTCGCCCGTGATCCCTTCGGGATCTGCCGCCCAGTTGCGCCATTGGAACCGGCTCGGGATCGGCGAGCGGTAGTCGTCCTTGGCGAGTTCGAGGTCGAGGTCCTGGTCGATGATCTTGAGGAAGAACATCCAGCAGAGCTGGCTGACGCGTTGAGCGTCG
>CAZPTD010000282.1:0-5880 GCA_964588915.1 uncultured Neomegalonema sp. | reverse complement strand
CGCGGCCGGCGCGGGGTCGGCGCCTTCCCCGCCCGCCGGCGTGCTTTCCGCCGCCGCCGCCCGAGGAGCCGCCGGCGTTGAGCGCCGTGTCCCAAGGGTTGCGCGTCGCGCCGAAGACGGCGTTGAACGTGTTGGCGCCGGCGCCGAACTCCGGCGTGTTGGTCTTGCCGGCGATGATCGCGCCGCGCGCCTCGAGCCGCTCGACCAGCGCGTCGCTCTCGTCGGGCGTGAAATAGGCCAGCGCCGGGCTGCCGGCGGTCAACCGCATGCCGGCGACCGCGATCAGATCCTTGACCGCGATCGGCAATCCGGCGAGCCAGCCGCGATGCGCCTGATTGCTTCGCCGATGCTTGGCGAGCGCGCCGAACGCGCGGCGGGCGTAGGCCTCGTCGCGGATCACGACCGCGTTCACCGCCGGCTCGATCTGGTCCATGCGCCGCCGCGCGGCCTCGAAGAGCTCCACCGGCGCGATCTCGCCCGCGCGCAAGCGCCGAACCGCCTCGCGGGCGGAGAGGCGGCACAGGTCAGGGCCGGTGAAGGCGCGGTCGGGTCTTCTCATCGGGAGTCGCTCCGGTCGAAGGGGCTTTGCCGGCGATGCTAGCGGTTGCGTTCGCGATCGGGCGCCCCTTCCGGCGCGCGCTCAGTGGTCTAATCTGTCGCGCTCGACGGGCGAGTCGTGTCCGGAGGGACCCGTCGCCTCGGCTTCGGAGCCCACGGTCACGCCGGAAGACGGGCCGTCGCCGACGGTGAAGACGATGTCGAGCCGTCCCGCGCGCTCGAAGACCAGCGTGGCGCGCAACTCGGCGCCGAGATAGAGCCGCCGCTCGAGGCCGTCGATCCCGAAATAGAGCCCGCGCGGCCGAAGCGCGACGGCGGCGCCTTTCGGCAGAGGCAGCTCCGCGACGGGCGCGCCGGCGTAGCCCGATCCGTCGAAATAGGCGCGATAGAGCCCGGCGCCGTCGGCGTCCTCGAAGGCGACCTCGACGAGACGGTCGGGCGTCGCTCCCCAATTCTCGATCTTGGCGTAGGCCTCGACCGGCGCGCCGGGCGGCGTCAGCGGCAGCCACGCGTCGAGGACGCGGATCTCCGCCGCCGCGCCGGCGACGAGGCCGAGCGCCGCGGCGACGACGGCGGTCAGCTGGAGGGCGATCGCATGGGCGCGAGGCATCGGGCGCTCCGAAGGTCTGTCCGACCTCCTTTCTAGCGCGAGAGCGTCTCCAGGCCCCTAACGCGGCAGAGTCGCGATCAACATCGGCTCGGGCGCCGCCTCCGCGCGCTCGGACAGCGTCTCGGCGTCGAGGAGGCCCGCCGTCGTGCTCACCTCGGCGACGACGCTCGCGGCGTTGGCGGCGGCGCGGCGCATCGCCACAGGCGGCGCGACGCCGAGCGCGAGCTCCGAGGCGAGCGTGGCGCAATAGGCGTCGCCGGCGCCCGCGGTGCTCGCCGCGTCGGCGCTCTGGGCCGGGCAATAATGCACGTCGGTCCCGCCCTCGGCGCCCGGCCCGGCGAGATAGGCGCCGCCCGGTCCGTCGGTCAGCGCGATCCACACCGCGCCGAGCCCGCGCAGCGCGGCGCAGAAGGCCAGGAGCCCGATCTCCTGGCCGTTGAAGCGGAGCCCGCTCCTGAGGAGCCTCGGCGCCTCGACGCGCGCCGCCGCGTCGGGATCGAGCCGTCCGCCGCGGTCGACGAGATCGCGGTCGACGAGGCTCGGCCCGAGCGCCGCCGCTTCCTGCCGGTTGAGGGCGATGAGCGCGATATTGCCGATGGCGCTGAAGAACGCCTCGCCGCGGCTCTGCAGCTGCCGCACGCCCGGATTGGCGGCGACGAACGCGTCCGCCCACCGCCCCTGCTCGACGATCTGCGGAAAACAGTCCGCCGATCGGCCCGAGAGCGGCGCGATATAGACCGCGTCGCGCCCCTCGAAGAGCGCGTCGTCGAAGTCGCTCGACCGCATCGCGGCGTTGGCGCCGCGGCTGACGAACATCGCGGCGTTGCGCTCATGCGACGCGATCAGCACCGCCGAGCCTGTCGGCTCTTCATCCGACGTCACGAGCGCCGAGGCGTCGACGCCCTCCGCGGCGAGATGCGCGCGCACAGCCTCGGCTCCGGCGTCACGGCCGGTCTTGGCCGTGAGCGCGGTCGACCAGCCGCGGCGCGCGAAGCAGACCGCGCCGTTGCAGCCGCCGCCGCCGACATAGCGCTCGATCGCCTCGGCGGCGACCTTGCGCCCCTCCTCGATCAGCAGGAACGCCGCGCCGAGATTGCGCGTCGAGACCCGTTCGACATCCTCCGGCGCGACGAGCGTGACCGTGTCGATCACCGCGGATCCGACGACCAGGACGGAGCGCCCGAGGGCCGCGTCCTTCCTCTTCTTATTCCCCGTCGTCGCCATGGCGCCTCCAGATGAATCGGTTTGATGCTGCACTGCAGCACACCCGCGACCATGGCCCTCCGCGGCCGCCAATACAAGCGCGGCGCATTGGCCAAAGCGCCGCGGGCGGTTAGGTCTAGGAGCCGAAGCGAAGGAGACGCGCGAAGATGTCGGAGCCGATCGAAGACCAATCCTCCGCCCGCGGTCGCGGCGCGCGCGGCGCCGGGCCGCGCAAGATGTCGCTGCGCGGCGCGCCGATCACGGTCGGCTTTATCCTCGTCATCTGCGCAATCGAGGCCGCCGCGTCGCTCGCCGACCTGACGGGCTGGCCGCCAGGGTCCTTCGTCTCGGAATATTGCAGCCAGCCGATCCGCCTGCAGGCGGGATTTCGCGACATGCTGATCGTGGCGTTCGCGCCGTGTTTCTTGGGCGCCGACCTCGGCTCCGAGTCCTACACGCTCGCCAGCTCGGCGTTTCTGCACGGATCGCTGCTGCACGTTCTCATCAACTCGGCCCTTCTCGCGGTGCTCGGGCCGCCGATCGAGCGCGCGATCGGTTCGGTCTCTTTCGCCGCCGCCATCCTCCTCTTGGCGATCGCGACGCCGCTCGGGCACTGGGCCTGGATCGCGGCGGAGGGCTATGGCGGGCAGTCGGTTCTGGTCGGGGCCTCGGGCGTCGTTTGCGGCTTTATCGCCATCGACGTCTGGGCGCGGGCCGAGGCGATCCGGCGGACGCCGCCGGAGCTGCGGGTCGGCGGTCCGTCGCCGATCACGGTGATCCTGCGCGTCTCCGCCGTGATGATCCTCGTCAACGCCGGCATCGAGCTTCTCGGCGCGGCGGTCGGCGGCGCGCGGATCTCCGGCGCGGGCCATATCGGCGGCTACGTCGCCGGCCTCGCCCTCGCGCCGTTCCTCGTCTGGACGGCGCGGCGCGCGCGCCGGTCGGACAGCTGGCGCCGGTAGAGACCGACGGCGCGAGCCGTCCCCTGACAATCATTGACAGGATCTGATCGCTGCTCCATGGCTCCTGACAGTGTTTGACAGGAGCCCGACATGTCGCAATCCAATGATCTGACCGAGCCCGGCCCAGAGTCCGCCGGCCGCGCCGACCGCGTCCTCCGCCTCGCCGCCGCCCTCCGCGGCCAAGCCGAAGCGCAGACCGCCGAGACCCTCGCGGGCGCCCTCGACGTCAGCGTGCGCACGGTCTATCGCGACATCGAGACCCTGCGCGCGAACGGCTACGCCATCGACGGCGCGCCGGGCCGCGGCTATCGGCTGACCTCGGAGCCCTCCGCGCCGGCGCCGAGCGCGCCGATCGCCCTCGAGGCGCCGGCGCCGTCCGCGGTGCTCGAGCGCCGCCTGCCGCATCCCTCCGCCTTGCGCGCCGCCATCCGCGCGCGTCACCGCGCCGACGAGGAGCGCCTCGCCGCCGCTCTCGCCTCCGAGGCGCGGTCCGCGCCGGAGATCGAGGCGGCGATCTTCGACCGCGCCCAGGGCCTCGTCGCCTATATGCGCGACAACCGCCGCAACGAGGGCGGGATCGACCGCTTCATGCATGAATACGCGCTCTCCTCGGAGGAAGGCGTCGCGCTGATGTGCCTGGCCGAGGCGCTCCTGCGCATCCCCGACGCGGCGACCGCCGACGCGCTCATCGAGGACAAGATCGGCGGCGCGAAATGGGAGAAGCATCTCGGCAAGGCCGACAGCCTCTTCGTCAACGCCTCGACGCTCGGGCTGCTCGTCTCGGGCAAGGTGCTGCGGCTCGGCTCGGGCGACGGCCTCGCCGGCGTGGTCGGGCGGCTCGTCCACCGCTCCGGCGAGCCCGTGATCCGGACCGCGGTGCGTCAGGCGATGCGGATCCTCGGGCGGCAATTCGTCATGGGCCGCACGATCGAGGAGGCGCTCGATCGGCTCGGCGGCGAGGACGGCGCCCGCGCCTCCTTCGACATGCTCGGCGAGGCGGCGCGGACCGATCGCGACGCCATGCGCTACCATGAAGCCTATCTCGGCGCGATCGCCGCCGCCGGGCGGGCGAGCGCCGGCGCCGGCCCGGTGCGCGGCCACGGCGTCTCGAT
Organism: uncultured Neomegalonema sp.; assembly: GCA_964588915.1. Classification (GTDB taxonomy): domain Bacteria; phylum Pseudomonadota; class Alphaproteobacteria; order Rhodobacterales; family Rhodobacteraceae; genus JALEGB01. The sequence goes on along the minus strand of CAZPTD010000282.1, from coordinate 1,435 downwards.
CAAGCTTTCGGCGCTCCATCCGCGCTACGAGTTCGCCCAGTCGGGACGCCCGCGCGAGCTCCTCTACGAACGCCTGCTCGCGGCGGCCGAAGCGGCGGCGAAGGCGAATATCGGGCTCTGCGTCGACGCCGAGGAGGAGGAGCGGCTCGAGCCCTCGCTCGATCTGATCTCGCGGCTCGCGCATGAGCCGTCGCTCGCCGGCTGGGACGGGCTCGGCCTCGCTGTGCAGGCCTATCAGAAGCGGGCGCGGCCGCTGGTCGACTGGGTGGTCGACCTCGCGCGCACGAGCGGCCGGCGCCTGGCGCCGCGGCTCGTCAAGGGCGCCTATTGGGATGCGGAGGTCAAGCGCGCTCAGGTGATGGGCTATGACGACTTCCCGGTCTTCAGCCGCAAGGCGCACACCGACGTCTCCTACCTCGCCTGCGCCAAGGCGCTCCTCGCCGCCGGCGGCGCGCTCCACCCGTGCTTCGCGACCCACAACGCCCAGACCGTCGCCGCCATCCTCTCCTTCGCCGCGGACCGGGATCCGCAAGGTCCGGAGAGCTGGGAGTTCCAGCGCCTCCACGGCATGGGCGCGCCGCTCTATGACGGGCTCGAGACCGCGCTCGGAGCGGCGACGCCGCCGGTGCGCGTCTACGCGCCGGTCGGCGGGCATGAGGATCTCCTCGCCTATCTCGTGCGCCGGCTGCTGGAGAACGGCGCCAATTCGAGCTTCGTCAACCGCATCGTCGACGACGCCGCGCCGATCGAGGAGCTCGCCGAGAGCCCGGTCGAGACCGCCGCGAGATCCGGCTTTCGCCGCCACGGCCGGGTCGCGCTGCCGCGAGACGTCTTCGCGCCGCGGCGCAACAGCGCCGGCTACGACCTCTTCGCGCCCGACGTGGCGACGCGGCTCGCCGACGCGGTCACGGCGATCGAGAAGAACGCCGAGCCGATCATCGCCGAGCCTCTGCTCGCGGTCGCCGACGGCGGCGGCGGAGCGGCGCGCGAGATCCGCAGCCCGGCCGATCGGAGCCGCCTCGTCGGCCGATCGCGCGACGCCGATCCCGCCGCCCTCTCGGCGGCGATGGACCGCGCCGCCGCCGCTCAGGTCGACTGGGACGCGATCGGCGCCGAGGCGCGCGCCGCCGTGCTCGAACGCGCGGCGGATCTCTACGAGGCCGAGGGCGTCCGCCTGATGCGGCTCGCCGTGCGCGAGGCCGGCAAGAGCTGGCCCGACGCGGTCGCGGAGCTGCGCGAGGCGGTCGACTTCCTCCGCTTCTACGCCTCCGAGGCGCGGCGGCTCTTCGGCGAGGCGGAGGTCCTGCCCGGACCGACGGGCGAGGAGAATACGCTGCGCCTCGCCGGCTCCGGCGTCTGGGTCTGCGTCTCGCCCTGGAACTTTCCGTTGGCGATCTTCACCGGCCAAATCGCCGCCGCCCTCGCGGCCGGCACC
>CAZPTD010000281.1:0-5905 GCA_964588915.1 uncultured Neomegalonema sp. | reverse complement strand
CGGCCGCCTGCGCGGAGATCGGCACCGTGGCCGTGGAGTTCATGGCGAAGGCAGACACGGCCATCGAGCGGGTGGATGCGGAGACCTTAGCGGCGTTGCAGAGCGCGCCGCGGGACGTGGCGCGGGCCTATTAAAAGGCGACCTACCTCTTGCCCGAGGAATACGCCGAGGACCTCCAGATCCTGGATGAACACTTCGACCTCGCCGGTCGGAAGCTCCTTGTTGATCGTCTCCGCGGAACGGGCCTTCACCACGCCGTCGACGCGGACGCACCATTCCGCGCGCACCTTCTCGACCTCCGCGAAAGCCGGGCTGTCCGGATCGGCCAGCACCTGCGTGATCCCGTAATGGTCGCGCAGATCGATGAAGAGCACGCCGCCGTGATCGCGCACCCGATGGACCCAGCCCGAGAGGCGCACGTCATGGCCGACATGGTCCTTGGTCAGCGCGCCGCAGCTGTGGGAGCGATAGGCGTGGAGCGTCGTGCCGGTCATCGGGGCGGTTCCTATTGTCCATGCGGGTGATCTGCGCGCGCGGACAAGAGGGGAGGGGCCGCTCGATGTCAATCGCCGCCTGTGCGGTCGGCGGCCTCGTTGCGCGGCGCCGCAAGACGGCCGAAGAATCGAGCGAAAGTGCGCGGCGCAGAGATGAAGGAAGCGGATCGTCTCGACGCCGCGCCGCCGTCCGCGCGGCGCGCGTCGGGGAAGTCAAAGCTCGACCGAGGAGATCATGACGAACTTTTCGCGCATCGCCGCGCTCTCGCTGTCGATCCTCGCCGCGCTGTCGAGCCGCGTCGCGGCGCAGGAATGGGAGCGCGCGCCCAACGGCGTCGCCGAGCTCGTCGCGGTCGAGACCGAGAGCCGCAAGGCCGCGCTCGTCGCGCCCTTCCGGCTCTTCTACTGCCGAAGCGGCGGCTACGCCGAGATCGGCCTCGGTCCGCTGCGCGGCCTGCGCGAGGGCGACGCCGTCCGCGTGGTCCTGCGCGACGGCCGGGCGGGCGACGATCTCGGCGCCGGCGAGTTCTTCTTCGTCGCGACGCGTCGGCTCGACGGCGGACGGATGTTGACGCTCGACGATCTCGCGCCGGCCGAGGTGTTCGCGATCCAGCTCCGGGCGCGACGCGGCGATTTCACGCTCGATCTCGACGGGCTGGGCGGGGCCGTCTTCTCGAATCGCGGTTTCGCCGGCGTCGACGAGACCGAGTGCCCGGAAGGCTGGTGGTGACGGCGCCGGCGGCGTCAGACCGCCTTCCGCGCCGCGCGCGCGATGTCGTCGCGGGCGAGGCCCAGATCGGTCAGCTCGCGCTCGCTCATGCGGCGGAGTTCGATCTCGAGACGCGCGACCTCGCGCCGCCGCGCCGCCGCCGCTTGCGCGTTCGCGCGCCAGCGCGCCAGCGCTTTGGCGAGCCCGGCTTCGAGCGTCGTCGTGTTCGCTTTGGCGGATTTCGTCATCGGAGCCTCCTTCAATTGAATGCGGAGACCTAGCGCGCCGGAGCCCGCTCCGGCGCCGCCGCAAACGCAATCCGGCTATGCGCGAGACGCGGCGGCGGCCGTGGAGCGAGGGAATCGCGCCGCGGCGCCGGCAAAAACCTCGAAATCTGGAAAGGAAACCTCACCCTTCCGCAATCGATCGATTACATTTATACATATCGATGGGGTTGACTTCAGGGACCGAGATTATGCGCTGCCCGTTTTGTGGGAATACAGACACCCAAGTGAGGGATTCGCGCCCGACGGAGGAGCACGCCGCGATTCGACGCCGCCGCTTCTGCCCGAAATGCAGCGGCCGATTCACCACTTTCGAACGCGTCCAGCTCCGCGATCTGGTCGTCATCAAGACCGACGGCCGCCGCGAAGACTTCGACCGCGACAAGCTCGCGCGCTCGATTCGCCTGGCGATGAACCGCCGGCATGTCGAGCCGGAGCGGCTCGATCAGCTGATCACCGGCATCGTGCGCAGGCTGGAGACCGGGGGCGACACCGACATTCCGTCGAAGACGATCGGCGACGAGGTGATGCGCGCATTGGAGCGCACCGATCCGGTCGCCTATATCCGCTACGCCTCGGTCTATAAGAACTTCGACAGCGTCGAGGACTTCCTCGCCTTCATCGAGGCCAAGCGCGCTGGCAAGGACGAGGACGCGGCCTGAGCGGTCGGCTTTCAGCCGTCAGCGGTCGGACGGCGCCCAGATCGACCATTCGCAAGAGCGTCGACCTTCGCGCCGTCTGATCACTGACCGCCGACAGCTAACGGTCGAACGATGAGCGACGGCTCCGCCAGAAACCGCGGCGCTTCCGACGCCGACCAGCGCTTCATGCGCGCGGCGATCGCGCTCGGGCGGCGCGGCGTTGGCGGCACGGGCGCCAATCCGAGCGTCGGCTGCGTGATCGCGGGCCCCGACGACCGCGTCCTCGGCCGCGGCGCGACCGCCTCGGGCGGACGGCCGCACGCCGAGGCCCGCGCGCTCGACGCCGTTCGCGGCTCGTGGGGCGACGCCGCGCCGGCGCTCCTCGCCGAGGCGACCGCCTATGTCACGCTCGAACCTTGCGCCCATTACGGCGGCACGCCGCCCTGCGCCGACGCGCTCGTCGCCGCGCGGATCCGCCGCGTCGTCGTCGCTCTCGAGGATCCCGATCCGCGCGTCTCGGGCCGCGGGCTCGAGCGGTTGCGGGCGGGCGGCGTCGAGGTGAGAACGGGCGTCCTCGCCGAGGAGGCGCGCGAGTCGCTCGGCGGCTATCTCCTGCAGCGCTCCTCGGGCCGGCCGCGCCTCACGCTCAAGCTCGCCTCGACGCTCGACGGCCGCATCGCCACGGCGACGGGCGAGAGCCGTTGGATCTCCTGCGAGGCGGCGCGCGTCCGCGCCCACGCCATCCGCGCCGCCTCCGACGTCATCCTCGTCGGCTCCGGCACGGCGCGCGCCGACGATCCGGCCCTCGACGTGCGGATCCCCGGGCTCGAGCGCGCGAGCCCGGCCCGCGCCGTCGCCGACGCGCTTCTCAGGGTCCCGCTCGACGGCAAGCTGATGCGCTCGGCGCGCGACCGGCCGCTTTTTCTCCTCCACGCCTCGGACGCGCCCGAAGAGCGCATGGCCGCCTGCGCCGAGGCCGGCGCGCGGCTCCTCGAGATCCCGCGCGGGCCGGGCGGCGCGCTCGATCCCAACGCGATGCTCGCCGCGCTCGGCGGGCTCGGCGCGCTGGAGGCGATGTGCGAGGGCGGCGGCCGGCTCGCGGCGGCGCTCCTCAAGGCGGATCTCGTCGATCGGCTGGTCTGGGTCCAGGCCGGCGTCGCGATCGGCTCGGAAGGGCTGCCGTCGCTCGGCCCGCTCGGCCTTGAGCGGCTCGCCGCGGCGCCGCGCTTCGAGCTCGTCCGCAGCGAGCGCATCGGCGGCGACGTGCTCAGCGAGTGGCGGCGGCGCTGACCGAAGGTGCGCTCTTCTCGCCGCATTGTGAGCAGACCGCGGCCAAATGTGCGCGCTCTGTTTCTAGATGATGAACCGAAGCTGCTCTATTACCTCTTCAGGCGATCGCGTCCGATCGACGTCGCCGAAATGATGACCGGGAGTTCCGCCGCATGTCGCGCATCGCCGCTTTCGCCCTGATCCTGCTCGCGCTCGCCGCGGCGCCGGCCTCGGCGAAATTGTCGTTCGACTTCTCGCAGACGGAGTACGGCGCGGTCGAACTCGGCGCCGACCGCATGACGACCGCGCCGGGCGACGAGGTCGAGATCGTCCTGCGCATCGAGCCCGCCTTCGGCTGGCACACCTACTGGCTCAATCCGGGCGGCCCGGGCGGCGCGACGACGATCGATTGGCGCGCGCCGGAAGGCGTCGAGTTCTCCGGCATTCTCTGGCCGACGCCGGAGCGGCTCGAATACGGGCCGTTCGTCAACTTCGTCCATAGCGGCGAGACGCTGCTCGTCACGCGGATGCGCGTGCCCGAGGACTGGACGCCGGGCGAGGAGATCGCGCTCGTCGCCAGCGCCATGTGGCTTCTCTGCGACGACATCTGCGTGAGCGAGACCCTCGATTTCCGGTTGACGCTGCCGACGGCCGAAGAGCCGGTCGTCGATCCGGAATTCGCCGCGCTCGCCGAGCGCGCGGCGGCGGCGCGTCCGCGCGAGATCGGCGCGGTCGGACGCTACGAGGTCGACGAGGAGCGGATCCGCGTCTTCCTGCCGGCCGAGACGCTGGAGACCGCGGCGGTCGCGGGCGGCTTTTTCTTTCCTGAGCCGCAGGGCGTCGTGGCTGCGGCCGGCGCGCAAACGGTCGAGGTCTCGGACGGCGAGATCAGGATCGAGATGCGCCGCGAGGGCGAGGACGGGCTCGCCGTGCGGCGGCCGCTCGACGGCGCGTTGACCGGCGTGCTCGTGGTCAACGCCGCCGACGGCTCGTCCGAGGCCGTTCGGCTCGCCGCGAACGGGCCGAGCGAGACCGACGGGGCGACGCCGGTCGGCGGCTCGGGCGCGGACGCGGCGGGCGGCGGCGCGGGGTCGGGCGGCGGATCGGAGACGGTCGAAACCGCGGCTTCGGGCGCGGTCTCGGCGTCGGGCGGCGCGCCGTCCGGCGATCTCGTCAGCGCGACGCCGCAGTCGCTTCTCGCCGCGGCGATCGGCGCTTTCCTCGGCGGGCTGATCCTCAACATCATGCCCTGCGTCTTTCCGGTCCTGGCGCTCAAGGCGATGTCCTTCGCCCAGGGCGCCGGGCGGCCGCGGCGCGAGCGCCTGACCCACGCCGGCGCCTACGCCGCGGGCGTGCTCGCGACCTTCCTCGTCATCGCGGCGGCGCTCGTCGCGCTCAAGGCGGCGGGCGGCGGCGAGCGCTGGGGCTTCCATATGCAGTCGCCCTGGGTCGTCGGCGGGCTCGCGATGATGATGTTCGTCATCGGGCTCAACTTCTCGGGCGTCTTCGAGTTCGGCGCGCGCTTCGCCGGTCTCGGCTCCGGCCTCGCCGAGCGCTCCGGCGGCGCCGGCGCGTTCTTCACCGGCGTGCTCGCGGTCGTCGTCGCGTCGCCCTGCACCGCGCCCTTCATGATCGGCGCGATCGGCTTCGCGCTCACCCAGGACGCCGCGACGGCGCTCGTCGTGTTCGCCGCGCTCGGCCTCGGCTTCGCGGCGCCCTTGGCGCTGCTCGGCGTCCTGCCCGGTCTCTCGCGCCGGCTGCCGAGGCCCGGCCCGTGGATGGTCCGGATGCGTCAGCTCCTCGCCTTCCCGATGTATGCGACGGCGGCCTATCTCCTCTGGGTGCTCGGCGGCCTCGCCGGCCGCGACGCCATCTTCGCCGGCATGATCGCGCTCGTTCTCGTCGGCGCCGCGCTTTGGGCCACGGGCGCCGGCGCGCCGTCCTCTCGGCTCGGCCGCCGGGCGGCGACCGCCGCTGCGGTCGTGTGCGCGCTGCTCGCGCTCGGCGCGCTCTGGGCCGCCATGCGCGCGGGCGACGGCGCGACGCGCGCCGACGCGACCGACGCGGCCGAGCGCGCGCTCGCTTCCGCCGGCCGAGCGCCGGTCGCCTTCGGCGCCGCCGCGATCTCGGCCGCGCGGGCCGAAGGTCGGACGGTGTTCGTCAACGTCACCGCGGATTGGTGCATCAGCTGCAAGTTCAACGAGGCGCGGGTGCTGACCTCGGACGCCGTCGAGGAGGCGCTCTTCGGCGGCGAGGTGCTCTACATGGTCGCCGACTGGACGCGCTACGATCCGGCGATCACGGCGTATCTCGACAGCTACAGCCATCCGGGCGCGCCGCTCTACGTCGTCTATCGCGACGGCGGATCGGGCGTCGTGTTGCCGCAGGTGCTCACCGAATCGGTCCTGCTCGAGGCGCTCGGCGCCGGCGGCTAAAGCAGGATCTGTTGAGGTGGATGCAACGCCGATGACCCGTCATCCCGGGATGACGCCGTCATCCCGGAAAGCC
>CAZPTD010000280.1:0-5906 GCA_964588915.1 uncultured Neomegalonema sp. | reverse complement strand
GAGATCCGGCCGGCAGGCCAGCGCCATCGCGGGCATCGCGCGCTGGAGCTGGCCGCCCGACACCTGATGCGGATAGCGGAAGCCGATCTCGTCCGGATTGGGCAGACGCAACCGCTCATAGAGCTCGATCGCGTCCTCCTGGGCGTCCATCCGCTTCTTGATCCGGTACTGGACCGGCGCCTCGACATGCTGATCGATCAGCTTGTGCGACGGGTTGAACGACGCCGCCGCCGATTGGGCGACATAGGCGATGCGCGAGCCGCGGAGCGCCCGGAGCTGGCTCTCCGACATCTCGGTCAGCTCCATCCGGTCGAACTTGATCGAGCCGCCGGAGATGCGGCAGCCGTCGCGCGCGAAGCCCATCGCGGCGAGGCCGATGGTCGACTTGCCGGCGCCGGACTCGCCGATCAGCCCGAGCACCTCGCCCTTGTTGAGCGTGAGGTCCACGCCGTGGACGATCTCGAACCATTCCTCGTTCGCGTAGGCCTCGATCTTGAGGCCCTTGATATCGAGGAGGAGGTCTCCTGATTTCGACATGGCTCTAGTCCTTCAATCCGGAGGAGCGGTGCAGCATCCAGTCGACCACGAAGTTGACGGACACGGTCAAGAGCGCGATCGCGCCGGCCGCGTAGAAGGGTTGCGGCTTCGTCCGGATCTGCGAGGCGAGATCCTTCACCATCGAGCCCCAATGCGCCGCCGGCGGCTGCAGGCCGATGCCGAGGAAGGAGAGGCCGGAGATCAAGAGGAAGACGAAGCAGAACTCGAGCCCGAACTCGGCGATCAGCGGCGACTTCGCGTTGGGCAGGATCTCCCGGCGCATCAAATACCAGGAGCTCTCGCCGCGCAGCCGCGCCGCCTCGACATAGTCCATCACCACGATGTTGCCGGCGACCGCGCGCGTCAGGCGGAACACCCTCGGCGCGTAGACGGCGGCGACGACGACGATGACGACCCAGGTGTCGGTGCCGAAGATCGAGAGCATCAAGAGCGCGAAGATCAGCGACGGCATCGACATGATGATGTCGGAGACGCGCCCGAGGAACTGATCCATCCAACCGCCGCGGATCGCCGCGAAAAGCCCGCCCATCGCGCCGATGAAGAAGGCGATGCCGGTCGCCAAGAGCGCGATGCCGACGCTGTTGCGCGCGCCGTAGACGATGCGGCTCCACACGTCGCGGCCGGGCCGGTCGGTGCCCATCAGGAACTGCTCGTTCGGCACCTCGAAGGTGCCGCCGACCGACTCGGTCTCGCCGAAGGGCGCGATGTAGGGCGCGAAGATCATGAGCACGAGCACGATCACGATCACCAGCATGCCGAAGGAGGCGGTGAGCGGCGCCGTGCGAAGTTCGCGCTTGAGGCCCTTCGGCGAGACCCAGATCAAGAGCCATTTGAAGACGAACGCGGCCACCGCCGCGAAGGCGATGGCGACGGCGATGCTGCCGAAGGAGGCGATCGCGCCGTCGCCGCCGACCATGAAGCCGAAGACCGAGAAGGCGAAGATGAAGATCGCCGTCGACATCATCCGGCTGTTCTTGAGCGCGGCGCCGAGCACGATGGCGTTGGCCACCAACGCGAAGAACAGCGCCGAAAAGCCGGACATGGATTCGAATAGGATCATGACGCGCTCCTCACTTCGGGTGCCGCAGGCGCGGATTGGTGAGGATCGAGCCGACATCCGCCACGAGATTTAGGAGAATGAAGGTCGAGGCGAAGATCAGGCAGCAGGCCTGCACGACCGGCATGTCTCGGTCGCCGACGGCGTTGACCAGCGTCTGGCCAATGCCGGGGAAGTTGAAGACGTATTCGACGAGGACGACGCCGGTGACCAGATAAGCGAGGTCGAGCGCGATGACGTTGATGATCGGCGCCCAGGCGTTCGGCAGCGCGTGCTTCACGATCACCTTCCAGCGCGGCACGCCCTTGAGACGCGCCATCTCGATATAGGGCGAGGCCAAGAGATTGATGATCGAGGCCCGCGTCATCCGCATCATATGCGCCGTCACCACGAGAACGAGGGTCAGCGCCGGCATGAAGGTCTGCTCGAGCAGCCGATCGAACGTCCAGCGCTGCATGCCGAAATAGGTCGGCAGCGACCAGCCCAGCTCTGTGGTGAACACGAAGATGATGACGTAGGCGACGAAGAACTCCGGCGTGGAGATCGCCGTCAGCGTCGAGACGTTGGCCGCCCGGTCGAACACGGTGTTGCGAAAGAGCGCCGCGGCGACGCCGATGATCAGCGCGATCGGAACCGCGAGCGCCGCGGCGTAGCCGGCCAGGAACAGCGTGTTGAGGAAGTTGCCTTTGATCGCTTCGGTCACCGATTGGCCCTCGGTGATCCAGGATTCGCCGAAATTGCCGACGACGGCGCCGGAGAGCCAGTCGAAGTATCGCAAGTACGCCGGTTGATCGAGGCCGAGCCGCTCGCGCAGTCGCGCGACCGCCTCCTCTGTCCGCCCCTGCCCGAGAATGGCCTCGGCGGCGTCGCCCGGCAGGAGTTCGACGGCGAAAAAGATCAATACGGAAATGACCCAAAGGGTGACGAGCCCGAGTCCGAGCCGTTTCAGGACAAGCCAGAATACTTGAACCACTGTGTTTCTCCCGGCGCATTGCACCCCAAGCGTCCGCGGTCGGACTCTGCGAGCCCCCTAGAGGATGCGAAGGGTTTGAAGTGCGCCGCGGCGCTGCGCTGGCGCCGCGGCGAAGGATCGGCCGGCGCGAACGCCGGCCGAATACGCGTTGTTCAGGCGTCGTCGAACCACCAGCGGCTCATGCCGCGGGCGCCGTCGAGCTCCCAGCTCGCCGCGACGTTCGGGCCGTGCTGGACCCGCGACCGGCGGGCGTAGACGAAGTTGTTGAAGAACGGGATGACCGTGCCGCCGTCGTCCTTGGCGATCACGCACATCTCGCGATACATCTCCGCCCGGAGCTCGTCGTTGAGCTCGGCCTTCGCCTGCAGCAGGAGCTCGTTGAAGCGCTCGTTCTGCCAGAAGGCCTCGTTCCACGCCGCGTCGTCCTTGTAGGCGAGCGTGAACATGACGTCCGGCGTCGGGCGCGCGCCCCAGGAGACGACGCACCACGGCTTCTTCAGCCAGACGTCGGTGTAGTAGCCGTCGGCCGGCTCCTGCACGACTTCGATGTTGATGCCGGCCGGCCGCGCGTGCTCGGCGTAAAGCACCGCGAGGTCGATGGCGCCCGAGAAGACCGATTCCGCCGTGCTGAGCTGAACGTTGAGGCTGTCGACGCCGGCCTCGCCGAGCAGCGCTTTCGCGCGATCCGGATCGTAGGGCGTCTGCGGAATGTCGTCCGGCCAGTACGGCATCGCCGGCGAGACGTGGAAGTCGTTGCCGATCGTCGCGGCGCCGCCGGCGATCTTCTCGATCAGATCCTCGCGGTTGCACGCGTGCTTGATCGCCTGACGGACGCGGACGTCGTCGAACGGCGCCACATTGCAGTGCATCGGCAGCGTGATCGCCGCCGCGCTCGGCACGTTCTCGAGGATGACGTCCGGATTCGACTCGAGGTCGGCCATGGCCGCGAGATCGACGAGCGAGATCGCGTCGACGGCGTCGGTGATGATCGCCGTTTGCCGCGTGGCGTTGTCGTTGATGACGATGATCTCGAGCGCGTCGAAATAGGCGCCTTCCTGGTGCCAGCCGTCATGGCGCTCGCAGTAGAAGCCGACGCCCATCTGGCCGTCCACGATCTTGTACGGGCCCGAGCCGTCCGCGCTCTGCCAGTTGAGCGAACCGTCCGGATTGGCCGGGCAGATGCAGAGATGGTAGTCGGTCATCAGCCAGGGCAGGTCGGCGTTGCCGGCCGTCAGCGCGAAGACGACGGTGTGGTCGTCGGTCTTCGTGATGTCGGAGACGTCGCTGAACAGCGCCTTGGCCGCCGAGGTCGACTCGTCGCCGCGATGGTGGTTCATCGACGCGATGACGTCGTCGGCGACCACCGGCCTGCCGCTATGGAAGGTGGCGTCCTGGTGGAGCCTGAACGTCCACTCGGTCGCGGTGTCGTTCGAAGACCATTCGGTCGCGAGATCGCCGCCGAGCGAGCCGTCCGACTCGATCTGGGTCAGGAAGCTCCGATACTGGTGCACCAGATAAATCATCTGGCGGCTCAGATACGTGCCCGGATCGTGGCTGTCGTTGGTGTTGCCGTCATGGACGGCGACCCGGAAGGTGCCGCCGCGCTTCGGCTGCGCCATCGCGGAGGTGGACCAAAGGCCGGTCGCCGCCGAGACCGTGATGCCGGCCGCGGTGGCGTAATGCATGAACTCGCGCCGCGAGATGCGCCCGCGACGCGCCTCCTCGGCAAGTCGATCGATCAGAGCGGGTGCAGATTTGCGTGCCATGAGTCTCCCTTCCATTGGTCGTTCTGCTGTCAATGCGAGCGCAGGGCGGCGCACGCGGGCATCGTGGCGCAGGGCTGCGCAATAAGAAACCCCCGGTCAGTTGAAATTATCGGGCTTCGGCCAATCTCCTCCCCTGACGCGCCGTTGGCCTTTGGCGGTCGGCGCATTGATTTTTCAGGGGAAAAAATATCCCCATGAGACAAAGCGTCCGCGTCGGCGGCGCAGGTCGTCTGTTCCAGATGCGACATCGCTGCGTCGTATTTGCGCCTTTTGGCGCGTTTTTGGGCAAGGTCGCGTGGAGAACGGGCCGCCGGCGCGAAAAAAATGCGCCAACGTCCTCTCGGCTGGAGACCGCGACCGCCTCTCGCGACGCGGACCAGGGCGAGCACGCGTTTCATCTAGGTTTCAGGGCGCGCGACCGCCTTTTCCTCGATCACCGCGTTGAGCGCGCCGGTCGAGCTCGGCCATACTGCGGTCGGTCGACGAGGACGCGCGCGCCTGCGCCGTCGCCCGGACCGAGCGGCGCAAAAAGAGCGCAAACATCAAAATCGTTGCGTTCGCAACAAAATGGACGTATGTGCTCAAATGAGCGCCAATGACAGGGTGATTCGAATGACGGAACACAGCGACGTCGCCGCGGCCGAGCGGCATGATTCCCGTTACGGCACCACGCCGGGCTACATGCCTGGCTTCGGCAACGATTTCGAGACCGAGGCGCTGCCCGGCGCGATCCCTCAGGGGCGGAACTCGCCGCAGCGCTGCAATTACGGGCTCTACGCCGAGCAGCTCTCGGGATCGCCCTTCACCGCGCCGCAGGGCAGCCTCGAGCGGAGCTGGATGTACCGCATCCGTCCGTCGGTGAAGCATGTCGGCCGGTTCCAGAAGCTCGAGACGCCCTATTGGAAGACGGCGCCGCATGTCGTCGAGGACGTGATCTCGCTCGGCCAGTACCGCTGGGACCCGACGCCGTTTCCGACCGAGCCGGTCAATTTCGTCACCGGCATGCGCACGATGACGACCGCCGGCGACGTCGGCAGCCAGGTCTGCATGGCGGCGCATGTCTATCTCGCCAACAGCTCGATGGGCGACGACGTCTTCTATTCCGCCGACAGCGAGCTCTTGGTCGTGCCGCAGATCGGACGGCTCAAGATCTCGACCGAGTTCGGCGTCATCGATCTCGAGCCTCTGGAGATCTGCGTCCTGCCGCGCGGCATGCTCTTCAAGGTCGATCTCGTCGACGACGAGGCCCGCGGCTTCGTCTGCGAGAACTACGGCGCCAAGTTCAAGCTGCCGGGCCGCGGCCCGATCGGCGCCAACTGCCTGGCCAATCCGCGCGACTTCAAGACGCCGATCGCCGCGTTCGAGGACCGTGAGGAGCCGTGCCGCGTCATCGTCAAGTGGTGCGGCCAGTTCCACGTGACCGAGATCGACCACTCGCCGCTCGACGTCGTCGCCTGGCACGGCAATTACGCGCCCTATAAATACGATCTCAGGACTTACGCCGCGGTCGGCTCGATCACCTTCGACCATCCGGATCCGTCGATCTTCACCG
>CAZPTD010000279.1:0-5914 GCA_964588915.1 uncultured Neomegalonema sp. | reverse complement strand
GCGGATCGAGATGAGCAGCTTGCCGAGCGACTAGATCCTGGAGGTGATCGGCTCGGGCGGCAAGACCATCCGGTCGATCGTCGAGGAGTCGGGCGCCAAGATCGACATCAACGACGACGGCACGGTCAAGATCGCCTCGCCGGACGCCGAGAAGATCGAGATCGCCAAGAAGAAGATCCTGGCGATCATCTCCGAGCCCGAGGTCGGCCACATCTACGACGGCAAGGTCGTCAAGCTGATGGACTTCGGCGCGTTCGTGAACTTCTTCGGCGCCCGCGACGGACTCGTTCATGTGAGCCAGATCACCGGCTCGAAGAAGGGCGACAATCCGAAGGACCACCTGAAGGAAGGTCAATCGGTGAAGGTGAAGCTGCTCGGCTTCGACGACCGCGGCAAGGTGCGCCTGTCGATGAAGGCCGTCGATCAAGAAACCGGCGAAGACCTCGACAAGGCGGGCTGAGCGTAGAGCCGAGCCGGCGACGCGCGTCGCCGGCCGGACGTCTCTCGACTTGCCGGCTTTAGCCGCAATTGATCGGCCAACGGCTCAGGACGACGATTTGCATGCAGCCATCGTCGCCGCGCACGCGGATCCGGGCGGCCGGCTCTTGCGCGCCGCGCCGCCCGGCGCAGAAGCTCTGTTGCATGACGTCGCCCAGCGTTCGTCCGCCCATCACTTGCGAGGCGAACGGATAGTCCGTGATTCCATAGGCGCTGGTGCATTCCGAAGGCTCGAAGGCCTGCGCTCTGAGGTCGTGATGGGCGCGCATGCACCGCACGGCGGCGTCCCGCGCGCGGCGGCGCGCCCTGTTCGGGCGATTCGCCGTGCCTCGAACCGTGAACTCGCCCATCAAGTAGTTGCCGCCATCGGTGTGCACGAGCTCGAAACGCGCGGTGCAGCTGCGCGAGACGTCGCGCGCTTGCGCCGGCGTCGCGGCGACGGCGACCGAGGCGGCGGTCAGCGCTGAGAGGGCGACGGCGGCGGCTCTTCTGAACTTGTTCGTCAACACTATTCTCCTTCTACACCTGCGTTCTTGGTGAGCCGCGAATCCAGTTAAAGGCGGCGCGAAAAGCCTTCTGACGAGTTGTGTCGAAGTGAAGGCGGGCGCTGTTTCGCCCGGTTTTCCACGGCGATCCGTCCCGTCGCCGCGCGAGCGACCTTCGGATGCGGCGTCGCGCCGCGTCCGTGGCGCGCAAGGATCGCGCGGGCGACGCCTTGGCATCTCTCTTCCGCTTCGCTACCGAACGATGCGCGGCGGCGATCCGGCGAGGCCGGCGAAGCAGGGAGAGTGATCATGAATCTGAGACAGGCGGCGATCTGGATCGGCGCGGCGGCGTTCGGCGCGTTCGCCTCGGCGGCGAGCGCGCAGGACACGGCGCAGGCGACGGCGGAAGCCGCGCCGGCGCAGGACGGCGCCGCGCTCACCGTCGCCGAGATCGACCCGGACGAGCTCAAGGCGGCCGAGATCCGGCTGCGCCAGTATCTGCGCGGCGCCGGCTACAGCCGGATCCAGTTCAACGGACTCGTCGGCGGCGGCGCGGTGCAGATGCGCGCCTGCGCCGGAACGACGCTCACCGATCTCGTCATCGACCGCTTCGGCCGCGTCGCCCTCTCGACGCCGGTCGGCGAATGCGAGGAGCCGGGCTTTCTCGACGACATCTTCGCGAGCTCGCTGAGCGACCAGGAGCTCGGCGTCATCATCGATCAGGTGCTCGCGCAGGGCTACACGCGGGTCGATCTCCTCGACGACAGCGGCGCCGAGCTCGACGCCGCCGCCTGCCGCGGCATTCGGCGCTACGCGCTCGAGGTCGATCCGGATGGCGGCGTGCTCTCGGCGCGGCGGGCCCAGACCTGCGACACGATCTTCGACTCGCCCGATCGCCAAGCGCTCATCCGACGCGCGCTTCAGGCCCGCGGCTACACCTCGATCGAGTTCATCGACGCCGACGCCTCGGCCCGGCGCGCTCTCGCCTGCAACGGCGTCCGCTATTTCGACGTCACCTTTTCGGCGGACGGCGCGATCCAGCAGCGCGGCGTCATCGGCTTCTGCCCGACGAAGCTCAACTTCGCGGCGCTGCCGCCGCGGCCGGTCGGCCCCGACGAGATCCCGGCGGACGGGCGGCTCGAGCCGCAGCTCTGCCAGGACGTGATCTCGCAGATGATCTATCTCAGGCCGATCAACTTCGAGTTCGCCGAGGCCGAACTCACGCCCGAGAGCGTCGTCTTCCTCGGCGAGATCGCGGGCGTGCTGGCGCGCTGCCCGGGCACGCGGCTCCTGGTCGAGGGCCACACCGACGATGTCGGCTCCGACACGGCGAACCAGGCGCTGAGCTTGCGCCGCGCCCAGTCGGTCGCCGACGCGCTCGCCGAGTACGGGATCACCGGCCGCGCGGTCGCGCCGGCGGGCTTCGGCGAAGGCTTCCCGATCGCGACCAACGAGACCGACGAAGGCCGCGCCGCCAACCGCCGGATCGAGATGACCTTGCAGTGGGGCTCGGAGTAGCGCCTCTTCTCCGGGCCGAGGGACGCAAGGCCGTCTCTCGGCCCGCTTCTTGCGACGCGATGAGCGCAGGAAGCGAAGAAGGAGGGCCGGGCTCAACGTTGGGTTGGCCCGACCCGGGGAGAAGGAGGGAAGGACGATGGGCGGAGAAAAGATCACGCTCACCGCGGAGATCGTCAGCGCGGAGGGGCGGGCGCTCGACCCGCAGAACCATGACGACTCCGTCGCCCGCGACATCGCGCGCGAGCTTTGCGACGCGATGGTCGAGTGCTACGGCCGCCGCCAGGATGTCGGGCCGGAGACGCTGGCGATCGCGGCGCAGACGATGCTCGAGACGTTGATGTCCGGCATCGAGCGCGAGGGCGTCGATTGCGCCAGCATGCGCGTGGCGCTCGCCAACAGCCTGCTCGTGAACGGCCAGGCTCAGGTCGAGATCGCCGTCGACGGCAAGCGCGTGCCGAGCTTTCTCGGCGACGGCGGGACGACGATTCACTGAGCCGGAGCGGTCGGCCGTCGGATTTCAGCGCTCGGACGGCGAGGTGCCCGCCTCTGACCGCCGACCGCATTTTCAGAGCGGATCGACCCTGAGGACGATCTTGCCGATATGGACCGAGCTCTCCATGCGGCGATGGGCGTCGGCCGCCTCCTCGAGCGCGAAGAGCCGGTCCATCACCGGCGCGACGCTTCCGTCCTCGAGCGCCGGCCAGATCCTCTCTTCGAGCGCCCGCGCGATCGCCGCCTTCGCCTCGCGCGTCCGCGGCCGCAAGGTCGAGCCCGACCAGGTGATCCGCTTCACCATCGCCGGCGCGAAGTTCACCTCGGCCTTCGGGCCCTGCAGGAAGGCGATGTTCACGATCCGCCCGTCTTCGGCGGCGAGCTTGAAGTTACGCGGGATGTAGTCGCCGCCGACCATGTCGATGATCACGTCGACGCCGCGTCCGTCCGTCCGCTCGCGCGCGACCTCGACGAAGTCCGCCTCGCGATAGTTGATGGCGACGTCGGCGCCGAGCTTCTCGCAGGCGGCGCATTTCTCGGCCGATCCGGCGGTGACGAAGACGCGCGCGCCGAGGCGCTTGGCGATTTGAATCGCCGTCGTGCCGATGCCGCTCGAGCCGCCATGGATGAGGATGGTCTCGCCGGCGGCGAGCCGGGCGCGGTCGACGACGTTCGACCAGACGGTGAAGAAGGTCTCGGGCAGCGCCGCGGCCTCCTCGAAGCCGAGCGGCGTCGGGATCGGCAGGGCGTGCTCGGCCGGCGTCGCGACATATTCGGCGTAGCCGCCGCCCGGCGTCAGCGCGCAGACCGCGTCGCCGAGCGTCCAGCGTTCGACGTTCGGACCGCAGTCGACCACCTCGCCGGCGACCTCGAGGCCGGGCAGATCGGAAGCGCCCGGCGGCGGCGCGTAGGCGCCCGCGCGCTGCAGGGCGTCCGGCCGGTTCACGCCGGCGGCGCGCACTTTGATGAGGATCTCGCCCTCGCCCGGAAACGGCGTCGGCCGCGTCGCGAGCTTCAGGACTTCCGGACCGCCCGGCTTCTCGATTTCGATGCAGCGCATCAGGCTGGCGAGATCGGACATGCGCGTCTCATCTGTTGCGCGCGACGCCCATGCGCCGCGCCGGAGACGCCCGGTTAGCTCATCTCGTCGCCCTTGGCCAAGGCGAAGTCGCCGCGGAGCTCGATCAGCGCCGCGAAGCGAGGGGCAGGGCGCGGCTGTAGAGCTTCTGCGCCTCGCGCGCCGCGCGCGCGCGCGCCGAGGCGGAAGCGGCCTCCGACGTCGCGCCGTTCATCGACGCGCCGTTCTTGGGCGTTCCGTTCGCGAACGCGCCGCCGCCGAAGGGCAGGGCGCCCCAGACGCCGAGGCCGGCGCCGGCGGATTTGGCGAGGCCGTTCAGGAAGTCGGGCTGCGCGAAGGCCGCGTAGGCCGCGAAGGGCGCGAACGGGTTCATGAGGAGGAGCGCCTTGCGCGGATCGGTCGTGTATTGGAAGAGCGCGGCTGCGCTGCGGCAGGCGTCGAGCCAGAGCCCGATCGGGTCGGCCGCGGCGGCGCGGCGGCGTTGCGCGCCGTTGGCGCGGGTCTTGTCGCCTGTCGCCGCGGCGGCGCCGTTCACGGATCGCGCGGCGCCGTTCGCTTGCCGCGCCGCGCCGTTCATCGGCTAGGCCGCGCCATTCTCGGGTTTGACCGCGCCGATCATCGGCATTGCAGCGCCGTTCTTTTTCGATGTCGCCGCTTTCGCTCCGGCCGATCGCGGCGTCGCGCTGTTCGGCGAGCCGGCGCTCTCGGCGGCGAGCTTTCGCGTCGCGGTTTTCTCGATGTCGGATTTCTTGTCGGCGGCGGTTTTCGCGGCGGTCTTCTTGGCGGTTTTCTTGGCGGTCTTTTTGGCGGCCCGCTCGGCGCCGCCCGATTTGCGCCGAACGGCGTCCCACGTCCGGGTCGCCTCGATCGCCTCTTCGCTCCAGAACACCTTCCGTCCGCGCTTCGCGCCGTCGCCGAGCGGACAGCTCGGATCCTCGGCGAGCGCGCGAAAGACGGCGGCGCTCACGCCGAGCGCCTCTGCAGCCTGTCGCCGATCCAATTCCGCGGTCATCTCGTTCGCCTCCTTCGGCCCGCGATCCGTCGCGCGGGCGCGCCCTCTCGCTGCGCCGCCTCCGGTCTTGCGCGGCGCGCGTGATCCGTTTCCGCACGGTCGCCGACGCGCGACTCCGCGCGCCGCGTCCGGTTCAGGGACAATTTTGGCCAAGAGTGTTAACGCGGCGCTAATCGCGCCGGGCAGAGCGCTGAAGATCTTTACCTTTCTCGGCGTGAGACGACGTCACGCCACGGAGAACAGACGCGCGCAGTCCTCGCGCAGGCGCTGCTTCTGCACCTTGCCCATGGCGTTGCGCGGCAGCGCGTCCACGAAGATGACGCGCTTCGGCTGCTTGAACTTCGCCAGAGACGCGCCGAGCGCCCGTTGGATCGCGGCCTCGTCGGTCGCCGCCGCCGAGCTCGGCACGACATAGGCGACGATCGCCTCGCCGAAATCCGGATGCGGCGCGCCGACCACGGCGCTCTCGAAGACGCCCGGCAGCGCGTCGATCGCGGTCTCGATCTCTTTCGGATAGACGTTGAGCCCGCCCGAGATGACGAGGTCCTTGCCGCGGCCGACGATGGTCACGTAGCCGTCGGGCGCGCGGAACCCGAGATCGCCGGTGACGAAAAAGCCGTCGGGCAGGAGCTCCTCGGCGGTCTTCTCCGGCATGCGCCAATAGCCCTGGAAGACGTTCGGCCCGCGGACCTGGATCACGCCGATCTCGCCGTCGGCGAGCCGGCGGCCGGTCTCGGGATCGACGACGCGCAGATCGACGCCGGGCAGGGCGGGTCCGACCGTGCCGGCGCGGCGCTCGCCGTCATAGGGGTTCGAGGTGTTCATCGAGGT
>CAZPTD010000278.1:0-5914 GCA_964588915.1 uncultured Neomegalonema sp. | reverse complement strand
GTCGCCGATGGCGATCACGCCGTCCGTGATCTCCTCGAGCCCGGCGATCATCCGGATCATCGTCGACTTGCCGCAGCCCGACGGCCCGACCAGCGCCGTGAAGGAGCCGTCCGGGATGTCGATGTCGACGCCGTGGATCACCTCCATCGAGCCGTAGGATTTGCGGACGCCGCGAATGCGGACTTCTGCCATGGAGCCCCCGAAGTCCCTTTTTGTCTCTCGGTTTGTTCGAACGCTACAAGAGCCGCGGCGAAACTCAATCCGGCTGAACGCCGCCGGCCCTCGCGGCGAGGAACGCGTCGATCTCGGCCGCGTCCGGCTGGGCGTAGAAGGCGCTCGGGCGCGCGACGGCGATCGCCGCCGCCGCCGACGCGCGGCGCAAGGCGTCCGCGAGCGCGCCGCCGCCGAGCCAGGACGCGAGGAAGGCGCCGAGAAAGGCGTCGCCGGCGCCGACGGCGTCGGCGACCTCGGCCCGAAAGGCCGGCGTCTTGACCGCCTCGTCGTCGGAGACCGCCACGGCGCCCGCCGCGCCCGCGGTCGCGATCACCAGCCGCGCGCCGGTCCTTTCCTTGAGGCGCAAGGCGTCGTCCATCAGCGTAAAATCCGCCAACACGAGCGCCCGTTCGCGATCGGCGACCGGCTCGTCGCCGAGAATCCGCGCCGCCTCGACCCGGTTGACGACGAGCGCGCTCGGCGCGCGGCGGAGCGCCTCGGGCAACGCGTCCCACTTCGCGGGCGCCGGCGCCGGGTTGAGCACGACCGCGGCGCCGGCCTCCGACGCGATCTCGGCGGCGCGGGCGGAGACCTCGGGCGGCGTCTCGAGCTGGAGCAGGAGCGCGTCCGCGCCGCGGAGCGCGTCCGCCGCCGTCTCGACATCCGCCGCCGAGAGCGCCGCCGCCGCGCCCGGGGCGATGAGCGAGGCGTCGGCGGCCGCGGCGGCGAAGACCGTGCTGGCGCCGGTCGCGCGCGCGGGATCGCGGCTGACGAGCGAGAGATCGACGCCGGCGTCCGCGAGCGCGCGTTCGAGGAAGGCGCCGAAATCATCGGCGCCGAGCCGCGCCAGGAGCCGCGCGCGGCCGCCGCAGCGCGCGAATTGCGCCGCTTGGTTCGCCGCCTTGCCGCCCGGCGCCATGGCGAAACCGTCGCCGAGCACCGATTCGCCCGGTCCGGGCAAGCGCGACGCCGAGGCGATGAGGTCGACATGCGCGCTGCCGAGAGCGATCGCCGTCGGGCGCGCGCGCTCAGTCATCGCCCGCGCCGAGCAGAAGATCCTGAACGAGCCGGCTCGCCGCCACCGCGTCTTGCGCCGCCTGCGCCTCGGCGAGCGCGACCCGGTCGAGCGATCCCAATCGCCGCGCCAAGCGCTTGACCATGCGGATATTGGCGGCGCATTCCGCCGCCGCCTCTTCGCGCTCCGGAAAGGTGTCGAAATAGAGCGTGCCGCGGAAGCCGCCGCGATCGAGCGTGTCGAGGAGCTCGAGAAGCCGGAAGGGCTGCACCGTCCCGACCATCATCCCGTCATCGGCCGGGCCGTAGCCGTCGTTGAGATGTACGCCGAAGAGCTTGCCGATTCGGAGCGCCATCGCGGCGGCCGCGGCCGGGCTCTCGCCGGCCATCAGCGCATGACAGAGATCGAGCGTCGCGCCGAAATTCGGCCGGTCGACGCCGGCGACGGCGTAGAGCGCGTCGCCCATGTTGCGGATGAGCGAGAGGCGCCTCGGATCGGTCGGCTTGTACTCGACGCTGACGCGGACCGTCGCGTCGACGTCGGCGACCCGGCGGAAGCCGTCGATCTCCATCTCCCAAAGCGCGGCGTAGTCGGCTTGGAACGGATAGTCGTAGCCGTCCGGCCCCATCCAGAGGATGACGTGCGCGACGCCGTGCGCTGCGGCGATCTCCACCGCCTCCGTCGCGCGCCGGACCGCCGCCGCGCGGAAGGCCGGGTTCGGGTTGGTGAAGGCGCCGGCGAGGAATTCCGGCCCGTCCCAGCGCAAGTTGAGCGCGGTGACCTCCAAGCCGGCTGCGGACGCCGCCGCGAAGGTCGCCGCCGGCGCTTCGGGGAAGTGCTGCGGATAGTTGAGCTCGACCGCGTTCAGCCCGTCGACCGCGCCGGCGCGGCCGATCGCCTCGAGCGCGCCGAGCTGCGTCCCGTCCGCGCCGCGCCGGAACGAGTTCAACCGGGTCGCAAACCGCATCTCATCCGCCGCCATGGCGCGATCCTCCGTCTCTTTGGCCGCAGTTGACACCCTTTGGCGGTCCTGCATAGTCGAAATCGCCGAACGAACAACCAGTTGCGCGTCTGAGCAAAAGTTACGCGGTCGCAGCGCAAAATATTGCGGCGCGGCATGCTCGGAACAGCGCGTCGAGACCGGCGAGGCGAACGCCGGCGCAGCCCCTGGGAGGACGCAATGAAAACCGAAGTCTACAAGCGCCTGATGGCCATGCAGGCGAGCCGTCGGCAGATGCTGAAGGGCGCGGCGGCGATGGCCGGCGCCGCGGCGCTGCCGTCGCTGATCACGACGCCGGCGAAGGCGCAGTCGGATCTGCGCGCCGAGATCCTGCGGATCCCGGGCGTCGGCGTCGGCTCGCCGACGGACGCGGATTGGCAGAGGGTCGGCGAGCTCTGCCTCGGCGGCACGCGCGAGACGGTGCAAGAGGGCGAGTTCTCGGGCGTCGAGCTCACCTTCATGGGTCTCAACAACCAGAACCTGCACAACTTCCTCTTCCGCGGCTTCCTGAGGCCCTGGGAAGCCTACACCGGCGCGACGATCAACTGGATCGACCTCGCTCAGGCCGACTACAACGCCCGCCTGCAGCAGTCGATCGCCACCGGCACCGTCGATTTCGACATCATCGAGATGGGCGCGCCGTTCGAGGGCGACGTTTGCGGCCGCGGCCTCGCCAGCGAGATGCCGGGCTGGGTCGCCGAGCTGATCGAAATGGACGACTATGTCGGCTATCTGCAGGCGCCGGTCGGCACCTGGGACGGCAAGACCTATCGGATCTCGATCGACGGCGATTGCCACAACTTCAACTATCGCACCGACTATTTCGAGAGCGAGGAGTTCGCCGCCGCCTGGGAGGCCGAGGGTCATGAAGGGCCGTGGGAGGCGCCGACGACCTGGCAGAAGGTGCAGGAGGTCTCGAAATTCCTCGCCGGCAAGACCGATCCGTTCGGTCTGCCCGCGCATGGCTATCTCGATCCGCTGAAGGGCTGGGGCGGCTTCGGCTTCTACTTCCTCGCCTCGCGCGCGACCGCCTACGCCAAGCATCCGGACGATCCGGCGTGGCTCTTCGACGTCGAGGACATGAAGCCGCGCGTGAACAACGCCGCCTGGGTCCGGGCGATCCAGGACGTGCTCGACATCATGGACACGCAGCCGGCCGACCAGATCAACGCCGATCCGGGCACGACCGGCTTCCAGCAGTTCCTGGCCGGCACCGGCTCGATGCTGTCCTGGTGGGGCGACATCGGCTCGAACGCCAACACCTCGGACAGCTCGGTCGTCGGCGACGTCATCGGCTTCTCGATCCTGCCGGGCTCGGACGACGTCTGGAACCATGGCGCCGGACAGTGGGAGACGCTGGCCTCGGGTCCGAACTACGCGCCGAACATGGCCTATATCGGCTGGGGCATCTACGTCATGGCGCGGGTCGACAGCGACTCGACCAGGCAGAAGGCCGCCTGGTCCGCCGCGGCGCATCTCGGCGGCAAGGACCTCTCGCTCTGGTGCTCGGCCTATCCGTCCGGCTTCCAGCCCTATCGGAACTCGCATTTCAACATCGAAGAGTGGGTCGGCGCCGGCTACGACCAGGCCTTCATCGAGGACTATCTCGGCTCGGAGGCGGACAGCTACAACCATCCCAACGCCGCGATCGAGCCGCGGATCCCGGGCATCTTCCAATACTACTCGGTGGCCGAGGACGAGCTCGCCAAGATCTACGCCGGCCAATACGGCTCGGCCCAGGAGGGCGCCGACGCCATCGCCGCGGCGTGGGAAGGCATCACCGACCAGATCGGCCGCGAGAGCCAGGTCGCGCTCTACCGCGCGAGCCTTGGCCTCTGAGACGAGAAGAGCGGCCGGCTCGACGGCCGCCTTTCCAGGGGCTCGCGCGGCGCGCGGGCCCTCTTTCCGTCGTCAGGCGGCGCCGCCGTCGGCGCGCAACCGATAGGGCGTCATGAGCTCCGCCGAAGGCGACCGCCTCCATCTCGTCGAATCCTCCGACATCTCGCCGGAGCGCCGGCGTCTCGGCAAGGCGGTGCTTTGGGCCGCGACCGCCGCCTTCGTCCTCATCGCGGCGCTGCAGATCTTCGAGGTCTACGATCCCGAGGGCGAGCCGACCTTCGCCAACTGGCGCCCGACGCTCTACGCCTACATCACCTGGGGCGTCGCGCTCTGCGTCTACCAGGTGCTCACGCGCGGCGAGGCCGGGCTGAAGACGCTCTTCGTGCTGCCCGCGGCGCTCTTCACGGTCGCGGTGGTGCTCTTCCCGCTCGGCTTCGGCGTCTCGATCGCGCTCTCGGACTGGAACCTCAGCTCCTTCGAAGGCCGCGAGTTCAACGGCTTCGACAATTTCGTGACGATGTGGAACGATCCGTTCTACTGGAACGCGCTCGAGAACATGATCTACTACGTTCTCGTCGTCCTGGTCGAATACGGGATCGCCTTCGGCCTGGCGCTGCTGCTCAACGCCCAGATCCGCGCCCGCCGCTTCTTCCGCGTCGTCTTTCTCATTCCGCTGATGCTCTCGCCGGTCGCCGTCTCCTGGATGATCGGCAAATCGCTCCTGCAGGCGCAATTCGGCCCGATCACGCGGCTCGCCCGCGATCTCGGCTGGTCGCAGCCGGCCTGGTTCACCGATCCCTTGATCGCCAAGACGACGATGATGGTCCTCGACGCCTGGACCTGGATCCCGCTGATGATGGTGATCCTGCTCGCCGGGCTGCAGTCGCTCTCGAAGGAGGTGCTCGAGGCGGCGGATGTCGACGGCGCCTCGCCCTGGCAGCGCTTCTGGCGCGTCGTCTTTCCGCTGATGATCCCGGTCAGCGTGACCGCGATGGTGATCCGGATCATCTTCAAGCTGAAGCTCGCCGACATCGTGATCACCGTGACCTCGGGCGGGCCGGGCGGCGCCACCGACACGGTGTCGAGCTTCATCTTCCGAGAATATCGCGACCGATCGAATGTCGGCTACGGGACGTTGCTCGCCTTCGTCTATCTCATCGTGATCGTGATCTTCATCACCGTGCTGCTGCAACTCCTGCAGCGCGCCGTCAAACGCGTGACGTGAGGCGAGGGCGCGATGGGCACCATGAGACGCGGCCGGCCGTCCGTCGTTCCGCAACGCCGCAGGCGCATCCGGGACCGAGGGCCGCTCTTCCCGACATCGGACTTCGCGGCCCTGGATCCCGGCTCTGCGCGCTCCGCGTTTCGCCGGGATGACGGACGTGCGGCGGCGTCGCCCGAATTCGGAGGGCTCTATCGATGGCGACGTTGACCGAGCAGGACCTCGCGAACTACCGCGTCGACCGGCGCCTCAGGATAAGGCGGCTGTCGACGCGGTTTCTGATCTACGCCGTTCTGCTCATCTGGGCCGCGATCTGCCTCGCGCCGGTGCTCTGGACGCTGACGACGTCGTTCAAGACGCCGACGGACGTGCGCTCGGGCGCGATCGTTCCGTGGGTCGATTTCGCGCCGGACTGGCGCGGCTGGCGCTCGCTCGGCCTCTCGCCCGACCGTCTCGGCGAGGTGTCGACGGCGCGCGAGCAGACCTTCGGCCGCTTCTTCAACGGCGTGATCGCGTCCTTCGGCGCCTCGCTCTTGGCGGTGATCCTCGGCTCGCTCGCGGCCTACGGGCTCAGCCGCTTCAGCTACCGCTTCGGCCCGATGCGCAACGCCGACATCTCGTTCTT
>CAZPTD010000277.1:0-5916 GCA_964588915.1 uncultured Neomegalonema sp. | reverse complement strand
GTGACATCCGTTCGCTCGGACGGGCCGCCGAGCAATGCGTTCACGTGACGACCTCGGCGCCGACTCGCAAGCTCGCGCTACGGCGAGGGCGTTTGGTATCCGTCGCCACGGCGATGTATCGCTGCGTCGCCCGGCCGGCGCCCTGAGAGGCCGGCAGGATCGCCCAGAGCGCCTCGGTCTCGAGCCGCGCGTCGAGGCGCGAGCGGCGCAGGCCGGCGTAGCCGATCGACCGCGCGCCGAGCCGGAGGAGATAGGGCCCGAAGCCGTCGGCGGCCCAGCTCTCGGCGAAACGGGCGGCGACGCGGCGGGCTTGCGCCTCGATATCGGCGCTCTCGGGGTCGCGCAGGAGCCAGCGGGCGGCGCGCGGATCGCCGAAGAGCTCCGCCAGAACCGGCCAATCGGCGGCGGCGAAGGGCGCGCCGCGCAGGCTGCTGCCCGCGATCGCGAGGCTCGGACGCGCCCCGGCGGGCGAGGCCGACGCCGGTGGCGCGCGGTATGGCTCTTCAGCTCCGCCCATGTCGCTTGCGCCGTCGTTCCGATCCTTCGGGCCGGGCGCGCGCAATTCGCGGCCGGCGAGACTATATGATGTATATGAAGCGCCGCCAGAATGCAATTTCAGGGGCGGCGCAGGATATCGGCGACGAGGTCGAAAATGGCGGAA
Organism: uncultured Neomegalonema sp.; assembly: GCA_964588915.1. Classification (GTDB taxonomy): domain Bacteria; phylum Pseudomonadota; class Alphaproteobacteria; order Rhodobacterales; family Rhodobacteraceae; genus JALEGB01. Next base: position 5,255 of record CAZPTD010000277.1, on the reverse strand, counting down.
GCCGGTCGGAAAGGAGAGGGCGAGCGGATCGCTAAGCGCTTGGCGCGGGCCGGCGTCGCGTCGCGGCGGGACGCCGAGCGGATGATCGCCGCCGGGCGCGTCTCGGTGAACGGCGCGACCTTGACGACGCCGGCGGTGGTCGTGATGGCGCGCGACGTGATCCTGGTCGACGGCGCGCCGATCGAGGCGCCCGAGCCGCCGCGGCTCTGGCGTTTCAACAAGCCGCGCGGCGTGGTGACGACGGCGCGGGACGAGAAGGGCCGGCCGACGATCTACGACGTTCTGCCGGAGGGGCTGCCGCGGGTGATGCCGGTCGGCAGGCTCGACATCGACAGCGAGGGGCTGCTGCTGCTGACGAATGACGGCGAGCTCAAGCGCAAGCTCGAGCTGCCGGCGAGCGCGCAGATGCGGCGCTACCGGGTGCGCGTCCACGGGCGTCCGAGCGAGGAGACGCTGAGGCCGCTCGTCGAGGGCGCCACGGTGGAGGGCGTGCGCTATCAGCCGATGCTGATCGCCGTCGATCGGGTCCAGGGCGCCAACGCCTGGCTGACGGTCGGGATCACCGAGGGCAAGAACCGCGAGGTCCGCCGGGCGATGGCGCATGTCGGCCTGACGGTGAACCGGCTGATCCGCACGAGCTACGGCCAGTTCCGTCTGGGAGAACTGCCGGCCGGCGGCGTCGACGAGGTCCGCGCCAAGGCGCTGGCGGCGCTGACGGGCGTCGAGGCCGAGACGCCGGCGGCGCGAGAGAAGCGGCGGCGGCGGGAGCGCGGGTAGCGCTCAAGCGCCCGCCTGCTCGGCGCGGCGCGACCGCGATCAGAGCATGATCAATCGCATCAGCTCGTCCTTGAGGAGATCGCGCCGCTTTCGCAGCTCGATGACCGCGACTTCCTCGACCGGCTCCTCGCCGATCTCGGCCCGATGCGCCGCGCGGCTCAACCGATGAAACTCATCGACCCGTCGCTTGAAGTCGGGATCCTTCTCTTGAAGAAATTTGATCTTCTCGGCGTGTTCTGGAAAAGCCTCGTGCAGCGCTTGCGGTTTTTCGTCCATCTTCGCTCTCCGATTCCGGGCTCCGAAAGGCCGCGCCGCTCGGCGGCGCGGATCTCGCGTGGTCGCGACCAAAACATTTTCCCGAAGGGCGCCCGCCATGGGCGCAGCGCCGCTCGGGACGGACGGGCGGCTATTGCGCGCCCGGAACCGGTTGAATTCCTTCAAACGACTCCAACGGCTTCGCGCGCGGCGTCGCTTGACCCGGCAATGGAACCGGCAACACACTGACCGAGCCGGGTTCCTGCAGCTGCGGACGACCTTGGCCGGGGATCTCGATCGGCGTCGCCTGGACCGATCCGGGCGTTCTCACTTGCGGTTTGCCCGCTCCCGGAATTTCGATCGGCGTCGCCTGAACCGACCCGGGGGTCTTGACGTCCTGCGCCGCCGCCGGCGCATGCATCGAGATCGACAGCGCGGCGGCGAGCATCGCGAACGGCGGAAGGATCTTCATGCTTGCTCTCCTGCAATTGGGCCGTGAGCGCGCTCGCGTCTGCGCGCGACGCGTCGGATCCGGCCCGCTTTACTTGAGCAATATCGCAGTAAAGAGAACGTCTGTTCTTGATATGGGTCAATTGGCGGCGACAATTTATCGTTAAAAGTCATTGGCTTACGGAAAGCGTGGTCGCAGCGGCCCGTCTTCGGGCGCGCGTTGGTCAAGCGCCGCGACGGATCTCGAGATTGACCAAGAGGGGCGCGTCGCCGACCCTGCCAAAGGCGAGTCGCGTTCAGTCGGTTGGAGGGGTGGATGACGTCGATGGAGCGCCGAATCGCGCCGAGCTGGAGCCGCGCGCTCGAGGGCGAGTTCGCCAAGCGGTACTTCGGCGAACTCGAGAGGTTCGTCGACAGCGAGTACGAGAGCGCGGACGTCTATCCGCCGAGAAGCGAGATCTTCAAAGCGTTCCACGCCTGCGCCTTCGAGGACGTCAGCGTGGTGATCCTCGGCCAGGATCCGTATCACGGGCCCGGCCAGGCCAACGGCCTCTGCTTCTCGGTGCGTGAGGGCGTCCGCCCGCCGCCGTCGCTCGTCAATATCTTCAAGGAGATCGAAAGCGACCTCGGCAAGAAGCGGCCGCCCAATGGCGCGCTCGATCGTTGGGCCGAGCAGGGCGTGCTCCTTCTGAACGCAACGTTGACCGTGCGCGCGAACCAGGCCGGATCGCATCAGAACAAGGGCTGGGAGACGTTCACCGACGCCGCGATCCGCCGCCTGGCCTCGGCGCGCGAGAACGTCGTCTACATCCTCTGGGGCGGCCACGCGCAGAAGAAGGCGTCCTTTGTCGACGCGGAGCGCAACCTGATCCTGAAATCGCCGCATCCCTCGCCGCTTTCCGCCAATCGCGGCTTCTTCGGCAGCCGTCCCTTCTCGAAGGCGAACGCCTATCTCGCCAGCGTCGGCAAGCGGCCGATCGACTGGTAGCGATCGGACCTCCGCGCGCTGGCGGCGATGCCGACGCCTCGACGCCGGCGCAATTCGCAAGGCCCTCCCGGCAGCGGCGCATGTTGGCCTGACGACGAACAAATCGGCCGGCGCATGTGGCGGGCGGCTTCACGCCTGCCAGCCGCTGTTCGGCCGGCCGCCAAGTCGCTTGCGCCCGCGACGTCGGAGGCGGCTTGCCGTATTCGGTCAGCAGGGCACGCAGGCTGGATTGTTGCAGAAAAACGGCGGGAAGCGAGGCAGAGTCGGGTCTAACGGGCGCTCAAAGCCGCCTGTAAGGCTGTCGCCGAAGCGGAAATCGCTGTAGCGACCTGGAACGGTTCCTGGCATTGCGTCGCCGAAACTTTCGCTGTCCGTTGGGAAACCCGACATACCGCCGCCAGGTGCGCCGCCGCCGGGAGCCAAACCAGGAGGATCTCCGAAGACGCGGCTAGGAACTATCGAGTCTGGAGCGCCGAACGCGAATGCGTCGCCGGACTGATCGAGGTTCGGCGAAGGCGTGCGTATGCAACTTTCCCGCATTCCCCGCGGACAGCTCCCTTGATAACACGCCTCCGCCGACGACGCGACGAGCGTCGCGGCTGCGAAGGCCATCACCGCAACGACGCGAGATCGGCGACCAACGATCTCCATTGACTACTCCCACTCTTCGGCGCAACTGAGCGCATCGGGCGCGATTTCTTCTGCGAGACGCACGCGGAAATCGCTGAAAAGCATCAATTTCTGGTGCTCTCGCGTCAGCGTCGCGAGCGCGTTTTCGGGAAATTGACAGCTCGCGCGCCGCAGCACGTCGAGCGCCGCGCGGGCGTCCGCCCGTGCCGGGCCCAGCCCGTCTGGAGACGCCAAGCCCCGCGCAATTGCGAGGTCCAGGCGGGCAAGGAACAAGAGCTCATAGTTCGCAAACCGATAGATGTCGTCTTCGAGGATCCGCCGATAGAGCGCTATCGCTTGGGTCAGCTCGAAAATCGCCGCTTCGAACTCTTCAAAGTCGTACATCTTGGACCGCCCGATCTTGCGTCGTAGCGAGGCGAGTTGGCGGCGAAGGTGCATGTGATTCGGATGGCGCGTCGCGCTTGCCGTCAGCGTCTCCTTCGCTGTCTCGAGGAAAGACAGCGCGCGCGACCGATCCTCGATGTCGACGTCGGCGAGAGAATGCAGGGTCATCGCGTAGTTTATGGCGATCTCGACGCTGTCGGGATCGGCCGCGTGCAGCGCAGCGAGTTCCGACCGGGCCGACTCGTAGAAGTCCGCCGCCGCGCCGAGATGCTCTCTGTACGCGGCGTCGTCCGTACCGAACGCCAGCAGCAACTCCAGATCGCCGCGGTGCCGTCGGGCGATCGCGGCGGCGGCGGCCAATTTCGGGTCGCTTCGGATCTCCGCCGGCAGCGCGCTGGCGAACGCCTCGGCCTCTTCATAGGCGGCGGCCGCGGCGGCGAAATCGCGGCGCGCCTTGTGAGCCTCCGCGAGATTGACGTACATGCCGATGAGTTCTTCGCCCATCTGCGCGTCGAGCGCGACCTGTGGCAAGGTTCGCTCGAAGAGCGCTTCGGCCTCGAGCGCGTAATCCAAGGCCGCGACTTTCTGCTCCATGCGCGCGGCGACCTGGCTGAGGCCGCTCTTGATCGCCGCGATGCGCCATTCGAGCGACGCATTTGCCCCGCTCGTATTCAGGCGCGCCGTTACGTCTTCGGCCGTCTCGAAGATGGACCGAATTACGGCGCTCGAGACGCCTTGAAAGGATTTTCCTTCGCCAGCGAGGTCCCGAATCAGCGCGTCGACTCCTGTGAGGGCCGCTTCGAAATTCGCCTCGGCTCGGTCGCGCTGCCTGCTGGCTTGCCAGAAACCAAGCGTTACGAAAACGAGCAGCACGGCGAAGACCGTCGAGAGCGCTTGGAAGAACCGAACGCGCCGCCGTTCGGCGCGCGTCGAGCGAAAGCGACGCGTCAGACTGTCGAGCGTCGCAGACGTCGGCGCCGTCGCTCTCGCGTCGGGCTCCTCTATCCTGAGCCAGTGGCTCTCGACAGCCAGTTGCGCCAAGGCCGACGTCGTCGCCGCGCTCGTGACCGCGCCGCCGAAATTGACGACGATCGGGATGCGGCGCTTCGCGAGATGCGCTTCGACTTCGCGCATAACCCAATCGGACTGGAGCGCGCGCGGGCGGCCGAGCACGATCAAATGGCGCGACATGCCGACCCGGCGCAACGTCGCGCGACGCAGATCCACGCCAGGAGCGTATTCGTGCTCGTCAAGAAAGACTCGAAATCCGCGCGTTTCGAGATCAGCTTTTAGCTGCCGAGCGTATTCGGATCCGTCAGCATGCGCGTAAGAAACGAAGAAGTCAAAGCCGTAAACCCAGTCGGCGATTCGCACGAACAGGCTGCGTGACTGCAGCTCGGCACCGCTGTTCTCCGTGAGTTCGTACACCACCCCCTCCAGCGCTTCGCGCGGGCCCAAGACGCGCCCGAATCGCTACAAGTAAACATTATAGCATCCACTCATGCGCGCCACCAATCTCTTGAGCAGAGCTCGGCGGCGCGCGGAATCCGTCGCGCCTTTCGCGATCGTGTGAAGTTTCCCTTGATTTTCAGCGCCGCAATCCGCATATGCCGCCGCCAGACGCCAACGCACGCGCCCGCTCTGCGTCGCCCTTCGCGCCTCATCGCGCCAGGCGGCCCGCAAGGTGGCGACGGTAACGTCCTGACAAGGGAAGTTACGGTCGGCGCGAACACGATCCCCCGCGCCCGGTCGAGCGTCAGCCCGGCCCAGG
>CAZPTD010000276.1:0-5926 GCA_964588915.1 uncultured Neomegalonema sp. | reverse complement strand
GGCGAGGGCCTCCGTTGCGGCGAAGGCGGGCCGGATCGAGAGGAAGACCGCGTGCCGCGCCGCCGCCGCGCCGGGGCCGGCGACGGCGGCGAGGCGGCGCGATCTCATCGGAGCCGGTCCGCGAGCGCGTCCATCTCCTCGACGAGCGCCGCCGAGACGCCGGGCTCGGAGAGGGCGTGGCCCGCGTCCTCGATCATTCGGAGCCGCGCCTGCGGCCAGCGGGCGGCGAGCTCGTAGGCCGAGGTCGGCGGGCACACCATGTCGTAGCGGCCCTGGACGATCACGCCCGGCGTGTTCGAGAGGCGATGGGCGTCGCGCAGGATCTGGTCGTCGGTCTCGAGAAAGCCGCCGTTCTGAAAGAAATGGTTCTCGATCCGCGCGAAGGCGCGGGCGTAGGCGTCGTTCTCGAAGCCGGCCCGGCGCCTCAGATCGCTGCGAAAGGAGGCGGTGGCGCTTTCCCAACGGCTCCAGGCGCGGGCGCAGACGATCTGCGCCTCCATGTCCTCGCCGAAGAGCCGCCTGTGATAGGCCGCGACCATGTCGCCGCGCTCTTCCGGCGGGATCGGCGCGCAGAACTTTTCCCAGAGATCCGGCCAGAAATGCGCCGCGCCGCCATTGTAGAACCAGTCGATCTCCTGGCGGCGAAGCAGAAAGACGCCGCGCAAGACGAGCGCCTCGACCCGCTCCGGATGCGCCTCGGCGTAGAGCAGCCCGAGCGTCGCGCCCCAGGAGCCGCCGAAGACGATCCACTTCTCGACGCCGAGCCTCTCGCGGATCCGCTCGATATCCGCGACGAGCGCCCAGCTGTCGTTTTCCTCGACGCAGGCGTTCGGCTTCGAGCGGCCGCAGCCGCGCTGGTCGAAGAGCACCGTGCGAAAGACGGTCGGGTCGAAGAAACGCCGCATCGCCTGGCTTCAGCCGCCGCACGGGCCGCCATGGAGCACGATCACCGGCGCTCCGTCCGCGCGGCCGACCTGCTCGACATAGAGCGTGTGGAGCTCGGACACCTGCAGATGGAACCTGTCGAACGGCTCGATCGGCGGATGGAGAGGAATGCGTGCGGCGTCCATGCGGTGTCCGACTGATCACGTCTCGGCGGATTGTGGTTCTTACAAGATAGTCCGGCGCGGGCGCAGCTAAAATTGCGGCGCTCCGCGTCGCTTCCTCTGAGCGCGCGGATTCGGCGCATACCGCCCCTAGCGATGAAGAATAGGTTCGGTTGGTGGATAAATCGAGTCGACGCTGCGCGAGCGGCGCGGCGGCGGCGAGTCGGAGCGCGAGGATCATGGACGAGGCGAGCCGCGGCGACGGCGCCGACCCGGAAGAGATCGCCAAATTCGAGCGCCTCGCCGCCGAATGGTGGGATCCCGACGGCGCGCAAGCGCCGCTCCACGCCATGCAGCCGGCGCGGCTCGACTACATCCGAGCCCAGCTCGTCGCCGAATTCGGCCTCGATCCGAGGCGTCGGCGCGTCTTCGAAGGCCTTCGGATCGTCGATGTCGGCTGCGGCGGCGGTCTCGCGACCGAGCCGATGGCGCGCCTGGGCGCCGACACGCTCGGCCTCGATCTCTCGCCGAGCGCGATCGAGGTCGCCCGCGCCCACGCCGCCGCCGCCGGGCTCGAGATCGACTATCGCTGCGCCTCGGCCGCCGAAATCGCCGCCGAGCTGCCCGAGGATCGGCGCTTCGACGCGGCGCTCGCGCTCGAGGTCGTCGAGCATGTCGCCGATCCCGCTTCGCTCCTCGCCGACGCGGCGGCGCTGCTCAGACCGGGCGGCGTCGTCATCGTCTCGACCTTGAACCGCACGGCGAAGAGCTTTCTCGCGGCGATCGCCGTCGGCGAATACGCGCTCGGATGGCTCGAACCCGGCACCCATGATTGGCGCCGCTTTCTGCCGCCCGACGCGCTCGCGGCCGCTCTCGGCGAAGCGGGGCTCGAACCGGTCGATCGAATGGGCTTCGTCTACGCGCCGGTCGCGCGGCGCTGGACGCTCTCGGAACGAGATCTATCGATTAACTACGCAATGACGGCGCGAAAAACGACGCCGCGGCTTGGCGTTTGACATGATCTCGTAACCATATCGCCGATTTGGCGATGACAAAAACTGGAGTTGTTCACATATTCTATAAAATATTCCGGAATTAATTGCGTTCGGCCCGGAGCGGATACCGATAATTAAGACACATTTCTGTAACCTCTCGCCATTGCAGCGTGGGGCGCTGATGTCCGATAGTAGTCGCATCAAGAAGCTCGAGGAACTCGAGGTCATTGGCACGCGCGGCACCGGCGCCTTCTACAATATTGCCGAGCTGGCGGCGACAGTCTGCCGCGCGCCTTACGCGGCGATCAGCCTGATCGACGACGCCACGCGCTGGTTCTACGCCAGCGTCGGCGTCGATCGCCACTCGACGCCTCGGGCGAAGACGTGCTGCGACCGCGCGCTCGGGTCGCTCGATCCGCTGGTCTTCGAAGATCTCGCCGCGGCGCGCGCCGCCGGAACGGTCGAGGAAGCCGAATTCCCGCAATGGCGAGCTTATATGGGCGCGCCGATCGTGCTCGGCGACGCCACGACGCTCGGCGCGCTGTTCGTCGCAGATGTCGAGCCGCGCGCCTTCGAGCGGCATCAGATCAATGCGCTCATCGGGCTCGCAGGTCTCGCGGTCGAGAGCCTGCGGCTGCACGAAAGCCTGATGTATCAGCAGAAATCCGCGATGGCGCTGTACACCCAGGCGGAGCAGCTCGAGCGCTCGAACGCGCAGCTCGCGCGGACGCAGCTCGAGATCGAACTGGCGTCCAAGGTGGCGCAGATCGGCTTTTGGTCGAAATCGATCGGCGCGGACGCGTTCGAGTTATCGGATTCGCTCAAGAAGGTGCTGCCGACGAAGACGCTCGGACATTGCAGCTCCGACGCGTTTTTCGAGTGCTTCGCCGGCGAGACCGCCGACCTGCTGCGCGGCAAGATGGCCGAGGCCGAGAGCGGCGCGGGCCTTCTCGATCTGCACCTGCCGATCGAGAACGCGGCGAGCGGCGAGGCGCGTTGGGTCCGCGTGACTGGCCGCTCGAGCCTCCGCGGCGGCAAGGGACGTTTTTACGGCTGCGTGCAGGACGTCACGGAGCTTCTCGAAAGCCGCAACAAGGCGTCGCGCATCGCCATGCTCGACACGCTGACCGGCGCCTATAACCGCCGCTTCCTGCCGGTCGCCTTCATGCGCAAGAAGCGCAAGATCGATCCGGAGACCGAGCGTCTCTTGGTGATGACCATCGATCTCGACAACTTCAAGCTCGTCAACGACGTCCACGGCCACGATGTCGGCGATCAGGTGCTCGTCGCCGTCGCCGAGCTCCTGCGCGCGCAGCTGCGCGACGGCGACATCGTCGCGCGACTCGGCGGCGACGAGTTCCTCGTTCTCGCGACGGCGCCCGCCGACGTCGACGCCGGCGCGCTGATCGGCGAACGGCTGCGCGACGCCGCCGCGCGCAGCCTGACCTTGAGCGATTTCGCCAACGCCGTGACCTTCTCGATCGGCTTTTGCGACGCGACGGCGAAGGACGTCGATTTCGCGACCGCGCTCAAGCGCTCGGATCTCGCCGCCTACGAGGCCAAGAACGGCGGCGGCGATCACTGCCGCGGCTACGACGACGCGATGGGCGTCGCCAGCCGCGAGCGCGCCGAGACGCTGCGCGGCGTCGATCGCGCGCTCGCCGCCGACGAGTTCGAGCCGTTCTACCAGCCGAAGCTCTCGCTCGTCGACGGCGCCGTCGCCGGCGCCGAGGCGCTGGCGCGATGGCGGCGGCCGGACGGCGCCGTCATCAGCCCGGGCGGGTTCCGGCACGCGCTCGACGATGCGCGCGCGAGCTCGCGGATCTCGGCGCGGATGTTCGAGCGAGCGCTTGCGGATATCGGCCGCCTGACCGCGACGGGCGTCGATTGCGGCCGGATCGCCGTCAACGTCTCCGAAGTTCAGATGACGGATCCGGAGTTTCCGAACTGGTTCGCGGCGCTTCGCGGCGCCTGCGGCGTCCGGCCGGATCAGCTCGAGATCGAGATCACCGAGCGCTGCCTCCTGAGCCGCGGCGCCGAGACGGTGCGCTCGAACCTCGCGGCCGTGCGCGCGCAAGGCGTCCGCGCCGCCTTCGACGATTTCGGCACCGGCTACGCCTCGATGACGCATTTGCTCGAGTTCGAGATCGACGTCATCAAGATCGACATGTCCTTCGTGCGGCGCTTGACGACGGATCCGGCGGCGCGCGGCATCACCGGCGCGATCGTTCAGCTCGCGAGGAGCCTCGAGCTCGAGGTCGTCGCCGAGGGCGTCGAGACGCGCGAGGAGGAAGAGATCCTGGCGGGCATGGGCTGCCACGTGGTCCAGGGCTTCTACTACGCCAAGCCGCTCGCCTATCCGGACTTCGTCGCGTTCATGGACGCTTGGTCTCGTCGCGACGCCGACGACGTCGCCTGAGCCGGAGTCGGAGCGCCGCCGCGCGCTCAGAAGTGATCGGGCCGGATGACCGCGACGTCCGAGACGGTGACGATGCCGATCTGACGTTTGACGAGCGCGAAGAGCGGCTCGAGGAGCGCGTCGCAACGGTTCTCGTCAAGGATGCAGACGATCTTCACCACCGAGCCGACGCGGCCGACAAGGCCGTCGCGGTGCCAAGCGCCGTCGCGGCCCTTGCCGGCCATCGCCGGGAACACCGTGTAGCCGCTGACGCCCTCGGCGTCGAGAAACTCGAGCACGCGGTTGAGCGCCGGCGCCTCGATCATGATCTCGATCTGCTTCTTCGGAAAGGTCTGCATCGGCGGGCCTATGTGAGCATCTGCGCGAGGAAGATATAGAGCGGCACGCCGATCGCCAGGTTGAAGGGAAAGGTGACGCCGAGCGAAAGCGGCAGGTAGATCGACGGGTTGGCGTCGGGCAGCGCCAAGCGCATCGCCGCCGGCACGGCGATGTAGGAGGCGCTCGCCGAGAGCGTCGCGAAGAGCGCCGCGCCGCCGGCGGAAAGGCCGATCGCGACCGCGGCCGCGAGCCCGAGCGCCGCGCCGATGAGCGGCATGTAGAGCCCGAAAACGACGACCGGCGCCGAGAGATGGCCGCGCGCGCTGCGCAGACCGCGCCCGGCGACGAGCCCCATGTCGAGCAGGAAGAGGCAGAGCACGCCCTGAAACGGCGCGACGATGAAGGACGCGATCTTCTCGAGCCCGGGCGGCCCGGCGACGAGGCCGATGACGAACGCGCCGAGCAGGATGACGATCGAGCCGTTGAGGAAGATCTCGCGCATCGACGCGGCGCCGACCGCGCCCTCGGCCCGGTCGCCCGACCGCGCGAGCCAGAGCGCGGTGATGATCGCGGGCGCCTCCATCGCCGCGGCGACGGCGACCATATAAGGCTCCGCGACGAGGCCGCTCAGCGTCAACGCTTGGGTCGCGGCGAGGAAGGTGACGATCGAGATCGAACCGTAATGACCGGCGACGGCGGCGGCGTCGACCCTGGAGAGCTTGCTCGTCAGCGCGAGCAGGCGGAAGGCGAGAAGCGGGATCGCCGCGCTCAGCAGCACGCCGGCGACGAGCGAGGCGACGAGCTTGACGTCGAGCCCGTGCTCGGCGACGCCGACGCCGCCCTTGAAGCCGATGGCGAGCAGCAGATAGAGCGACAGCCCCTTGGCCACCGCCTCGGGCACGCTGAGATCGGACCGCGCCGCCGCGGCGAGAAAGCCGAGCGCGAAGAACAGGATCACCGGCGAGGTCAGATTGACGATCGCGAGGTCGAGAATGTCCGCCACCCGAGCTTCCCTGTCTTGCCCGGGCGTTGAGATATCGCGTCGATCCTAGGGCGGCAAGGCCGCGGTGGCGGAAACGGCGCGTCGGCTATGGTCTGATCGGTTCTGACGGAGCCGACCTCGCCCTTGTCGTCCCGGCCAAGCGCGA
>CAZPTD010000275.1:0-5934 GCA_964588915.1 uncultured Neomegalonema sp. | reverse complement strand
GGGCCGGTTCGCCGCGCGCTCAGCCCCTTGGCCCTGGATCCCGGCTCTGCGCGCTTCGCGCTTGGCCGGGATGACAAGGGCGAGGTTGGCTCCATCAGAACCGATCAGACTATAAAGCGCGTTCGAACCCTTCGGAGCCGAAACGCCGGAGCTGAGCGGCGGCCGACCCGCGGGCGGAAGCGCAAGCGTTCGACCGAGGTGGTCGCGAGGCGACCGGAGGCCGGCGGCTCGAGCCGACGATCAAGCTGGCGCAAGGCGGCTCCGAAAGGTTCGAATGCGCCTTAGGGCAAGGCGACCGAAGAATTCACTTCTTGACGTCTGCTTCGCTGCAAGTTGACTCAAGAAACGCCGCATGCGCCCGTCGCACGTGTTCGGATGTCTGCAGACGGGCGCAGGGTGCGGATTTTTCTCGCGGCGGTTCGTTTGCATGTCCGCCGCGCGCGCCGTGGAGACTCTGGCCCGCAGATCGCCCGTCACGTGATCGCGTGTTTCGACGCCGCCGCATTTCGGGACAAAACATCTCGACTGCCGTCTCGCGCCGCCCGGCGCGCCTATCCGTCGTCGCGCGGCGCCGGCGCGCGCCGAGCGGCGCGTTCGAGCATGTAGTTCTCGGCCTCGATCATATGCTCCAGCATGACCGCGCGCGCCCGCGCCGCGTCGCCGGCCTTGATCGCGCGCAGGAGCCGAACCTGGTAGCCGAGGCCGGTTTCGCGCAGCGACGGGTTCGGCTCGCGATAGATCTCGCGGCACTCGGTCTTGTCGCGCAGAAGGCTGAGCACGAACGCGCTGATGAAACCGAGCAGCTTGTTCTCGCAATGGTTCGCGAGCTCGGCGTGAAAGTCGAGCTCGGCCAGCCGCTGCGCGTATTCCTGCTCCGCCGTCTCCGGCTCGTCCTCATAGAGCCGGATCGTCGCCTGCAGCGCAGTCAGCGCCGCCGGCGAGAGCTTGCCGGCGACCGACGCCGCGATCTCCGGCTCGACGAGCTTGCGCACGGCGTAGACGTCCGCGATCGACGGCGGCTCGAACAGGAAGAGATTGTCCAGCAGCCCGATCGCCTGGCGCGACGTCGCCTTCGAGACGAAAGCGCCGCCGCCCGGTCCGGTCTTGTTCGAGACGAGGCCCTGGAACTCGAGGATCTTCATCGCCTCGCGCAAAGTGCCGCGCGAGGCCTTGAGCGCGGCCTCCTCGAGCCGCTCGGGCGGCAGACGGTCGCCGGGCTTCAATCCCTGCGCGACGATCATCTCGCGGATCCGATCGGCGATGACGTCCGGCCGCTTGCGTTTGCGCGCGCCCTGCGGAGAGAGGTCGAGCGGCGCAGGCTTCTCCTCTTCGTCGGCCATGCGCGAGGGTCCTAGGATTGCTCGTGCGGATGATAGCAGGCGGCGAGATGGCCTCTGGCGGCCCCTCTCTCCGAAAGCGGCGGCGGCGTCTCTTCGCATCCCGCGTCGCCGCGCGGACAGCGCGCGCGGAAGGCGCAGCCCGGCGGCGGATCGTAGGGATCGGGCAGCTCGGCCGTCGCGTCCTCGGGCGTCAGCTTTCGGCGTCCGGGCGCCGGCGCCGAGCGGATCAAGAGCCGCGTGTAGGGATGACGCGGCGCCGCGAAGAGCGCGCGCGCCGGACCGATCTCGACGACGCGGCCGAAATACATGACGGCGACGCGGTCGCTGACGCTTTCGACCACCGAGAGATCGTGGCTGATGAAGACATAGGTCAGCTCGAGGCGCTCCTTGAGCTCGGCCAAGAGGTTGAGGACCTGCGCCTGCACCGAGACGTCGAGCGCCGAGACCGGCTCGTCGAGCACCAGGATCTCGGGCTCCGCCGCCAGCGCGCGGGCGATGGCGATGCGCTGGGCCTGACCGCCGGAGAACTCGTGCGGATAGCGCTCCAACGCGTCCGGCGCGAGGCTGACCGCGTCGCGCAGCTCCTCGAGCCGGCGCGCGCGCGCCGCCCGGTCGAGGCCGAGCAAATGGATGAGCGGCGCCTCCAGGATCGTGCGGATGGTCTTGCGCGGATTGAGCGACGCGATCGGGTCCTGGAATACGTATTGGACGCGCCGCGCCGCCGCCCGTCCGTCCTCGGCCGCCTCGGCGACGAAGTCGCGGCCCTGGAGCGTGACGTCGCCCGAGCTCGGCGCGCTAAGCCCGACGAGGATCCGCGCCAAGGTCGACTTGCCGCAGCCCGACTCGCCGACGACGCCGAGCGTCTCGCCCTTCTCGACGGTCAGCGAGACGTCCTGAAGCGCATGCGCCGTCGGCGCGCGTCCGCCGAAGAGCCGCCGCTCGCCGCCGAAGGACTTGGCGACATTCCGGATCGAGAGCAGCGGCTCAGGCATCGGCCGTCTCCATCGCCAAAGGATGCAGGCAGCGCACGCCGCGGTCCGCGCCTCGGCTGATCATCGCGATCGGCGCGGCGCGGCAATCGGCCTGCGCGCGCGGACAGCGATCGGCGAAGGCGCAGCCCTCGGGCAGCGCGTTCAGCGCCGGCGGACGGCCTTCGATCGCGTCGAGACGCCGGTCCGGCTGGCCGAGCGCCGGCGCGCAGGCGATCAGCTTCGCCGTGTAGGGATGCGCCGGCGCCTCGAGGATCCGCTCGGTCGGGCCGGTCTCGACGATCTGGCCGGCGTACATCACGGCGACGCGGTCGCAGATCGCCGAGACGACGCCGAAATCGTGAGTGATGAACAGGATCGCCGCGTCGCGCTCGCGCCGGAGCTTGTCCATCAGGGTCAGGATCTGCGCCTGCACGGTGACGTCGAGCGCCGTCGTCGGCTCGTCGGCGATCAGCGCCTTCGGATCGTTCGCGAGCGCCATGGCGATGCAGACGCGCTGGCGCATGCCGCCGGAGAGCTCGTGCGGATAGGCGCTCATCCGCTCCTTCGGGTTCGGGATGCGCATCAGCGCGAGCAGCTCGATCGCCTTGGCCGTCGCGCGCCGGCGCGTGAGCGGCTGATGGGCGCGGATCGCCTCCACGAGCTGCGCGCCGACCGTGTAGAGCGGATGCAGCGTCGAGAGCGGATCCTGAAAGACATAGGCGATCGCGCCGCCGCGGAGCGCGCGCAGCCGGGAATCGCTGACGGCGAAGAGATCCTCGCCGCCGAGATACGCCGCGCCGCCCGCGATCACGCCCGGCGGCGTCGCGACGAGGCCGCCGATCGACATCGCCGTCACCGACTTGCCGGAGCCGGATTCGCCGACGAGCCCGAGGCACTCGCCCGGCTTCACGCGCAGGTCGACGTCGCGCACGGCGCGGTGGATCTGCAGGCCGATGCGGAACTCCGTGCGCATGGCGCGCGCGTCGAGGGCGGCGCTCGTCTCGATCTGCGGCGGCGGCGGATCGCGCCGGTCGACAAGCGTGCGCGCGCTCGGCCGCGTCAGCGCGCCGGAGCGGAGCCGCGGATCGAGCACGTCGCGCACGCCGTCGCCCAAGAGGTTGATGCTCATCACGATGAGGAAGATCGCGACGCCCGATACGATGGCGACATGCGGCGCGCGGAAGAACGCGTTTCGGCCGTCGCCGAGCATCGAGCCGAGATCGGCTTGCGGCGGCTGCGCGCCGAGGCCGAGAAACGAGAGCCCGGCCGTCTCCAGGATCATCCAGCCGACGGTGGTCGACATCGCGACCACGATCACCGGCGCGACATTGGGCAGAATGTCGGTGAGCAGAATGCGCCAGTTCGCCTTGCCCGAGAGCCGCGCGGCGTCGACGAACTCGCGCCGCGACAGTCCGAGCGCGACGCCGCGGATGTTTCGGGCGAAGAACGGCACGTTGACGATGGCGATGGCGTAGAGCGCGTTGAGGAGGCCGGTTCCGAGCACGGCGACGATCGCCAGCGCGAGAAGGATGTACGGAAAGGCCATGATCATATCGATGACGCGCATCAGGATCGCGTCGACGCGTCCGCCGGCGTAGCCCGCGACGAGCCCGATCAACGAGCCGAAGAACGCCGCGATTAGGGTCGCCGAGACGCCGACCGCGAGGCTCACGCGCGCGCCCCAGACGAGCCGCGAGAGGAGGTCGCGCCCTTGACCGTCGGTGCCGAGCGGAAAGCCTTCGGAGAGCGGCGGCAAGAGCCTGTTCGCCGGCTCGCCGATATCGGGATCGGGCAGCGGCAGGATCGGCGCGGCGAGGGCGAGCAGGACGACGACGCTGAGAACGATCAGGCCGACGGTCGCGGTCGTGTTGTTGAGGAGCAGCCGAAAGCTGCTCGGACGCGCGGAGCGGGCGGCGCGCCGGGTCTGCGCGGCGATCGTCGCCATCAGCGCAGCCTCGGATCGATGATCGTCTGCGCGACGTCGGCGAGCAGGTTGAAGAGCACGTAGGCGGCGGCGGCGACCAGCACGCCGCCTTGGACGAGCAAGAGATCTCGGGTCGAGATCGCGGTCACCAGCATCGAGCCGAGTCCCGGCCATTGAAACACGTGCTCGATATAGACGGCGCCGCCGAGCACGAAGCCGGCCTGGACGCCGATCACCGGAATGACGCCGACGAGCGCGGCCTTGAACGCGTGGCGCAGGATCACGCGACGCTCCGAGAGGCCTTTGGCGCGGGCGGTGCGGATATAGTCCTGCCGCAGCACCTCCAGCATGGCGGTCCGCGTCATCCGCGCGATCACGCCGGTGGCGACGACGGCGAGCGTGACGGCCGGCAACACGAGATGATGCAGGAGATCCCAGATATCGCCGCCGCCATAGATCGCGAACATGCCGCTCGGCGGAAAGATCTTCAGATTGACCGCGAAAGCGAGGATCAGCAGCAGGCCGAGGAGGAAGGACGGCGTCGAGACGCCGATCAGGACGACGACGGTGACGATCTTGTCGGTCCAGCCGAATTGCCGCACGGCGGAGACGACGCCGGCGAGCAGCCCGAAGATCGCGGCGAGCAGGAGCGCGGCGCCGGCCAGGATCAAGGTGGCCGAGAGCCGCTCCGTCACCTCGTCGAGCACCGGACGGTTGAGCGAGTAGGAGCGGCCGAAATCGCCCTCGAAAAGATTGCCGAGCCAGATGAAGTACTGCTCGACCAGGCTGCGGTCGAGCCCGAGGTCGCGATTGAGCTTCTCGACGTTCTCCGGCGTCGCGTAGGAGCCGAGGATCGCCGTCGCCGGATCGCCCGGGATCAGCGCCAGGATGAGGAACACGATGACGGTGAGGCCGAGGATCACCGGAATCGCGACGAGCAGGCGCTTCAGGATGTAGAGGGCCATCTGCGGCTCCGGTTTGGGCGTGCGCGAGAGACGCTCTCGCGACACCGCAGGATCGAGCGCTCCGCCGCACCGGCCTCGAGCCGGGGCTTCAGAGCCCGTTCGGCGTCGCCGTTTCGAGCGTCGTTGCGAGGGCCTACGCCTCTGGCGCGCGAAAGACTCAGAGCGTCGCGGCGGCGCTGAGTTCCCTGGCGGCTCCTCGATCCGCGACTCTCCGCAAGTTTCGCGAACGGCGGAGAACGAAGGGCGCGGCCGCGCCCTCCGCCTCATCGACTCACGGCTTCGAGACGTCGTGCAGCAAGAGGAAGAAGGAAGGCTGCAGGCTGAAGCCCTCCACCTCGGCGCCGACCACGGCGCTCTGCTTCCAATTCGCGACGAACACCCAAGGCGCGTCTTCCTGGACGATGGTCTGCATCTCCCGGTAGAGGGCCGCGCGCTCCGCCTGATCGGTCGAGGTCCGCGCCGCTTCGAGCAGTCGGTCCACTTCCGGGTTGGAGTAGTAGCCCGAGTTGAAGCCGCCCGCGTCGGGGAACGCCTCGGTCCGCAGCGTGAGATAGGGCAGCGTGTCCGGATCGTTGGTCATCCACGCCATCTCCGCCATGTCGGCCTCGCCTTCGAGACCCGGGTTCACCTTGCCGAGGAAGGTGTTCCATTCGAAGGTCTCGATCCGGACCGTCATGCCGACCTCGGCCAGATCCGCCTGGATGGCCGTGCCCATCGCCACCGGGACGAGCATG
>CAZPTD010000274.1:0-5948 GCA_964588915.1 uncultured Neomegalonema sp. | reverse complement strand
GCATCAGGTCATAGGCCGCGCCCCATCCGCCGGCCATGAAGATCACGTCGTAGTCGTTCGGGTCCAGATCGGCGATGGACTTGGAGTTCTCGAGATCGTGCATCGCTTTCTTGTCGGCCATGAAGCGCTTGTCGTCGTGACAGGCGAGCGGCCAGGACCAAGACCGCGGCTGGATCGGGATGACCCCGCCCTTGGGCGAGGCCATGTCCACTTCCATGCCCGCATTGACGAACGCGTAATACGGCACGGTGAACTCGGACCCGAAGGCGCCGGTAGGCTTCTTGGTAGGGTCCATGCGGTCGTGATTGGTGCAGACCACCAACGCCCGCCGCCCCTTCATGTCGAAGTCCGGGATCGTATAGTGGCGGTGAATACCCAACAATCGCAAGAAAGCAGGCAAGTAGATATAGGTGAGGATGGCCAGAACGGCCACGACGGCAAGCGAGATAATCATCCAGTTCATGGCGTGTCTCTCCATTCGCATCTGTTGGGCCGCGCCCCTGCGACGGCGCGGCGGCTCAAGAAGTCGCTGTCAAACGGTCGGACGGCGAAACACTCTCCGGACCACGCGGTACACGGCGTATAGGCCGGCAAGCGACGCCAACACCAAACCGGCCAGATAGGGCCAATAAGTATTGATCGACCGCTCAAGAAGGTTCGCAAACAGTTGCCTCTCGGCGTAATCTTCGCGACCAAGCTCGAACACTCCGACTTCATCGACATAAGCTTGATACTCAGCGCGCAGTTCTGCAAACAGCTGGGGATACTGGGCGGACAGATCAGTGGTTTCGCCCGGGTCCGTCGAGAGATCGTAGAGCCGCCATTCGAAATCGCCGCGCGGCAGAGCCGTCCGAACGAGCTTCCAGTCGCCGCGGTATAGCGCTGCATTGCCGCTCACCTCGACGCCGAAGCTCTCGTCCTCGCCCAGGGTCTCGCTCGTTTCGCCGGCGAGCACTGGCGCGATGCTCCGCCCGTAAAGCGCCTCCGCATCATAGTCGACGCCCGCCGCGTCGAGCAGGGTGGGCATCAGATCCGCGACATGGACGGGCGCGTGCCGAATACCGGCGACGTCGACGCCCGGGCCGGAGATCACCAGCGGCACCCGAAGCCCGCCTTCGCTCGAGTAAAATTTGTACAAGCTGAACGGCGACGCCTCGACGGAGGCCCATTCCGGACCGATGGCCGTCAGACTGCCAGGCAGACCCAAGTTGTCCGGCGACGTATCGAAGCCCTCGAGAGCGTGCACGCCGCTGAGGAGCAAGTCGAAGAACGCGTTGTCGAGCGTCGTGACGCCGGGCTCCGGGCCGTTGTCCGAGGTCACGACGATGATCGTGTTTTCTAGTTGTCCAGTGGCCTCCAAGTACTGCAAGAGGCGTCCGAGATGGAAGTCGGCGGCCTCTATCATTCCGGCATGCACTTGCATTTCGAGAGCCGCGATCGCCTGCTCTTCAGCCGAAAGATCGTCCCAGGCCCGATGATCTTCAGGGACCTCAGCGAGCGTCGTCGATTCCGGCGCGAGGCCGAGTTCGATCACGCGACGCCGGCGCTCTTCGCGCATAACATCCCACCCGGCGTCAAAGACGCCGTCATACCGCTCAATGAACTCGGTCGGCGCTTGAACCGGAATGTGCGCGGCCTGAAACGAGAGGAAGGCGAAAAACGGCTGATCCTGATCGCCTTCTTCGATGTACTCGATCATGCGATCTACGAGGTTGCGCGAAGAATAGAAATCCTCCGGCAAGCGGACGGGCTCGCCATCTTCGTACCACGACACCTCTGGATAGCCGGGAAGGTAGTGTCGATGGTCGTAGTTGCTGCCTCCTGTGGAATCCATCACGAAGGAGCGATCGAACCCGAAGAGGTTGGGCAGGTTCAATCCCTTTTCGCCGATGCCCCATTTGCCGGCGACGTAGGTCTGGTATCCAGCCGCCGACAGCAACGTCGCGATCGTCGCCTGATCCCGGTCCCACACCATGGAATAGCCCGGGAGCTCCTGCATCGCCGGCGTCACCGTCTCGACCAGCGTGCCCATGCCGACTTCATGATTGTCCATCCCTGTCAAGAGCATGGCTCGGCTGGGACCGCAGAACGGCGATGTGTAGTATCGCGAAAAGATCGCGCCGGTCTCGGCCAGCGCGTCGATGTTGGGCGTCTGCGAGTCGCCGCCATACGCGCCGAAGCCGGTGAAGCCGACATCGTCGAAGACGATGACGAGGATGTTCGGGCGCGTGTCCTGGGCCATCGCCGGCAAGGCCGTCATCGCCGTCATCGCCGTCATCGCAAGGGCGCCGAGCGCGTTTCGCATCGGTCCAGTCATGTTCAAGGCCTCATGGTCTTTGCGTTCTGAACAAGCGCTCGCGCATCCGGCGGCGCGTTAGCGCGTAGGAAGGACCGCGACGGAGGTCGCGGGGTTCAGGTCGCCATTCGGGTCGGTCAGGACCCCGGCGGGAAACGAGACGGCTATGGGCGTGTCGGGGGTGTCGAGACACAGCAGGTGGTTGTTGTCGCCATCCCCGAGATCGGCCAGCGCGACAGGCGTGACGTCGCGCTGCGATCCGTTTTCGGCGCGCACGGTCACACGGTAGAGCGCGCGCTCGGCGTCGCCGGGCTCGTCGCCGTTCTCCAGCGTGACCCCGCCGGCCCAGACCACCCGCACGGCCTGCTGAACGCCCTCCGTCGGGCATGCGCCGCCCCGGGTGCGGCGAAGGCCGAGACCGAGGTCCTGCGCGGCGTCATCCACGATTTCGGCCATCACGAGGGCCGGGCCGGGCGCCAACGGCGTGACATCAACTCGCGCGCCCCGAAACTCCAGAGCGCCGTCGATGGAGCGAAGACGCCCGACAATCTCGACTTGCTCCGGCGGATCGGACTCGGCGTCCCCGAATTCCCCCACCAGCAACACCGTGCGCAATTCGCCGGCATCGGTTGCGGGGAGGAGCGTGACGCAATGCATCTCACCTGTCGCGCCGGATGCGGTGGTGACCTGAAAATCGCCCGCTTGCATCGTGGTGTGGTCGATCTCCGTCGAGAAGATCACCGGCATCCCGTCCTTGCCGGGCGCGCCTCTGCAGATCCGCCTCGACGCCAGCGGCAAGGCGTTGTCGAGCCCGAAGAATGCGGACAGAAGCTCTGCGGATTGGCCGCCGCTCTCTCGCGGCAGGGCCGCGTCCGCGGTTGTATCGGTCAGCTCACGGCTTGTGACCTCGGCCAAGGCTGACGAGGCGCCAAGCACCACGCAGGACAGCGCCGCCATCAGGCGTCGGCCGGACGCGCCGCCGTTCTGGCGCGACTGGGTTCTCCCGACGACCGGGTTCCGCGCCGGTGTTTGCAGTGTCATCGACATGGGCTTCGCCTCCGGATTGCGCGCGTGCAGCATACGATCCGGAGGTGGCGCTCATCGACGGCAGGTCAGGATCACCTGCGGCCAGAGGGAATTCATTTTCGGCCAGCGTCGTTCTGGCGCTGCGCCTGTTCCCGGAACTCTTTCGGAGTGAGGCCCGTCCAGCGCTTGAAGCTGCGGGCGAAGTTCGAAGACGACTCGAAACCGAGCGCGCCGGCGATGGTCTTGACGGGCTGCGCGCTTCCGGCCAGGAGGTCGCGCGCGCGCTGCTCGCGGACCTGATCCACCAGCTTGCGATAGGAAGTTCCGGACCGATCCAGTTGACGGCGCAAGCCGCGCTCGGAGTAGCCAAGCTCTGACGCGACATCCGAAAGCGATACAGTCAGGTTTCGCGCGCCCTCGAGCAGGGCAATGACCTGAGTGACAGGCGTCGCCACATACGACATCTCCGCCGCGAATTGTTCGCAAAGGCCGACGAGTCGGGCATGATTAATCGGGTCGGAGCCGGGGAGCGGTCGGCTCAAAAGGGCCTCGGGAAAGATGATCCGGTTCTCAGCGGCCTCGAAGCGGACGGGAAAGCCGAGCTTGGCTTCGACTGCGGGCCAGCCCTCCGGTCGGCTGACTGTCATCTCGGCGCGGGTCGCGACCTGGTCTGTTCTGAGCATCGCCTTCAGCAGACCATTGATGGCGACGATGGCGCTGCTGAACGCGAAATACTCGATGCCGCTGAAGGGGAATTTGGATCGCAGGCGAACGGCCAGTTCACCGCCTTGCATACCGGGTTGTTCTTCCATCAGGCTGATTTCGAACGCGGGGAAGTTCAGAAAGAAGAAGCGTTCCAGCACCTCGAGACCTTCTCGGAAGTGTGCTGCGTTCATTGCAGTGTATGACGGCAACCCGATATAGGTGGGTTGAAACTGCAGAGCCAGCGCAACCCCGAGATGCGGATTCTCGGTTTCTTCGATGGCGTTGAGAAACAAGCGACGCAGCGGCTGAAAGCCGCATCGGAAATGCGGGTCCGTCAAATGGCTTTCTTCGAGTCCCGTTTCAGCGAGCAATGCGCCGGCCGGATAGCCCTCCTCGCGGAGCAGGCGGAAGACGAAGCCGGGGTAGTTCATTGGCAAAGCCGGATCATCCGGTGTGAAGTACTTGATCGCCATTGAAGATCGCTCCGTGTTCGCCATTCCAATACTGGCAGTCTGTACAGAATGGCTAACCGCCTTCCAGTCGTCGCTCCGGCGGAGCCCACCTGCGTCGGCCGGCGCCTGGTCTATGGGCCGCCGTGAGATGCAACGGCCGCAGCGTCGGCTTCTCGAGTTCGATGGGCAAGCTCGTAGCGCAGTTGATCGCCGGATCCGACGCGTCCCGGTCGCCTGTGGAGATCCGACCGATCCGGCGCATCCCTTTGCGCCGATTCCGCGCAGCCAGCCTCCGCCTGGCGTTTGGCGGAAGGCTCGCGCGGACGCCGGTGCGCGCCGGGCCGGGCTTTGGCTCCCTGCGATCATTCAGCCTTCTGCTCGGATCGGATCGCGCGACGGCCTTAAGCGAGTTCCCAGCGCCTGCTTGGAGCGCGCCGCTTCAGGCGGGCGACATTCGCGGAAAATGAGAAATCGAGACATCCGGAAATGGCCCGTTCTCTGGCCCGTTCCGGCGGTTTGACGAAGCGCCCGCCCGGTCCGCTTAGCTCTGCAAAGCCGAACTGACGTTGCTGGCTCCTACCGGACCGAAGACTGATTTTCCTGGCGCGACTGACCGCAGGCGCTGCCCTCGACACGGGTTGCGTCCAGCGGCTTCAGCGGTTTATCCCGATCGAGACGGAGAAACGGTGATCGGAGCACGCCGCATGGGTATCGAGATCTGGATCGTATCGACCGTCGACACCTCCCCATGGCCTGTCGGCGAAGCGTTGCTGACCGAGTTCTGCGCCCATGACGAGAGCATTCGGCCGGATCGCCTGGCGCATGACTTCAGCGCCCGTTTCACGAAGGGCGGTGAGCCTTTCAGTTCCGTCGAAGCCTGCGAAAAACTGTGGGCGATGCAGGCCGAAACGTTAACCGAGTCCAAGACGGGTGAAATGGAGCATACGGGCTTTTTCTTCCTGCCATTTGAATGGATGCGGAAAAAGCAGCTCAAATCCGAGGGCAAGATCAGTCATTTTGGCGGCAAGCATGGGGTTCCAAGATCTGGGATACTCAGATTTGACAGCGCCTGGTCGGCGAAAGTGGAGTGGTTCCAGCTTTTCCTGAATTGGTCAAAAACTCTTGCGCCGAGCGAGGCGTATCTGCATCTCAATCGCATCAAGAAAGAAGAAGCCGCCATCCCGCGTCGTTTCGACCTCTGGGATGGGCGAAGAGTAGAGCCAAAACTCAACCATGTCGGTTGGGCGACGTATTTCAGCTCGGAGCTCGGATCACCCGCTGAAATCAGCCGCATGCTCGGCGACGATTTTCCGGTGGACGATGTCGGCCCCGGCGCCATCGTTCGCGTGACCGAGAACATCGCCGACGTGCAGAAGAACTTCGAGAAATTCCACGAACGCCGCGAAGAGATGATCCGTCGCCTGCCCGAAGACTGGTTTTCCTGGCGCGACTGACCGCAGGCGTTGTCC
>CAZPTD010000273.1:0-5964 GCA_964588915.1 uncultured Neomegalonema sp. | reverse complement strand
CACGCTGGTGAAGCCGGCGGACCAGAAGTCGCTCGCGAAGGTCGAGGAGCTCCTCGGCGCGGAGATCGCGCGCGTCGATCTGCCGGGCTTCACCGACGGCTCGAAGCGCGCCGACGATGACGAGGACGCGGGCGGCGCGCGCAAGCGCGGCGGCGGGCGCCGGGACGAGCCGAGAGGCCGGGACGAGCCGAGAGAAGGCCGGCGCGAAGATCGCAAAGACGGGCGCCGCGACTCCCGCCGAGGCGAGCGGCGCGCCGAGGAAAGCGACGACGCCCGCGGTCGGCGCCGCCGCGATCGGCGCCGCGAGGGCGCCGACGAACCCGTGGTCGGCATGGGCGACCATGTGCCGGCGTTTCTGCTCCGCGAGGTGCCGCTGCCGACCCGTCGCAAGCGAGACGACGAGGACGAGACGCTCGGCGTCGACGAGACCGAGTTCGAGGAAACCGACGACGCGGTCGAAGAGCGGGCCGACGCGGCGCCGGAAGCGGCGGAGAAAGCCGGCGGCGGCCGGCGCCGGCGCAAGGGCCGCAAGGACGCCCAGGATGGCGGCGAAGCGCTCGAACGCGAGGCGGAACCCGCCGACGCGGCGTGATCGGAGCGGAGCGACCGCCTTTAGGGTCCGCCGCCCCTGGCTGAGCAGGGGCCCCGGAACCGCCGCTACGCGGCGGGAGACTCGGACGCTGCGGCGCCGCTGTTCTGAAGACTACAGACAACGGCGCCGAGGCCGGGGCGGCGTCGGCGCAAACGCGTCCGCAAGATCGAGCGCGCCTCGGCCGCTAGTGTCCTGGATCTGAAATTCGCTTCATCGTCGCGGCCGAGGGCGTTGCGAATTTCAGATCCTCAAAGGACACTAGAATCAATAAGTCGCTCGTGTGGTTTCGGTTTCGAAATGCGCTCCGGCGCTCGCGGATAAATGTGGCGAATTTCGAAACCACCACACTAGTCCTCGTCCTCCTCTTCCTCCTCGAGACGGATGACGATCACCGTGACTTCCGGCTTCTTGCCCCAGTTGCGATCGCAGACCCGCCGGCACGCCTGAAGCGCGACCTCCTCGAGGGCGCTGTCGGACAGCTTGTCGCGCATCGGCAAGCGCTCGACCGCCTCGTCGACCGCGTCGATGATCATCTCGTCGAGCGGCGCCTCCCAATTCTCGCCGTCCTCGGGCGCGCCGACGCAGCGCACCTCCGGGTCGGCGATGAGCTCGCCCTCCTCGTCCACGACGAGCGCGATCGACACATGGCCCTGGCGCGCGAGCCGCAGCCGCGCCCGCATCACGCCGTCGAGCGCGCCGACGAAGGTCGACCCGTCGAGATAGACGCGTCCGCTCTCGACCTCGTCGATCTGGCCGCGCTCGCCCGGACCGGCGATCCGCACCATGGACCCGTTCGGCGCCAGGAGCGCCGCGTCGACGCCCCATTCCGGCGCGATCCGGCAGTGCTCGCTCAGATGCCGGTGCTCGCCATGGAGCGGCAGCGACAGCTTCGGCTTCAAGAGCTCGTAAAAACGCCTCAGCTCCGCGCGATTGGCGTGACCGGAGACGTGGATCTCGGCCATGTCGGCGTCGACGACGCGGACGCCGCGTTCGGAGAGCCGGTTGTAGAGCTTATAGACCTCGCGCTCGTTGCCCGGAATGGTTCGCGACGAGAAGATCACGGTGTCGCCGTCGTTGAGCGAGACCGTCGGATGGGCGCCCGAGGCGATGCGCGCGAGCGCCGCCCTGCCCTCGCCCTGGCTGCCGGTGACGAGATAGAAGAGATGCTCGTCCGGCAGATCCTTGGCCTCCTCTTCGCCGATCGTCTCCGGGAAGTCGCGCAGGAGCCCGAGCTCTTGGGAGACGTCGATCATCCGGCGCATGGCGCGGCCGGCGACGACGACCGATCGATTGCAGGCCGCCGCCGCCATCGCCATGCTGCGGATGCGCGCCACGTTCGAGGCGAAGGTCGTCGCGGCGACGACGCCCGTGCTCGACGCGATGATCTCTCTCAGCGCCTCGACGACGCCGTCTTCCGCGCCCGAGACGCCCTCTTCGAAGACGTTGGTGCTGTCGCAGGCGAGGCAGAGCACGCCCTCCTCGCCGAGCGCGGCGAACGCGGCGGCGTCGAAGCTTGGCCCCATGCCCGGCGCCTCGTCGATCTTGAAGTCGCCGCTATGGACGACGAGCCCGAGCGGCGTTCGGATCGCGAGCGCCATCGCCTCCGGGATCGAATGCGTGATCGGCAGAAACTCGACCGCATACGGCCCGACCTCGAACTGCGTCCGCGGCGCGACCTCCACGACCGCGTCGGTCGCGAGTCCCTCCTCCTCGAATTTCCGCCGCGCGATCGCGGCGGTGAAGGCGGTGCAGTAAACGGGCTTCTTGAGTCGCCGCCAGAGACGCGCGATCGCGCCGACATGGTCCTCATGCGCGTGGGTGATGACGACGCCGGCGAGGTTGGCTCGCTCCTGGACGATGAAGTCGATATCCGGCAGGACGATGTCGACGCCGGGCGCCGAGCTCATATCGCCGAAGGCGACGCCGCAATCGACCATGAGCCAGTTGCGTTTTTGGGGACGACCGCAACCGTAGAGGTAACAATTCATCCCAATCTCGCCCGCGCCGCCCAGGGCGACGTAGACGAGTTCTTCTTTTCCCGTCATCTATTCTTCCATCCATGCGTCGATTACGAAAGGCGCCGTTGATCTTGGGTCGACGCCGACCCTGAATTCCGTTTCGCCGCCGCTGCGGCGACTCTCCGCCCGGCGCGCGCGCGCAGCCTGAGCTAAGCGCCTCGCTCTACAGCGGATGGTCACTCCTGGCCAGGATTCTCTCGCCGGCTCGGCCGGGCGCCGGCGGAGCTACTCGGCGGCCGGCCAGTAGACGTCGGCGGCGTGGATCCGGCGGCGGCCGAGCGCCGTCTCGAGGATGAGCGCGCCGTCGTGATCGACATCGGCGAAACGGCCTTCGACCGTCTCATGCGGCAGGCGCGCCGCGACCTCGCCGCGCAAGCGCTCGGCCCGCTCGAGCCAATGTCCGCGAATGGCGGCGAACCCGCCGACGCGCCACGCCTCGAACCGCTCGTCGAAGCGCCGCGCGGTCATCTCGAGAACGCGTTCCGGCCGGAGCGCGTCGAGATCGCCGGTGAAGGCGCCGAGCGCCGCCGCGGGAACGACGGGCGCGCTCGGCGTCGCCCGGCCCGGGTTCATCGGCGCGTTGACGAGATTGACGCCGACGCCGATCGCCAACGCCGCGCCGCGCGCCTCCAAAAGGACGCCGGCGACCTTGGCGCCGCCGAGCAGCACGTCGTTCGGCCATTTGAGCCGCGGCGCCGAGCGGATATGGAGGTCCTCGATCATGTCCGCGACGCTGAGCGCGGCGACATAGGAGAGCGTCGCGACCTCGATCGGCGTCGCGCCGCGGCGCCACGCGCCCGGCTCGAAGAGCAGCGTCGCCGCCAGATCGCCGCGGCCCGATTCCCAGCGACGGCCGCGCCGGCCTCGGCCTTCGAACTGCTCGGCGGCCGCGATCCAGACCGGACCGCTCTCGCCCTGATCAGCCCGGCGCAACGCTTCGGAGTTGGTGCTGTCGACGCTCGCCAACCATTCGATTCGCGCATCCAGCGCCATGCTCGGCCTCAGATCACTCGCTATCGGTCGGTGAAACGCCCAGGCTGAGAGACTGGCCAGTCGCGGCGAGCCGCGCAAGGCGAATTTCGCCGTCGCTCGGCGCGCGCGCTTCCGCCGACGCGACGCGCTGCGCGGCGAGAGACGCGGCCGCCCGGCCCGCCGCCTGCTCGGCGCCGAGCCCGTTGAAGGGCGGGAACGGCGCGAAGGCGAGGATCATGGCGAGCGCCGCGGCGCCGAAGAAGAAGCGGTGCTCGACGCCGCCGGCCATCTTCAAGGACTGCGCGCCCGGCTCCTCGAAATACATCCGCCGCACCAGGCTGAGATAGTAGTAAGCGCTGATGACGCTGGCGACGACGCCGGCGACGGCGAGCGTGACCAGCCCGGCCTCGACCGCCGCGTCGAAGGCGACGAATTTGGCGAAGAAGCCCCAGAGCGGCGGGATGCCCGCGAGCGAGAACAGGAGCACCGAGAGCCCGGCCGCGGCGCCCGGATTGGTCTTGGCGAAGCCGTTGAGATCGGCGAGCCGCGCCACTTGCTGACCGTCGCGCGTCATCGTCAGGATGAAGGCGAACATGCCGATATTGGTGACGAGATAGATGACGAGATAGACCAGCATCGCCTCGACGCCGACATCGGTGCCGGCGGCGAGCGGCACCAGCGCGAAGCCCATATGGCCGATCGACGAATAGGCCATCAGCCGCTTGATGTTGGTCTGGCCGATGCCGGCGAAGGCGCCGAGGAACATCGAGGCGACGGAGAGCGCGATGATGACCTGCGACCATTGCGGCGCCATCTCGTAGAACGGGCCCATCATCGCGCGGCCGAAGAGGATGAGCGCCGCCACTTTCGGCGCGGTGGCGAAGAACGCCGTCACCGGCGCCGGCGCGCCCTCATAGCCGTCCGGCGTCCACATATGGAAAGGCGCGGCGGAGATCTTGAAGGCGAGGCCGGCGATCAGGAAGACGAGACCGAAGAGCAGGCCGACCGGCGCCGCCTCGCCGCCCTCGACGCCGGCCGCGACGCGCAGCGCGACCTCGGCGATCTGGTCGAAGCGCGTCGAGCCGGTGAAGCCGTAGATGAGCGACGCGCCGTAGAGCAGGAGACCCGAGCTGAGCGCGCCGAGCACGAAGTATTTGAGCCCCGCCTCGGTCGAGCGGATCGAGTCGCGGCGGAAGGCGGCGATGACGTAGAGCGACAGAGACTGCAGCTCGAGGCCGAGATAGAGCGTGATGAGATCGTTGGCCGAGACCATGATCGCCATGCCGAGCGCGGCGAAGAGCATCAGGATCGGATACTCGAACTGCATCATCTCGTGGCGGCGCATGTAGTCGACGCCGAGCAGCAGCATCACCGCGGTGCCGAAGAAGATCAAAGCCTTGCCGAAGCGGCTGAACGTGTCGTCGATGAACAGGCAGCCCTTCGCCGCGACGTCGCCGTCCGCCGGCGCGAGGCAGTCGAACGCGCCGACCGCGCCTTCGCCGCGCGCCACGAAGACGCCGATGACGAAGAGAAGCGCGGTCGAGAGCACGAGGACGAGCTGCGTCGTGCCGGTCTGAGCGCGCTGCGAGCCGCCGCGGGCGCGAAAGACGCCGACCATCAGCAGCGCCATCGCGCCGACGGCGAGCGCGATCTCGGGCATGGCGGCGCTGAGATCGGATTCGATCGGGCTCATTCCTGCGCTCCTATTCCGCCGCCGCGACGTCCGGCGACGTCGCCTCGAAGGCCGCCGCCTCCGTCTCCACGCCGTCCGTCTGAGCGGCCTCGTAGCTCGCGACCAGCCGCTCGGTCGCCGGCACGAAGAGGTCGGTGGCGAGCGACGGATAGACCCCGAGCACGATCGCGCCGGCGGCGAGCGGCGCCATCACCGCCTTCTCGCGCGCGGTCATGTCCGGCATCGCCGGCAGACGCTCGGCGTTGAAGGCGCCGAAGGTGACGCGCTTGTACATGAAGAGCATATACGCGGCCGAAAGGATGACGCCGCTGGTCGCGCCGAGCGCCGCCCAGGTCGAGGCCTCGAAGGCGCCGATGAGCGACAGCACCTCGCCGATGAAGCCGGAGGTGCCCGGCAGGCCGACATTGGCCATCGCGAAGAGCATGAGCACGCCGGCGTAGATCGGCATCTTCTCGGCGAGGCCGCCGAAAGCCGCGATCTCGCGGGTCTTGGCGCGGTCATAGATGACGCCGACCAGCATGAAGAGCCCGGCGGAGATGAAGCCGTGGCTGATCATCTGGAAGACCGCGCCGTCGACGCCCTGCTGGTTGGCGGCGAACGTCCCGAGCGTGACATAGCCCATATGCGCGACCGAGGAGTAGGCGATCAGCTTCTTCATATCCTCCTGCGCCAGCGCGACGAGCGAGGTG